>JAZQPA010000182.1:0-60355 GCA_045628125.1 Bacteroidaceae bacterium
TAATCATTTTATCAATATTCAGATATTCAGCGGCCTGAGCCTTCAGAGCTTCCAAGGTCATGGCATTTACCACTGCCTCTTCCTTAGCTACAAAATCATCTGACAACTTGTTGTTGCGAATCTTCAGCAACAGGTTGGCCAGACTGTTGTTGGTCTCAAATGCAGATGCATTACCGCGGAGCAATGAGCCCTTTACGCTCTCCAGCTTAGCCTGATCGAATTCAGGACCAAAGTTGGTGATGATTTCCTTGAACAACTGGACAGACTCCTTGGTTGAACTGCCTTGAACGCTTGATGCTGCCTGGAAGTAACCGTAATTCAGGTTGGAGTTGAATGACGAACTTGCGCCATAGGTATAACCACGCTGCAGACGCAATACTTCGAACAACTTACCAGCAGAACCAGAGCCCAATCGCTTGTTCAGTACAGTCAGTTTATAGTACTCTGGATTGTCAATCTTCATACCTGGGCCGATGATGTAGATGTAAGACTGTTTAGAGCCTGGGAAATCGATGAAGTAGGTACCAGGACCTGCACTTTGACCTAAGGTAATCTCAGGAACAGCTACATCACTGCCAGTCCATCCTTCCAATACTTTCATGGCTGACT
Source organism: Bacteroidaceae bacterium (assembly GCA_045628125.1). GTDB lineage: Bacteria > Bacteroidota > Bacteroidia > Bacteroidales > Bacteroidaceae > Minthousia. Next base: position 610 of record JAZQPA010000182.1, read on the forward strand.
GAAGAGTCTTCAGGTCAACATCGCCCGCAACATCAATGTGCGCATTTTTCGGAGTAAGAGTCGCATAGTAAGCCTTTACATCGTCCATGGTAACAGCATCGATACTCTCGTTGGTTGGATAGTTGGTGTAAACACAATCGCCCAACCACAGCTTGTTAGCTGCACGTGAACCTAAAGAAGTGATGCTGGTGAGTGAACGCTGGATAGAAGATTTCTGTGCCTTCACTGCACGCTCAAATGCGGCTTCGTCGAAACGTGGCTTAGTAAGCATTTCATTCACAATCTCAGCTACTGCTGGAAGGTTCTTTGACAGGGTAGATACGTTGATGACTGTGGACTTAGTGTCAGTAGTCACACTGGCACGTGCACCCAGACGCTTCAGCATCTGCTCCATCTCAACAGCGGTATGGTCGGCTGTACCTTCGTTCATCATGCTGGCATTAATCTGGGCAGTACCCATCTTGCCTGCAGGCTCCAGCAGCTGACCGCCATCGATACTGATGGTCATGTTCACCATAGGAATCTCGCGCTGAGTGATGCCCGCCAGTTCGATTCCGTTGCCTAACTTGCCTCTCCAGATAGTAGGGATATTGGTCTTAGGTGCATTAGGCAGGTAATCAGGCTCTACGCTACGGTCAATCTTAGATGGAGTGAATTCATAATCATCGTCCACTACAGCACCAGCAGTACTCTTCATGGTCTGCTTGCTCTGGTCTTCCATGATCAACTTAGCAGGCTCACTGCCTTCGATAGCCAATTCTACCTGACCCTTCGGAACAGCTACTACAGCTACGTAATTCTTGCCCTTTACATACTTTTCATATACGCGCATGATATCTTCTGCTGTCACCTTCTGGAATGCAGCAATATCGTCAATGAATTTGTCAGCCTTACCGTAAGACTCCTTATTGCGTGCCAGCATCTGAGCCTTGCCCAGGACGCTGCCCAAACGGCTGTAAGCTGATGTCTCGTTCTCTGCTTTCAGGGTTGCAAGCTCTTCCTCGTCCACACCGTTTGCCTCGAAATCTGCCATAGCCTGCTCGATTGCTGCCATGATCTGGTCGATGTCTACATTAGGGAATGCTGTGGCGCTGATGCTCACCTGGCCTGCACTCTCACGTGAACCGTTATAGGCAGATACGTTTGGAGCCAAGTTCTTCTCAACGATGTTCTTGTACAGTGGAGAGTTCTTTCCACGACCGAACAGGCTACAGAATGCATTCAGTGCAGGCTCATCCTCGTGACCTGCTGCTACAGCAGAGTAAGCTACCTCAACGGCTGGCATGGATGCGAACTGATCCTCGTAGTACAATTTTTTGGTCTGATCCAGGGTTACGTCCCAAACTTTCGGCTTTTCTACCGGATGACTTGGAATCTCGCCGAAATACTTCTCGATCAGTGCCTTAGCCTCTTTAATATCAAAGTCACCTGCTAAACACAAGGTGGCGTTTGATGGCACGTAGTAGTTGCGGTAGAATTCCTTTACGTCTTCTACGGTAGCCGACTTAATATCCTCGAATTCACCGATGACGGTCCAACTATATGGGTGACGTTTAGGGAAGAAGTTCTTGCTCATCACATCGTCCATCATTCCAAATGCATTGTTTACCTCGGTCTGACGCTTCTCGTTGCAGATAACGTCAATCTCACGTTCCAGACCGCTCTGGGTAACAGTATTGATGAAGAAACCCATACGGTCTGACTCCATCCACAGAATCTTCTCCAATGCATTTCTTGGTACACACTCAAAATAGGTGGTCATGTCATTACCGGTACCACCATTGAAAGTGCCACCCATGTCTGCAATCTTGTTGAAGAATGCGTTACGTGGCAGATGTTCTGAACGCTGGAACAGCATATGCTCAAAGAAATGAGCAAAACCAGTCTTACCCTCTTTCTCGCGTGCGCTACCTACATGAAAGGCAATAGCCTGAGCCACAATAGGGTCGCTGTGGTCCTCATGAAGAATAACCTTCAAACCGTTTGGCAAGGTATATTCCTCATAATCAATGTGCAATGTCTCTGAATTGGCCTGCTCATTGCTCTGGCAAGAAGCCAAAGTTAGCATCATGCCGGCCATGACAAAGACGGAACAAAATAACTTTTTCATAGGAAAATGTATTAATAAATTGATTGTAGTCGTGTTACTCTCTCTTTCGATGGCAAATATACGACTTTTTCCAAGGATTTTCCCCTCATTTGATTTGTAAAATACGAATAATGTGTATATTTGCGAAAAATCGAAGACATTCAATAGAAATAATACCTTGCACAGCATTATGAGACAAACACTACTGACAGCCCTGTTGGGCATTTCGCTGTTCATCTCCTGTACAGATGGTGAACCTGCTTCATCGGATTGTGGACTTACCACTAATCAAATCGATAGTATATTCCAACATGCCGTCCAGCAATCCATGCTTCTGGCACAGGAATTGCAAGACCAACCCGGTCGCTTTCCGAAGACATTGGACGAAGACGGTAATCTGGTAACCAGTGATATACACTGGTGGTGCTGTGGCTTTTTCCCAGGAACTCTTTGGATGTTGAGTGAGCAACAACCTGACAACCTGCAGCTGCGGGAACTGGCCAAGGAATTTACCCAGAGGGTAGAACCGGTGAAGGATGAAAAAGGTTCACACGACATAGGATTCATGCTTCAATGCAGTTATGGGCAGGCTTTCCGCATCACTTCCGATAGCACTTACCTCTCTGTCCTTCGTAATGGAGCCAAGAATCTGGCAGGACGATTCATGCCTAAAGCCGGTGTAATAAAATCGTGGGATTGGCCCAAACAGTGGCAGAATGCCGTTATTATTGATAATATGATGAATCTGGAATTGTTGGAGTTTGTAGGACATCTGGATAATGACAGCCTGCTGCTGCAGGTCGCCGATTCGCATGCCCAGCAAACACAGAAGAACCATTACCGTCCCGATTACTCCTGCTATCATGTGGTGGATTATGATGCCCAGACAGGTGAGGTCCTGCATCGCCAAACCGCACAGGGATATGCTGATGAGAGTGCATGGGCTCGTGGACAAGCTTGGGGATTATATGGTTATACCATGATGTTCCGGGAAACAGGGAATAGCCTCTATTTGCAACAGGCACAGCAGATTGCCAAATATCTGATTCATCGCACCAACTGGCCGGATGATTTGATTCCCTATTGGGATTTCGATTGTCCAGAGATACCTGATACTCAGCGTGATGCATCGGCTGCAGCCATTATGGCTAGTGCCTTGCTGGAACTCTATATGCTGGATACTCAAAGCCAGGATCGTCAGGAGTGGTTGCAGTTTGCTGCCCACCAGCTTCAAAGTCTTTCAAACTCTGATTATATGGCTTCTTTAGGCAGTCATCATGGTTTTATCCTGATGCACAGCACCGGTCATCGCCCCAATGGTACTGAGGTGGATGTTCCCCTCAGTTATGCCGACTATTACTATGTCGAGGCATTGACGAGACTCAAAAAGATACAGAGTAAGGAAAAGTAAGCCTTTTATTTCCTGATGGTCAGCAGTCCCACAGCCAACAGTATGAGTACTGCTCCTGAAATACTGAGTAGGGTGGCTGTTTCGCCTAAAACGCAGATACCGATCACCATGGCGGTGAGGGGCTCGAATGCACCCAAAATGGCCACAATGGTGGAGTCGATGAGACGAAGCGACATGGTGACGCATATGTTGCTAAGTGCTGTAGGAATAAGCCCTAGCAGGATAAGGTTAATCCAACCGTTTGTGCTACTAACAGTCTGAATCTCACCGGTGGTGATGAGACTGTAAATAATCAAGTAAATCATGCCCAGAAAGAAAACATAGAACGTGAGTTTCAGGCTGGGCATGTCCTTCATTTTCATGCGGGGAAGAAAGATCAGATACAGGGCATAACTTAGGCCGGAGAATAATCCCCAGAAAATACCTATGGCCGAGAATTGACCATCTTCGGTAAACACATCCGTAAGCATCATTACGCCTAGTGTGGCCATCAGGACGGCAATGGTCAGTTTTATGTTGAACCTGTCGCCCAAAAACAGCAGACCGATAATGGAGCACCAGATGGGATCGGTGTAAACCAGAGCTGTAGCCACACCCGATGACAAGTAGTGGTAACACTCCAGTGTGGCCAGTGCTGTACCCAGATAAAAAAAGGATAACAGAGAGATTCTCCAGAACGCTGACCATGAAATTTGCATAGGGGTGCGACGCAACAGAAGAGCAGCCAGCAGGCCCAGGCTTCCGAACAGGAAACGGTATACCAAAATGCTGATATTTCCCATGCCTAAGGCTATTACTGGAATGGAAAATAAAGGGATGAGTCCGAAGGAAATTCCTGAGATGATGCCATTAATGAAACCTCTTGTCTCTTTTGTCGCCATATTTGCTCAATTTTTATGCAAAGATAGGCATATTTTTGCGTTAATAAACCTTAACATTTATAAAATATGAGGATTTTGTAGTATTTTTGTTATTGATTACACTTAATGCATAATACTAACATAACACTAATATGGAATCAAACTATTCCAACTTCTTAAATGACGTTCGTCAATTCATCCCTCAGGAGAGAATTTATACGGACGAATTGCGCCGACTGGCGTGGGGTACAGATGCCGGTTTCTACCGTCATATCCCTCAGATTGTAATCCGTTCAGCAAGTGAGGACGAGGTTTCTAAACTGTTAGTTCTTTCTGACAAGTATGCTATTCCTGTTACTTTCCGTGCTGCAGGTACAGCCCTCAGCGGCCAGAGTATTACTGACTCGGTTCTTATTGTAGCTGGTAAGAACTGGGAGAAATACACCATCGCCAACGAAGGCAAGCAGATTACCATGCAGCCTGGTTTGGTCGGTCATCGTGTGAACCAGTTGCTGGCTCCATTCGGTCAAAAATTGGGTCCAGACCCTGCTAGTATTAAGAGCGCTATGATTGGTGGCATTGTGATGAACAATGCATCCGGTATGAACTGTGGTACTCATGCCAACAGTGACAAAATGATGCAGAGTGCACGTATTGTACTGGCAGATGGTACGGTTCTGGATACCGGTGATGCCAAAAGTCGTGAGGCATTCAAGGCTTCTCATCCTGATTTTGTGAAAGGTATCGAGGCATTGCGTGATGAGGTAAAGACTAATAAGGCTTTGCATGACCGCATTCAAAAGAAATATACCATCAAGAATGTGACCGGTTTGAACATCCGTCCATTCATTGCTTATGAGGATCCGTTCGAGATTATCGCTCACCTGATGGTGGGTAGCGAGGGAACTCTGGCATTCATGTCACAGATTACCATGAACACCGTTCCTGAGGAGACAGCTAAGTCGACTGCCATGCTTTATTTCCCAACCATGAAGGAGTCTTGCCGTGCGGTTGTGGCTATGAAGAAACTGGTGGATCAGGATGGTCCTATCGTGAAGAGTGCCGAGATGCTGGATTACAAGAGTTTGGCGTCTGTTGACGATCCTATCTACTTGAAATATGTTGAGGAACAGCGTCAGAAGTTGGGTGCTGATGCCGACATTACCGGTCTTACTGCTGTATTGACCGAGGTGAAATGCCTAAGTCAAGAGCAGATGGAAGCACAGAAGCAGATGGTGCTGGATTGCCTGAAGCAGTTCGAGGCTTACATCCCATTTACTTTTACCGAAAATGTGGCTGAATATTCTAAGTTCTGGGCTATCCGTTCCGGAATCTTCCCAAGTGTGGGTGGTATGCGTGAACCTGGAACAACTTGTTTGATTGAGGACGTTGCCTTCCCAATCGAAGACCTGCCTGAGGCTACCGTAGAGTTGCAGCAGTTGTTGGCCCGTCACGGTTATGACGATGCATGTATCTATGGTCATGCACTGGAGGGTAATTATCACTTCATCATCAACCAGAGCTTTAAGACTCCTGCCGATACCGAGCGTTACGAGAAACTGATGGACGATGTTATTGCCCTGGTAGTGGATAAGTACGATGGTTCTCTGAAGGCTGAGCATGGAACTGGCCGCAACATGGCTCCATTTGTTGAGCATGAGTGGGGTACCGAGGCTCATCAGCTGATGAAGAAGGTGAAGGCACTGTTCGACCCAAAGAACCTGATCAATACCGGTGTTATCTTTAATGACGATCCAACCTGTCATATCAAGAACATCAAGCCACTGCCTCTGCTGAAGGTTACCGATCTGGATCCAGACAAGGAATTGGCAGAGAGCATCTACGCTAAATTGAACAAGTGTATAGAGTGTGGTTTCTGTGAGGTGAATTGTGTGACCTGCGGATTTACAATGTCATCCCGTCAGCGTATGGTGATCCGTCGTGAGATTTCACGCCTGCAGCAGACCGGTGAGGATCCTGCACGTCTGGAATTGCTGAAGAAACAGTATCAGTATCCGGGTAATGAGACTTGTGCAGGCGATGGCTTGTGCTCTACTTCATGTCCTATGGGTATCAATATTGCTGATCTGACTCACCTGATCCGTCAGGAGAGCCTTCAGCCAGGTTCATTCGGATACAATGTAGGTAATTTTGCCGCTAATCACTTCGAGGGTATAAAGAGCAGTTTGCGTCCGGTATTGTCATTGGCTAATCTGGGACATACCATTCTGGGTACAACTGTAATGAATGGCATTGGTGGTGCTATGCATGCAGCAGGTCTGCCAAAATGGTGCGCAGCTATGCCTAAGGCTCTGTATGGTGTTCCTGCTAGTGCAGTGAAGGCTGAGCGTAAGGTGGTTTACTTCCCAAGCTGTATCAACCAGACCATGGGCACCGCCAAGGATTCTCCAGTTAAGGAGCCACTGGTAAATAAGATGACTGCCTTGCTGAACAAGGCTGGTTATGAGGTGATTTATCCTAAGAACATGCAGAAACTGTGTTGCGGTACCATTTGGGAAAGCAAGGGTATGATGGATATTGCTGACCGCAAGGTCAAGGAACTGGAGGCTGCTCTTTGGGAGGCTAGCGAGCAGGGTAAGTATCCTGTATTGTGTGACCAGAGCCCATGTTTGCATCGTATGCGTCATTGCATCAAGCAGATGAAACTGTACGAACCAGCAGAGTTTATCAGCACTTATCTGGTTCCACTGTTGAAGTTCAATCCAATCGATCGTCCTGTAGCTGTTCATGTAACTTGCTCTATGCGTCTGATGGGATTGGCTGATACCATCATCGGTCTGGCTAAGAAGTGTTCTACTAAGGTGGTTGTTCCAGAGGAAGTAGGTTGCTGCGGATTTGCTGGTGACCGTGGATTTACCCATCCAGAGGTAAACAAGTATGCTTTGCGCAAGCTGAAACCTCAGTTGGAGGCAAATAACATCCAGATCGGTTACAGCAATAGCCGTACCTGCGAGATTGGTTTGCATACTAATACCGGTGTTCCATACGTTTCTATTGCCTATCTGGTGGACGAGTGCACAACACCTATTGAATAAAGTTAACCTTATATAATATATGAAAGCATTATTTACTATGGCAGTTGCCACTATGATGGCTATGCCGGTTTGGGCGGAGACCACTCCTGAAACAACAGAGGTTGGCGATTCGCTGAAGACAGAAAAACAGACAGCAGGTTTTACTCCTCAGGACACCTTCGAGGAAGGTTTCGTGACCAAGTACCTTAACGATGCTATTGCTAAGAATTGGGAAAATGATGGTGCCGGTGAAAAGAAGGAGTATGGCGCAAACATTACCAAGTATGCTTCTGCACCAAGTTTCGGTGGTTACTACATGGCTGGTTTCTATTACAGCGGTAAGGACGGTGCTCACTCTGGTGACGGTTTCAAACAGAAGAATGTCCGTTTGTATGTGAAGGGTACATTGTTTGATGACTTTGCTTACCTGTTACAGTTGCAGACATCTAATGCCAGTTTCCATGTTAAGGACTATTGGTTGGAGTGGAAGAAGTACAAGGAGTTCCAGATCAAGGCTGGTCAGTTCATCCGTGTATTCGGTTTTGAGTGTCCTTACAACCCTTATGAGTATCATGATGGTGCTTATGCACAGGTTACAGCTAAGTTGGCAGCACAGGCCGACTTCATCGGATACGATAATGGCGGTGGCCGTGACCAGGGTATCCAGTTCCAGGGCGATCTGTTCCCTGTAGGTCAGGATCAGCACAGCCTGATTCACTATCAGTTCATGGTATCAAACGGCCAGACCATCAACGCGTCGGATGCAAACTCACAGAAAGACTTGTCAGGTACTATCCAGATTCAGCCAATTAAGGGCTTGACTCTGGCTGCTTGGGGTTGGACTGGTAACTTTACTTGTACCGATGCGGCTTACAAGGGTGTAACCGTGAACCGTGACCGCTACATGTTCTCTATCTTCTATGATAAGGATGATTGGACATTCCGTACAGAATACGGTCATTCTGTAGGTCACAAGGTGACCGATTATCAAAAGGATGGCACTTGGGCAGGCACTGGCCGTGCTCAGGGTTGGTATGCTACATTGGGTATTCCTTGCAGCAAGGTTGTGAAGACCTGGTTGAAATATGATGCTTATCAGGATGATGGAACCAAGAATTCCACCCGTTCAATCTATTCCGTTTCTCCAAGCATCCAGGTACATAAGAATATGTGGTTCCAGCCACGTTTGGCTTATGTTCACGAGAACTTGGGTGACCAGAACTATTGTGAGGCATCTGTAGAATTTGGTGTTCGTTTCTAAAAAAATCTAATAACTAAAAAATACATATATTATGAGTATCGGATTAGCTGCTTTATTAGCATTCTTACCCATTCTGCTGGCTTTAATTCTGATGGCCGGCTTCCGCTGGCCTTCTACCAAGGCCATGCCATTATCATTCTTATTGGCTGCTGGCGAAGCTTTGATTTTCTGGAAGCTTTCAGCTGTACGTGTAGCTGCGTTGACATTGGCCGGATTCTGGAACGCTTTTGGTATCCTGATCATTGTTTTCGGTGCATTGTTGATTTACTACACCCTACAGACCAGTGGCGCGATGGAAACCATTCAGGCAGGTATGCAGGAGATTACTCCTGACCGTCGTCTGCAGGCCATCATCATCGGTTTCATGTTCTCAGCATTCATCGAGGGTGCTGCCGGTTTCGGTACTCCAGCTGCATTGGCTGCTCCATTGTTGCTGGGTTTAGGCTTCCCTCCTTTGTGTGCAGCAATCGTTTGCTTGTGCTTTAACAGTATTCCTGTAACATTCGGTGCAGTAGGTACTCCTACTATCAAGGGTTTCGGCTCAATTGAAACTGATGCGCTTCAGGCACTGAGTGATATGGGTATTGCCAATGCAGATTCTGCTATGGTTTACAAGCACATTGGTGAGTATGTAACCTTAGGTCATCTGCCAATGTTGATTCTGTTGCCTATCTTCATGCTGGGTTTCATGACTCGTTTCTTCGGTAAAAATAAGAAATGGAGCGAAGGTTTCGCAGTATGGAAGTACTGTCTGATGGCATCTGTTTGCTTCGGTGTACCTTATTATATTTTAGCATGGTGGTCAGGTCCGGAAATTCCATCTATGATGGGTGGTATCATCGGTTTGGGTGTACTGGTATGGTTGACCAAGAAGGGTGTATGTGTTCCAAAGGAAGTCTGGGGCTTTGCTGATCAGAAAGAATGGGATTCTGACTGGAGCGGTAACATTCAGGCTACTGATGTGAAGGAGTTCAAGAAGCACATGAGTCAGGTTAAGGCTTGGATGCCTTACGTATTGTGCGGTATCATCCTGGTTATTACCCGTGTGCCTGCTTTCGGCCTGAAGCCACTGGTAAATGATCCTATGTTCAGCCTCGGTTTCAAGAATATTCTGGGTGTAGAAGGCGTAAACGAGTCTATCGCATTGCTGAATCTTCCTGGTATCATTCCATTCATCCTGGTTGCAATCCTGACGATTTTCATGCACGGCATGACCAAGGATGATGAGATTGGTAAGGATAAGGTAAAGCGTGCTTGGAGCACAGCTTTGGGTAAAATGAAGGCTCCTACTATTGCTATGTTGGCATCTGTTGCTTTGGTTTCAATCTTCAAGGGTTCTTCTGCTACTGAAGTACTGATTGGCGGTAATGCAGGTATCTCTATGCCAATGGCTATGGCTACCTTGCTGTCTACTACCTTTGCTCCAGTTTGGCCATTGCTGATTTCTTACATTGGTGGTCTGGGTGCATTCATCACCGGTTCAAATACCGTTGCAGATATGTTGTTCGCAAACTTCCAGTGGGATGCAGCAACAGCTTTAGGCTATACTCCAAACCAGCACTTTGTAGCAGTAGCTATGCAGGGTGTAGGTGGTGCTATGGGTAACATGATCTGTATCCACAACATCGTATCTGCATGTGCTGTATTGGGCTTGATTGGTCATGAGGGTCAGATTCTGCGCAAGACCTGGATCCCATTTGCAATCTATGGCTTGACTGTAGGTGTTGTGGCATTTATCTTAATGTCAGTAGTAGGTTAATAATATTAAGGCGGCAGACCGGGATCTTATGTTCCTGGTTTGCCACCTCAAAACAAAATACGAAAAAAATGAAAGTTGGATTATTTGTTCCTTGTTATGTGGATGCCCTCTATCCTGAGGTTGGTGTAGCTACATACAAGTTGTTGAAGAGCCTTGGCCTGGACGTGGAGTATCCAGAGAAGCAGACTTGCTGCGGCCAGCCAATGGGTAATGCTGGTTTCCAGCAGAAATCAGAGAAATTAGTAGAAGATTACGATAAGTTGTTTGCACCATATGATTATGTGGTAGCTCCATCTGCCAGTTGTGCTGCTTATATCAAGTTCTTCCACCCAAATATCGTAAAGCATGAATGTGAGGCAGCCAAGAAAACTATGGACTTGGTTGAGTTCTTGCATGATGTTATCAAACCTACTTCTTTGAAGGCAAAGTTCCCTCATACTGTTAGTTTGCATAACAGTTGCCACGGTGTTCGTGAGTTAGGCCTTTCTTCTCCATCTGAGCGCGTTATGCCTCGCTTCAACAAGATTAAGGATTTGTTGCAGTTGGTAGAGGGCATTAAGGTCGTTGAGCCTGAGCGTGTAGACGAGTGCTGCGGATTTGGCGGTATGTTCTCTATTGAGGAGCCTGATGTTTCTGCTCGCATGGGACGCGATAAGTTGGCTCGCCACTGTGCTACCGGTGCAGAGTTTATTACTGGTCCTGATTCTTCTTGCCTGATGCACATGCAGGGATTGGCAAAGAAGGACGGCACTCCTATCAAGTTTATCCACGTGGCACAGATTCTGGCAAGTGGGCTTTAATAACCTTGTTAACTAAAAAAGAATTATGAGTACATTACATGCAAAGAAAGCAGAAGCCTTCCTGCAGAATCAAGATAAGGTTTCACGTCACGACCAGACTTTCTGGAGTGTTCGTGCAAAGCGCGATATTCAGGCTAACGAACTGCCAGAATGGGAGCAGTTGCGTGAGGCTGCTAGCCAAATCAAAAAACACACCATCACTCATCTGGCAGACTATCTGGAGGAGTTTGAGCGCAATGCGACAAAGAATGGTGCTATTGTTCATTGGGCAAATGACGCCAAGGAGTACAACGAGATTGTACTGGAGATTATGCGCCAGCATAATGTGAAGAAGGTGGTAAAGGGTAAGTCCATGCTGACTGAAGAGTGCCATCTGAATGAGAACCTGATCAAGAATGGTATCGATGTTGTAGAGACCGACTTGGGCGAGCGCATCCTTCAGTTGATGAACCTTCCTCCTAGCCATATTATCATGCCAGCTATCCATATTACCCGTGAGCAGGTAAAGGAGAACTTTGGCGAAAAGGGCTTGTTGGAGAAAAATGGTCCTCAGGGTGCAAAGAGCATGGGTTATGACGACAAGTCTGAGTTAGAGGCAAAGGCTGATCCTACCTATCTGACACGTTGCGCACGCTATCACCTCCGTGATAATTTCATGACTGCAGAGTGTGGCATGACTGGTGCCAACTTCGGTGTGGCTTCAACTGGTGAAATCGTTGTTTGCACCAACGAGGGTAATGCAGATATGAGTACTTCTGTGCCAAAGTTGCATATCGCTTCTATCGGTTTGGAGAAGGTTATTCCTAACTACGATGCTCTGGGCGTATTCCAGCGTCTGTTGGCTCGTCATGGTACAGGTCAGGCTACTACCGTTTATACTTCTCATTTCAAGAAACCACGTCCAACCGGTGAGTTCCATATCATTTTGGTAGATAACGGCCGTAGTGATATCCTGGCTAACCCAGAGCACTGGCAGACCTTGAAGTGTATGCGTTGTGGTGGCTGTATGAACACTTGTCCTGTTTATCGCCGTTCTATGGGTTATTCTTACACCTACTTTATCCCAGGACCTATCGGTATCAACTTGGGTATGCTGAAGGATAAGGATGCGAACTATCACAATGTTTCAGCTTGTTCACTGTGCTGCTCTTGTGATAACGTATGCCCTGTTAAGGTGGATCTTTCTACTCAGATCTACAAGTGGCGTCAGGAATTGGATGATATGGGCCATGCAGATCCAATAAAGAAATTGATGTCAAACGGTATGAAGGTAATGTTTGACAGCCCAGGTCTTTATACCACTGCATTGAAATTAGCTCCAGTGGCTAATGCACTGCCTGCATTCATTACAGGTGTGAAGTTGAATGCTTGGTGCAAGCATCACACAATGCCAGAGTTTAAGAAGTCATTCCACGCTCAGTGGAAAAACATTAAAAAGGACTAAGTTATGAGTAGTAAAAATGAAATATTAGGTCGTCTCCGCAAGAATGTACGTGAGACCTATGATATGCCTGATTTGGGCTTTGAGAAACTGACATTCGCAGATCCTGTAGCTGAATATATCAAGCAGACTACCACTACTGCAGGTGCCAAACTGATAGAGGTTAAGGAAGGTGATGATATCAACGAACTGATTCGTCAGGCTTATCCTGAGGCTAAGGTCATTTCTAGTAATGTTCCTGGCGTAAAGGCAGACCGCAACCCTGACACTGTAGAGTGTGCTCAGGATTTGGATGGAACTGATGTCGGTGTAATCCAGGGTTCAATCGCATGTGCTGAGAATGCATGTGTATGGGTTCCTATGGATATGAAGCAGAAGGCTATTTGCTTTATCTCTGAGTTCCTGGTGCTGATCGTTTCTCGCAAGAATATTGTTAGTAACATGCATGATGCATATAAGGAACTGGAGAAGTTGGGTGAGAATTCTTCAAAGTATGGTTTCGGCACCTGGATGTCAGGTCCTTCAAAGACCGCGGATATTGAGCAGTCATTGGTCTATGGCGCTCAGGCTGCCTGCGGTTTGACCGTATTGCTGACAGATTAATCTACTGCCTATAAATAAAAAAGGAGCAAACAAGTGTTTGCTCCTTTTTTATTTATCTCTTTAACCATTCAATTTCACCGCTACCGTAACACAGGTGATGATTCTGGTCATAGATTACACAGAATTGCCCTGGAGCTACACCTTGAATGGGCTGCTCTGCATGAATCAATAGTGTCTCAGGAGTAGGGGTAACTGTGGCTTTAGTAAATTCGGGGGTATGCCGGATTTTCAAAGTAACCTCATAGGACTTTCCCTCTTCAGTAAATGGATTCTTTGTGATGGCATGAAAGGCTCTGACACCGAATGTGCTGCGGTATTGGCGCTGGGTGTCAAAACCATTGCTTACCAGCAGGATGTTCTTTTTCATGTCTTTTTTTACCACATACCATGGACCGCCACCAAAACCAAGGCCCTTGCGCTGTCCAATGGTATGGAACCATAATCCCTTATGCTGTCCGATGACTTTACCGGTCTCAATGTCGATGACCCGGCCCGGCTTTTCACCCAGGAACTTTTTGATGTAGTCACGGTAATTGATCTGTCCCAAAAAACAGATACCCTGGCTGTCCTTTCGGCGTGCAGTAACCAGATGCTCGCGTTCAGCAATAGCGCGCACCTCATTTTTCATCAGATGACCGATAGGGAACATAGCCTTGTGAATCTGCATATAGTCCAGTTGTGCCAGGAAATCAGTTTGGTCCTTTACGGGGTCAGGACTGGTGGCCAACCATGTCTTTCCATCAATGATTTCAGTTGTGGCATAATGTCCGGTAGCCGTAAAGTCGTATTCATGTCCAACTTGCTGCTCAAAACAACCGAATTTAATCAGCCGGTTGCACATGACATCTGGATTTGGGGTAAGTCCCTGACGGACTTTGTCCATGGTGTACGAAACCACCAAGTCCCAATATTCTTTATGCAGGTTGACAACTCTTAATGGACAGCCGTATTTGCGGGCAACTGCAGTGGCCATTTCCAAGTCTTCCTCGCTGGTACAGGTGAAATCTTCTGTCTCCTGTTCCGGACCAATCTGAATGTAAAATAAGTCGGGAGTATATCCTTGCTCCTTTAGCATATATACGGCTACGGAACTGTCAACTCCACCGGAAATAAGGGCTGCTATCTTGCTCATAGTTTTTGGATATATTCAAATAACTTTTTGTAAAACGGATGTTTGGTAAGGGTAGAAGCATCACCAAGGATTATCAATTTCATCCGGGCTCTGGTCATCGCCACATTCATTCGTCTAAGGTCTCTCAGGAAACCGATCTCACCTTGCTCGTTAGCACGAACCAGAGAAATGATGATGATGTCACGCTCCTGGCCTTGGAACCCATCCACCGTATTAATGGTAATCAGATGGCGGTACGGTTTGAAGAATCCGTCGTGTTTTACCATTTGACGAAGGTACTGAACCTGGGCTTTATACGGGCTGATGAGTCCCACGTCAATATGCTCCTGTAAAACACGCTCCTTTCCAATTTTCAGAATGTATTCTTTCAGTTGCTCGATGGAGAGCTGAGCTTCCTGTTTATTGATTCGTCCGAAACTCTCACCTACGAATTCCTCGTTGCAGTCCATTCCTTCTGTATTCATCCATACAATCGGACGGTCAAAGTCCAGGATGCTTCGGTATTTTACACTTGGATCACTTTGTACCTTCCCTTCATAGAACCAATCAGAGGAGAAACGCATAATGGCTTCATTCATCCGGTACTGTACCTGAAGAAGCGTCACACATTCCGGTCGGTTCTGGGCGATAGTCTGCATCATGGTACGGTCCAATCCCTGTTTTGCCGCTTCAAAGCATTTAATGGTGGGTGGAAGTTGCTGATGGTCTCCGGCCAGAATGATACGTCCCGCCTTTCGGATGGCTATCCAGCATGCTGCTTCAAGTGCCTGGGCAGCCTCGTCAATGAAAAGGGTGGAGAATTTCATACCACTTAATACCTTGTTGGCACTTCCTGTCAGTGTACATGAAATTACACGGGCCTGGCTGAATAACTCCTCTTTAATACGTAGCTCCAGCTCGGTAGCACGGTCGCGCAAACTCGCAATCTTTCGCTGTACTCCAGCTGTCTTTCCCCGTTGTCCTTGCAGTTCACGGATGGTTTTTCTTATACTCCAAAGCTGGTGGTATTCCGGGTGGTCAGAAAAACGTCGCTCATAGGTAAATGACAGCATCTTATCATTTACTCGGGTAGGATTACCTATTCGAAGCACATTCAGCCCATGATCCACCAACTTTTCACTAATCCAATCCACTGCCATGTTACTTTGGGCACAAACCAGCACTTGGCTTTCTCTTCGCAAAGTCTCATAAATTGCCTCTACCAAGGTGGTAGTTTTCCCAGTTCCAGGAGGACCGTGGACAATGGCTACATCCTTAGCTCTAAGAACCTCATTGACTGCTTTTTCCTGGGTGGGATTCAGCCAGGGAAAATGGAGCGATTCAAATTGAAGCTTTTGAGGATGCTGACTGCCGTGGATGATATCGCGTAGTTCCACCAACCGCCCTTTGTCAGCATTGAGAACTTTATTGAGTGCCTCAAACATCAGACGGTAACTGGTCTCGTCAAAATATAACTGGACTCCAATATGTGAAGCGGAGGTGATATCAACCAATCCTCGTCCTTGAGGCAAGGCTACCACCATCCTATCTTCGTCCACATAGCTCACCGTGGCATTATGGGGCAGAAAGTTTACCTTTTCATCACCAGGTTGCCAAGTGAAAAAACAAACCGGCCGACCGTATTCAAACGAATGTTCTATATCCTGATCCTGAGTGCGAAAGACTTCAACAACCAATTGGTTCAGTGAATTGTAATAGCTTTGGCCGATACGAACAGGATACCAACAAATGCCTCTTTTGATCTTGCGGGGAATGCCCATGTTTTGTGCCTGAAGCATGAAGGCCTCTTTTTCAGCTTCATACTCCATGCGCAATAGCAGGGCCTGTTTGCCCAGTTCCAGTACGGCATTTGAGGATTGATTTTTCATAAAACGTTGCAAAATTAGTTCTTTTTTATGGGTTTCCCTTCGTTTTTACTCTCAAAATACCTAACTTTACGCAAATTCTATAGACTCATGAAAAAAGAAGTTGAGTATATTGCACAAATCAGTATTGATTCCTTGTGGGCTGGCCGTAAGCATATCGAATGGAATTTACAGAAAGGTGTAAACATTTTGAGTGGAATCAATGGCATAGGCAAGTCAACTATCATCAACCGGGTGGTTTCGGCTTTGCGGAGTTTGCGTGTCGTTGATGGCACCCTACAGACCATGTTGCCGGGTTTGGATCTTCAATTTGTTCCAGCTGATGCAGAAGAACTGCATTTTGATATTATCCGTAGCTTTGACCGACCCATGGCTCAAGTGGAACTTATCGAAAAAGCAGGCGATGCTGAGATTCGTTCAGAATTGGATTGGCAGTTGTATCAGCTGCAAAGAAAGTATCTTGATTATCAGGTGAATATGGGAAACCGGATGATTGAGCTTTTGCAGAGAGGTGACGAGGAAGGTCGTCGCTTGGCTGCTGAGGTTCCTATCCTAAAAACTCGCTTCTTGGATATTATCGACCAATTGTTTGCCGATACCGGTAAGAGGGTAATGCGTAAATGCAATGAACTCCGTTTTGAGCAGCAGATGGACTTTCTAGGTTTGTATCATGGAGAGGGTAGTGGACTTTCCGTGCAAGAACTTTCTCCTTATAAACTCTCTTCAGGTGAGAAGCAAATGCTGATCATTCTGCTGACGGTTCTAGTCCAGAATCAGCGTCCTTATGTGCTGCTGATGGATGAGCCGGAAATCAGTTTACATATAGACTGGCAACAGCGACTGATCAGTCTGATTCGGGAATTGAATCCTAATGCCCAGGTTATTCTGACCACCCATTCTCCTGCCATGATTATGGATGGGTGGATGGATGCAGTTACCGAGGTCAGTGATATAACCTGCTAATTCGAGAAATAATGGCCAGACGATTGTCGGAAAATTTAAGTAGTCTTTATATAGGAGCTTCAAATCGTTTGAGGCCTAAGAAAGCGCGCAAGAAAATTGTGGTGTACGTTGAAGGATATGACGACATCATGTTCTGGCGCAACATCTTGAGTGTCTACGAGACAGAGTCTGTCTATTTTGAGGTGATGTTACCCTCTCGAGACAGTCTGACTAAAGGAAAAAAGCAGGCGATGATGAATACATTAGGTCAGACCTTGGGGCAAAACATGATTGCCTGTGTGGATGCAGATTATGACTATCTGCTGCAGGGCGCCACTCCTACCTCGAAGAAAATGTGCGAAAGTCCGTATGTGTTCCATACCTACGCTTATGCCATTGAGAATTACCAGTGTAATGCTGCCACGCTTCATGAGGTATGTGTGATGTCCACACTCAATGACCACGAGATGATTGATTTCGAGGAATTTTTCCGGATATACTCTCAAATAACTTATCCGCTTTTTGTTTGGAATGTTTATTTCTATCGCAAGAACGATTTGAGAACTTTCCCCATTATGGAATTTGCCCATGTCGCACGGCTCTCTCGTGTGGATGTGTTGCAGTTGGAACATTGCCTCATGGAACTGGAAGGCAGAGTGAACAGGAAACTGAATTATCTGGAACATCAATTTACTGAATGCAAGGAAGAAATTGAGGCATTGAAAGTGGAGATGGCCCATCTGGGCGTCCGTCCTGATAATGCTTATTATTTTATGCAGGGGCATCATATATTTGAGAATGTGACATTGAAACTGTTGACGCCGCTTTGTGCCTTGTTGCGAAAAGAACGTGAAGATGAAATCAGGGCTCTTGCCGGCCATGATTGCCAGATGCAGAATGAGCTGAACAGTTATCAGCACAGTCAGAGCAGTGTGGATTTGATGCTGAAAAAGAACAGAGCAATCTTAAACTGCGAGCCATTCAATCGGTTGAAGTCAGACTTGGAACATTTTTTGGCAAAAATTTAGGAAACAAAAAGATGAAAATCTTTCGTAAAGACGTGCGAATTTCATAACTTTGCACCCAAAATTAATTAAAACATAATAAAATGGCTGAAACAAAGAAGATTAAGACGGCTTTAGTGTCCGTTTTCCATAAAGACGGTTTGGATGAATTGCTGACCAAACTGAACGAGCAGGGTGTACAGTTCCTGTCAACTGGTGGTACTCGTGCTTTCATCGAGTCATTAGGTTTCCCATGCCAGGCAGTTGAGGATCTGACAACTTATCCTTCTATTCTGGGTGGTCGTGTTAAGACTTTGCATCCAAAAGTGTTCGGTGGCATTTTGGGCCGTCGTGAGTTGGCAGAGGATCAGGCTGAGATGGCAAAGTATGAGATTCCTGAGATTGACCTGGTAATTGTTGATTTGTATCCTTTCGAGGCAACTGTAGCTTCTGGTGCAGATGAGCCAGCAATCATTGAGAAGATTGATATAGGTGGTATCTCTCTGATTCGTGCAGGTGCCAAGAACTTCAAGGATGTTGTTATCGTTCCTAGCAAGGCTGAGTATAAGCCATTGCTGGATATCGTTACAGAGCAGGGTGCTGAGACAACTATTGACCAGCGTCGTTGGTTTGCAAAGCAGGCATTTGGCGTATCTAGCCACTATGATACTGCTATCCATGCTTATTTCGATAAATAATAGTACACAGATAGAACATGGTCATGCCTGGTAGCGATACTTGGCATGACATGTTGCTTAAATAGATATTGTAAGAATTTAGATTGTAATACATTTTATGGGATTTTTTTCTTTCACTCAAGAAATCGCGATGGACTTGGGTACTGCCAATACAATCATTATCGCAGACGGTAAGATTGTAGTTGACGAACCTTCGGTCGTTGCCTTGGATAACCGCACGGACAAGATGATTGCCGTAGGTGAGAAGGCAAAGATGATGTATGAGAAGACAAATAAGAATATCCGTACAGTCCGCCCATTGCGTGAAGGCGTTATTGCCGATTTCAACGCTTGTGAGCAGATGATGCGTGGTTTGATTAAGAAAGTTCACACAGGTAATCGCCTGTTCTCTCCATCACTCCGTATGGTAATCGGTGTACCTTCAGGTAGTACTGAGGTGGAATTGCGTGCTGTTCGTGATTCTGCAGAGCATGCCGGTGGTCGTGATGTGTATCTGGTGTTCGAACCTATGGCAGCTGCTATCGGAATCGGTTTGGATGTAAATGCTCCGGAAGGTAACATGGTTGTGGATATAGGTGGAGGTACCACTGAGATTGCTGTAATCTCTTTGGGTGGTATTGTATCTGACACATCTATTAAAATTGCAGGTGATGAGTTGACCAATGATATTCAGGAATATATGCGTCGCCAGCACAATGTGAAGGTCAGCGAGCGTATGGCTGAGCGTATTAAGATTCATGTAGGTTCAGCTTTGACCGATCTGGGCGATCA
This sequence comes from Bacteroidaceae bacterium, assembly GCA_045628125.1. GTDB lineage: Bacteria > Bacteroidota > Bacteroidia > Bacteroidales > Bacteroidaceae > Minthousia. Next base: position 20,281 of record JAZQPA010000182.1, read on the forward strand.
GGCTCCAGAGGATTATCTGGTTCATGGCCCTAACTGTATCACTGCTTTGCCAATGGAGATTCCAGTATGCTATCAGGAAATTGCTCATTGCTTGGATAAGTCTATTTCCCGTATTGAGGCAGCTGTCCTGAGTGCTTTGGAGCAGACCCCACCAGAGTTGTATGCGGATATCGTAAAGAACGGTATTTATTTGACTGGTGGTGGTGCCTTGCTGCGTGGTTTGGACCGTCGTCTGGAGCATAAGATTAATATCCCATTCCATATTGCTGAGGATCCTCTGTTGAGTGTTGGACGCGGTACAGGAATTGCATTGAAGAATATTGAGAATTTCACCTTCTTGATGCGCTAATAGGTATTAATGGGAAATCTGCTTCTTTTTTTACAGAAGTATAATTATTGGTTCCTTTTTCTGCTGCTGGAAATTATCAGTTTTGTGTTGATTTTCCAGTTTAATAGCTATCAGGGTAGTGTTTATTTTACTTCGGCTAACGAGGTGAGCGGTAGAGTGTACGACGTAAAGTCGGAAGTTACCGCTTACTTTGATTTAGCGAGGGTGAATGAAGAACTGACCCAGCAAAATGTGCAGCTGAATTTGGAATTGAACGCATTGCGCCAGCAATTGGAGCGCAATACGGATACCATTGTTGTATCAAGCCATATGCGTCCTTTGCTTGATACTTTGACCACCATTCCGGCAGTGGTGGTAAATGCCACTACCAATCGCAAGAATAATTTCATTACCATCAACAAGGGTGAGTCCGATGGCATAAAGCCCGATATGGGTGTCGTGGGCGGTAATGGTTTGGTAGGTGTGGTTTACCAGTCTACCGCTCATTATTCATTGGTCTTGCCTGTGGTTAATATGATGTCTACTGTCAGCTGTAGAATCCGTGGCCGCAGTTACTTAGGCAACCTGCGTTGGGACGGTGAAGACAGTCAGTATGCCATGTTGGAGGATGTACCTCGTCATGCATATTTCAAAAAGGGAGATTTGGTTGAGACCAGTGGATATTCTACCATGTTCCCTGCAGGAATATTGGCCGGAAAAATTATAGCCATCTATAACAGTAGTGACGGTTTGTCTTATGAATTGAAGATAAAATTGGCTACAGATTTTGGCCGTATTCGTGATGTCTTGGTCTTACCGCTTCAGGCTGTACCTGAGTTGAACGTTCTTGAGGACCGCATCAGAAAAATGGAGGAGGACCGTAAATGATAGCATCCGTCTTGTATAAATTGCTGCAGGCAGTTTTGTTGCTTTTGGCACAAGGGCTGATTTTGAATCATGTCAATATACTCGGATATGCTACCCCTATGCCATACATCTATTTTATCCTGACATTCCAGCGTGGGACAGGCAGGAAGACTTTGTTGTTGGCTGGTTTTCTGATAGGATTGGCCAGTGATGTTTTTGCAAATACTCCAGGTGTTTCGGCTGCTGCTTGTACCTTGCTTGCCATGTTACAGCCTTCATTGCTGGATTTCTTAGCTCCTCGTGATAGTTCGGAAGACTTGGTGCCTTCTTTCCCTTCAATGGGTTTTGGCCCCTTTTTGCGTTATCTCCTGGTAGCTACATTACTGTTCCAGATCGTTTATTATCTGCTGGTCATCTTCTCATTGGCCCATCCGATTGATGTTTTGATCAATATTGCGGGTAGTACTTTATTTACCCTGTTGATTATGCTGAGTATAGCAAGCTTTCAGAAGAAAAAGGTATGAAAGATTTCAATTTGGAAAAACGAAAATATATACTTGCTGGTGCAATGATTTCCATTGTGCTCCTGTATATCTTGCGTTTATTCTCATTGCAAATCTTAAGTGACGACTATAAGAAAAATGCTGAAAGCAATGCATTCCTGAATCAGATCCAGTACCCGTCACGTGGCGTTATCTATGACCGTAACGGCAACCTTCTGGTTTATAACCAGCCATCCTATGATATCATGGTAATCATGCGCGAGGTGCATGACTTGGACACATTGGACTTTTGTAATTCTCTGGGTATTGATAAGGAGTTCTTCATCAATCGTATGAAGATTATCAAGAACCGCAATATGAATCCGGGCTATTCTCAGTATACACAGCAACTTTTCATGGACCAGTTGTCTGTAGAGGAGAGTTCAGTGTTTCAGGAAAAACTTCATAATTATTCCGGCTTCTATTTACAGAAACGCTCTATCCGTCAATATGCCACCAGTCATGCTGCACATGTGCTGGGAGATGTTGCCGAAGTGTCTAAAGGCGACATGGAAGAGGATGATTACTATAAGTCTGGCGACTATATTGGTAAGCTGGGTGTGGAACGCAGTTACGAAAAGGAACTGCGCGGAGAGAAAGGTGTTCAGGTTTTGCTTCGTGATGCACATGGTCTGATCAAGGGCCATTATATGGATGGCCAATTCGATAAATTGCCTGTGCCAGGAAAGAATCTGACACTGACATTGGACATGGAACTTCAGGCCTTGGGTGAGCGTCTGATGGAAGGAAAGATTGGTTCCATTGTTGCGATCGAACCGGAAACCGGAGAAATCCTGTGTATGGTAAGTGCACCAAACTATGATCCAAGTCTGATGGTCGGCCGTAAAAGGGGTAAAAACCATCTGCTTCTCAGTAAGGATGAATGGAAACCCCTGTTGAACCGTTCTATCATGGGACAGTATCCTCCCGGATCTACTTTTAAGACATCCCAAGCGCTGACCTTCTTGCAAGAGGGTATTATTACCCCAGAAACAGCCTATCCTTGTTATCACGGATTTGTGTATCGTGGACTTCGTGTCGGCTGCCATGGCCATGGTTCACCATTGTCCCTGGTTCCAGCTATCGCCACATCGTGCAATGGTTATTTCTGTTGGGGATTGTATAACATGTTGGGCTCTCGACAGAAGTACGGAAATGTACAAACAGCTATGACTACCTGGAAGGACTACATGGTCTCCATGGGATTTGGATATAAATTAGGAGTTGATTTGCCGGGTGAAAAACGAGGAATGATTCCTAATGCTCAATTTTATGACAAGGCGTATAAGAGCGATTGGAGTGGATTGACTGTTATCAGTATCTCAATTGGTCAGGGTGAGGTGACTCTGACTCCGCTTCAGATTGCTAACCTTGGCGCTACCATAGCCAATCGAGGCTCCTTCATTACTCCTCATGTCGTAAAGTCCATTGAAGGCCAGGATTTGGATTCGTTATATACCACTCCTCGAAGAACTCTGGTTGACAAGGAATACTATGATGTCGTGGTTCGGGGAATGCGTAGCGCAGTTCAGGGAGGTACATGTAAGGCTGCAAATGTTTCATGGGCCGAAATTTGCGGAAAAACCGGTACTGCACAGAACCGTGGTCACGACCACTCCGTATTTATGGGGTTTGCTCCGATGAATAACCCAAAGATTGCCATTGCCGTTTACGTGGAGAATGGTGGATTTGGTGCAACCTACGGTGTGCCTATTGGTACGCTGATGATGGAGCAGTATCTGAATGGTAAACTATCGGCAGCTAGTGAGGCACAGGCCAACAGCTTCCAGCAAAGACGTATTTCGTATGGTAGTGGATCGCGATAGTAGTCTGTTTAAGTCCATTGACTGGTTTACCATTCTCCTGTATATCTTATTGTTGGCAGGAGGGTGGATAAGCGTTTGTGGTGCCAGCTATGATTTCGGTGCAATAGACCTGATGAGCTTTGATTCCCGCTCAGGCAAACAGCTTCTTTGGATTGGCTGTTCATGCGGATTGGGATTTGTATTGCTTATGCTTGAGGAACGCTTGTATGAGACGCTGACAAATGTGATTTATGTGGCAATGATGCTGCTGCTGGTGGTGACAATCGCTATTGCTCCCGATACTAAAGGCTCCCATTCTTGGCTGATCCTGGGCCCGGTAAGCCTCCAGCCTGCGGAATTTGCAAAGTTTGCCACAGCATTATGTGTGGCCAGGTACATGAACTCCTATGGATTTAATATACAGCGCTGGAAGCATTTCTTGAGTGTGGTAGGATTGGTTCTTTTGCCCATGTTTCTCATTATTGCACAGCGTGAGACCGGGTCTGCTCTGGTGTACACCTCTTTCTTTCTGATGTTTTATCGGGAGGGAATGCCGGGTTCCATACTTTTTTCCGGAATCTCTGCGGTGTTGTATTTTGTGATTGGCCTACGGTACCAGAGTGACTTATTCCTGCATGATTCCACACCAGTTGGACGATTCTGTGTGTTGTTGATGATTCTGGTATTTTCTGTGGGAATGGTTAGAAACTATTGCCAGAACAACAAACTTTTTTGGCAATTGTTGGGCATAGGTTTGGGGACCACATTGCTGGCCGTTATGTTTGCCCAGTGGAGTATTCCATTCGACATCACCTATATCCAATTGGGAATTGTGATTGTAGTCATTGGCTATTTGTGCTATTGGGGATTACGGGAAAGGGTGCAGCATTATTTCTTTATTGCAATGTTCGCTTTCATTTCCTTGGGCTTCCATTACTCTACCGATTATGTGATGAGCAACGTGATGGAACCCCATCAGCGAACCCGAATCAATGTGCTTCTGGGTATTGAGGAGGATTTAGCCGGTGCCGGATATAATGTGAACCAATCCAAGATTGCTATTGGATCTGGAGGTATTTGGGGAAAAGGATTTCTCAATGGAACACAGACCAAATTGAAGTACGTTCCTGAGCAGGATACCGACTTCATTTTCTGTACGGTAGGTGAAGAGGAAGGCTTTGTCGGTGCGTCTACAGTGTTACTCCTATTCCTGATACTAATCCTACGCCTTCTGGTCCTTGCCGAACGTCAGCCTACCAAGTTTGGCCGTGTCTACGGATACTCTGTCTTGAGTATCTTTTTCTTCCATGTCTTTATCAATGTAGGAATGGTGCTGGGATTGACACCTGTAATTGGTATACCTTTGCCGTTTTTCAGTTATGGAGGATCTTCTTTGTGGGGCTTTACACTGCTGCTTTTCATCTTCTTGCGAATTGATGCAGAGCGAGGAAAACTGAAATAGTCCTATCAGTATTCAATCCTAATTCCAATATCGCTGATTCCATGCAGACGTTCCCTGCGCATATCAGGGATAAACTGCAAAGTGTTTTGGGCACTGTCTGCTTTGTATCTGATGGGGTTTGTTGATTCGCCTGCCAGATAAAAACCGCTCTTGTCTTCCTTGATTACCAATTTCGACGAAATAGCCTGTTTACCAAGCATCTTTATCTGTAGGTTCTTGTAGGGGTATAATTGAGTAAACCTGCCTTCTAAAAAGATGGAATAGGTATGTCCGTGGGTCAGGTTGTTAAGTTGGAATGAGAGTGTATCGCCTCTTTGCCAAGTACTTTCAGGCAAAGAGTGATGCACGTGATAGACCATATTGGTGTCTATACAACTTGATAGCAGGAGAAGTACTCCTGCTATCAAAAGGTTATTCTTGAGGCTTGTTATTTTCAGTTGGCTTATTCTCATGACGAGGTCTTTGCTTATGCTTTGGTCGTCTGTTTTCCCTTGGCTCTTTATTCCCCCTCGGCTCTCTTGGGGCTTTAGGCTCTTGAGGTGTTGAGGATTCCTGATTATCTTTTGGAGCCACGTTTTCTTTTGGGTTGCGGTTCTCGTTTCCCTCATTTTCCTCTTTAGGGTTCCGGTGCTCCTGTGGCCCTCTGTTGCCTCGTTTGTCGCGTCGGTTCCTGTTGCTCCGGTTCTCACGTGGCTCCCGGTTCTGATGCTGATCAGTGGCATTCTCTGACGGGGTGCTCTCGGTGTTTTCTACTGGCACCTCTTGCTCCTTCTGAGGCTTGTTCTCTTTGGGCTCACGTGGTTCCTTGTTCTCGCGACCATCTCTTGGCCCCCTATCACGACCTCTGTCTTTCTTCTTCTTAGACTTGCGCTTGTCAAAGCGGGTCAAATCTTCTTGCTCTGCCAAGTCAACAGGTCTTGAAGGACCATTTGAGGCTCCTTCTGCTTCCAGATTCTCTGGCTTCTCGCCAGCGCGGTTCATGTTCAGAATCTCAAAAGCACGACGGGCAGGAATGGTAACCAGATTAGCTGCAATATTCTTGTCAGATGAATAGGTGACCATACCGGTAAGAATGTCCGCCTTGAAGAAATAGAAGTCCCCATCCATAGTCTGAAGGACAATCTCACGTGAAGGTAACCGCTTGCTGGCTTCCACATAGGTGTCTACCTCATAGTTGATGCAACATTTCAACTTAGCACATTGACCGGCCAGTTTCTGAGGATTAAGCGAAATGTCCTGATAACGTGCTGCACCGGTAGAAACTGATACGAAATTCTTCATCCAAGTGGCGCAGCACATCTCTCGTCCGCAAGGACCGATACCTCCGATACGGCCAGCTTCCTGACGCGCACCAATCTGCTTCATCTCAATCCTGACATGGAAGGCTGCAGCCAAATCCTTTATCAGCTGGCGGAAATCCACACGTCCGTCAGCAATATAATAGAAAATAGCCTTATTGCCATCGCCTTGATACTCCACGTCGCCAATCTTCATTTCCAAACCTAAGTTCTTGGCAATTTGTCGGCTGCGGATCATGGTATCCTGCTCACGGCTCTTGGCTTCCTCATATTTCTCCATATCCACCGGTTTTGCAATGCGGTAGATACGCTTGATATCTGCTTCGTTTCGGATGTTTGCTTTTTTAATCTGAAGTAAGACCAAACGTCCGGTCAGGGTTACAGTACCGATGTCGTGGCCGGGGCTGGCTTCTACGGCTACGATATCTCCTTTCTTCAAATCAAGGTTATTGGTGTTGTGGTAATAACCTTTACGTGTATTTTTAAACTGCACTTCAACCAGATCTGTATATTGATCATTCTCTGGAATATCTGCCAGCCAGTCGTATGTGTTCAGTTTATTATCTTGCCTTCCGCATCCTCTGCAGCAGATACCGCGTCCGGCAACATCATGCTTAAAATCTGCCATATTTTTATTGTATAAGAAGCACAATCATCTTTAGCGCAAAATCAAAGAATACCATCTTGGCATTCACATTCTGCTCGATGTGTCGCTGTGCTTCAGTTAATTCATCCATAATTCCCATCACATTCCGCTCGTTGATGAACCGTGCAAACTTGATTGAGAATTGGCTCTCAGTCTCGTTCATGTAGTTCAGACGATCGTCGTGAAAGTTAAATATAAAGTTCTCTCTAACCAATTGTTGGCAATAGGTAAGAAAATTTTTCTGCCGTTCACGGCCCCAGGAAGCCACCTGCTCACTCCATTGTTTCATTTCCCGTACCTTGCGGGCATAAGCGAATCGCATCAACATCACAAACATATCAAAGAACAGAGCCTGATCCTGATTGATGTGAATGGCTTCCAATGCCCGTAAATAACTGCCGTTGGCTATATGCCCGATACGTTTGGCGTCCGATTCCTTGATGCCAAGGTTCTGTTGCAGCTGCGCAGCGATAAGACCTGCATCCAGACGCTTGAACTCTATCTGCTGGGTTCGGCTCCTGATGGTCTGTAACAGTTGCTCCGGTTGCTCGCTGGCCAGGATAAATACTGTTTTTGAAGGGGGCTCCTCCAATAATTTCAATATCTTGTTACTGCATTCTTCCTGCATTTTCTCGGGTAGCCAGATGATCATCACCTTATAACCGCCTTGGCTGGACATCAGCATCAGCTTATGCTGGATACTCTCGCTCTCCTGAGTGTAGATGGTGGCCTGTTGGTTTTCTGCTCCCATGGCTGATAACCAATGGTTCAGGTTGAAATAGGGCGTTTCCCCTAAAAGCTGACGCCACTCGGGTAGAAGATCATCGCAACTCGTCTTTTTGCCTGATGTCTTGCTTTTATTGACTACCGGAAATACGAAATGCAAATCCGGATGGCCCAATTGGTTAAACATCTTGCAACTGGGGCATTGGCCACAGGCATCATTGTCATTGGGATGCTGGCAGCACAGATAGCGGGCATAGGCGATGGCCATAGCCAATTTACCGGTACCTTCTGGTCCGGTAAAGAGTAAAGCGTGGGCTACACGTCCCTCTCTCGCTTCCTTAATCAGGCGCCCCTTTACTTGTTCCTGTCCTATTACATCCCTAAAAAACATATCAGTAGATGTTTTTGGCTACGCAGGCAATGCTATCCACTGCACCGATGGTGTAGAAATGGATACTTGGCACTCCGTGTTTGATGAGTTCCTGACATTGTGCTGTGCACCATTCTATTCCTAGCTTTTTAGCATCCTCGTCATTCTTGCATTTTAATGCCTCACTTGCCAGTTCCTGGGGCAAATCCAGATGGAATGTCTTTGGAACAACGCTTAATTGACTCAGTTTGGCAAAAGGCTTAATGCCAGGAATGATGGGAACATTGATACCTGCCTTTCGGGCACGGTCCACAAAGTCGAAGTATTTACGGTTGTCAAAGAACATCTGGGTCACGGCATATTGTGCTCCAGCCTCTACTTTCTTTTTCAGCCAGTATAGGTCCTGCTCGGCATTGGGCGATTCCTCATGTTTTTCAGGATAGCAGGCCACTCCGTACGAGAAATGTCCCGGTACCTTGATGATGGAACCGTCAATAAATCTTCCAGCATTGAAATCATTAATCTGATCCTGGAGGTCGATGGCATGTGATGGCCCATTGGGCTCTGGTGTGAACACACGGTCCTCTTTGGCCTTGTCTCCACGCAGTACCAACAGGTCGTTTACACCAAGGAACTGTAAGTCCAGCAACATGTATTCAATGGACTCGCGGGTAAAACCACTGCAAACCATGTGTGGCACCACCTTAATTCCATATCGGTTATGTATGGCTGCGGCTACAGCTACCGTTCCCGGACGTTTACGCTGTCGTTCGCGAATAAAACGCCCGTCAGCATCTTCCCGGTAAACGTATTCGCTACGATGGGTAGTGATGTTGATATATTTGGGATCAAACTCCATCAGTTTGTCAATATTGCGGAACAACTGTTCGGTACCGTTACCTTTCAGTGGTGGCAATACTTCAAACGAAAAAGCCGTTTTATCCTCTTGGTGTATTAAATCAATAATACTATTCATACTCTTCTTTGATTTCAGCGTACAAAGATAGCATAAATTTGCCTCAAAAACGCCTTTTTATAAAGATTTTAGTTTAACTTTGTTGCCAAAACTGGAAATGTAGTACACATGAATTGGAACACTATCACAAGCCTTTCCAATGTAGAGGAACTGAACGAGGTAATCCATAATGGTTATGCCAAATTGTGGATACAGGTGGCAGAGGCGAATCAGGAGAAAAATATTGTAAAAATGACAGAGGAGATCGAGCGCCGTTTCCGCTCTGAAAATCCTGTGAGAATTGTTCTCATCACCGGACCATCCAGCAGTGGTAAGACCACTTTCTGTAAGCGCTTGAGTATTCAGTTGCTGACTTGTGGAATTAAGCCCATTTCTTTTTCTACAGACGATTATTTTGTGAATCGTGAGGATACCCCTAAGTTCCCTGACGGCCGTTATGATTTTGATAATATCCAGGCCATGGATCTGGCATTGCTGGATCATGATCTTCAGGCTCTTTTGGCCGGTGAGGAGGTTTGCACACCTACTTACAACTTTACCACTGGTAAACGGGAGTACAGAGGTAATCACATCAAGATGGACAGTGAGACGGTTCTGATTATTGAAGGAATCCATGCGCTTAATCCTTTGCTTACCAGTCAGTTGCCTGAAAATGTAAAATATAAGATATATATTGCGGTAATGACAGATATGGCCTTAAGTGATGGGACAGTTTTCCCTATGCAGGATATCCGTCTTTTGCGTCGCATTATCCGTGACAGCAACAAGGGGGCTTTTACAGCCGAACAAACCATCAAGCAGTGGCCATCTGTGTGTGAAGGTGAGAAGATTTGGATAGAACCTTTCCAGAAAGAAGCCATGGCTCACTTTAATACCACCATCAATCTGGAACTGGCAGTCATGCGCAGCAAGGCAGAACCTTTATTGGCTGCTGTCCCTGCAGAAAGTGAGGCTTATCCGGTAGCCCAGCGATTGCTGAAGGCCATTCAAGGCTTTGAGTATGTGTCGGATGAGGATATTCCGCGAACTTCTCTGTTGCGAGAGTTCTTGGGTGGAAGCGGGTTTAATTACTGAATAAATGATAACAAGAAAATAAAACAGGAAAGATGAAACTGACAAAAACACTTATCGGCCTGTTGCTCGTCGGGGCAATGGCTGTGTCATGTGCTCCTCAGGGCGATGACAATCAAGTTCTTGTGAAAGTGGAGAATCCTTCTGAAAACGGAGCGAAACTGGTGAGTTTACAGGTGGTAAACGATTATATCATCCGTGTCCGCGCCACTCATGAGGATGTTTTGCCACAGAAGAAACCAAGTTTGATGGTTGTACCTCAGGATGCTAAACCTGAGTATACCGTAACCGAAAAGGACGGCAAGGTTATTGTTGCTGCAAAAGGAGTGACCGCCATTGTTGACAAGTCAAATGGCCGTGTGGAATTCTTTGATGCACAGGGCAAAGCACTGCTTAAGGAAACCGCAGAGAATGGAAAGACATTTGAGCCATTCTGCGTTCCGGAACGCGAGATTGGTGTGGGTACACTGACCGATGAGCAGCGAAATGCCTGGACCTGGCACGTACAGTTCGACAGCCCTGATGATGAGGCTTTCTACGGATTGGGACAGCACCAGTCAGAGGAGTATAACATGAAGGGAAAGAACGAGGACCTGTTCCAGTACAATACCAAGGTTGCTGTTCCTTTCGTGATGAGTAATAAGAATTATGGTATTTTATGGGACAGCTATTCTTACTGCCGTTGGGGAAATCCGAATGATTACCTGCAGTTGCACAAGGCCTTTACCCTGTATGATAAGGATGGAAATCAGGGACATTTGACCGGTACCTATACCGATGCAAAGGGAAAGACACTGGTGCAGAATGAAGATAGCTTGTATTATGAACATGCTTTCGCTATGGATGGTCTGCCTAAGGATATTAATCTGGATGGGGCAAAGGTGGTATATGAAGGCTATCTGGAATCACCAACTACTTCCAACTACCATTTCATTCTGTATTATGCAGGTTATACTAAGGTTTTCATCAACAATCAGCAAGTTGTTGCTGAGCGTTGGCGTACAGCCTGGAACCCGAATGCTTGGAAGTTTGATTGTCCGCTCACTCAGGGCCAGAAGACCCCAATCCGTATTGAGTGGGAACCTGATGGTGGCACCTCATATTGCGGATTGCGTGCGGCAGTGCCTCAAACCGAGGAGGAGCAGGGCCGTCTGAGTGTCTGGAGTGAGATGGCCCGTGATATGGATTACTATTTCATTGCCGGAAACGATATGGATCAGGTTATCAGCGGTTACCGTACCCTGACTGGTAAGGCACAGGTTATGCCTAAATGGGTGTTGGGTTACTGGCAGAGCCGTGAGCGCTATAAAACTTCAGGTGAGGTGGAGAGCACCCTGGCTGAGTTCCGTAAGCGCCATATCCCAGTGGACAACATTGTTCAGGACTGGTACTACTGGCCTTTGGATTCATGGGGTGACCATGAGTTTGAGGCTTCACGTTATCCAAATCCTCAGGCTATGATTGATAGTGTTCATGCCATGCATGGACGTTTCATGATTTCTGTATGGCCTAAGTTCTATTGCACTACCAATAACTATAAGGAATTGGATAAGAACGGATGGATTTACGGTCAGGCAGTGAAGGACAGCATCTATGACTGGTTGGGCTTTATGGGCTCATTCTACGATGCTTATGATCCAGGTGCTCGTGCTATGTTCTGGCGCCAGATGGACGAGAAACTGTATTCAAAATATAACCAGGGTGTTGATGCCTGGTGGATGGATGCCAGTGAGCCAAATGTACGTGACTGTACTCCAATGTGGTATCGCAAGGCGTTGAGCGGTCCTACCGCTCTGGGTTCAAGTACCGAGTATTTCAATGCTTATTCCATTGTCAATGCAGATGCTATCTATAACGGCCAGCGTAGTGTGAATCCAAACCAGCGCGTGTTCCTGCTGACCCGTAGCGGTTTTGCCGGTGAACAGCGTTACAGCACTGCTACCTGGAGTGGCGATATCGGAACCCGTTGGGAGGATATGCGTGCTCAGATGACTGCCGGTATGAACTACAGCATGAGTGGTATCCCATTCTGGGGAATGGATAACGGTGGTTTCTGCGTGGAGAGACGTTATGTGGCGGCTCAGACCATCTTCGACCAGACAGGTGTAGAGAATGAGGATTTGAAGGAATGGAGAGAGCTTCAGGCCCGATGGAACCAGTTCGGTTGCTTTGTTCCTTTGTATCGTGCTCACGGCCAGTGGCCATTGCGTGAGATATGGAACATTGCACCAGATAACCATCCAGCTTATCAGTCTTTTGTTTATTATGATAATCTTCGTTACCATCTGATGCCATACCTGTATTCTTTGGCTGGTTGGGCTCACTTCAAGGATTATACCCTGATGCGTGGCTTGGTTATGGATTTTGGAAAGGATGCTAAGGTGAACAACATTGCTGATCAGTGGATGTTCGGTCCTGCATTGATGGCTTGTCCTGTAGGCTATTACAAGGCTCGTACCCGTGATGTTTACTTCCCTTCTACCTGTGGATGGTATGATCTGTATACTGGTGCATACATTGATGGTGGCCAGAAGAAGACCGTGGATGCTCCTTACGACCGTATCCCTGTTTATGTTCGCGAGGGTGCGATCATACCTTTCGGTCCTGCGATGGAATGGAGCGATGAAAAGCCTGCAGAATTGGTTAACCTGTATGTATACCAGGGTGCTGACGGTCAGTTCCAGTTGTACGAGGATGAGGGTACCAACTACAATTATGAGAAGGGTGCTTATGCTACTATCGATATCCAGTACAACGATGCCGCTAAGACGTTGACCATCGGTAAGCGTCAGGGCGAGTTCAAGGGAATGTTGAAGAACCGCCGTTTCAATGTAGTGGTTGTCTCAAAAGATAAGCCAATGAACCTGAACCTGGAGAATCCAGAGGGCAAGTTGATAGAATATAAGGGTGAGACTGTTACAGTCAACCTTTAAATAAAAAAGAGGCGCTTGAACAAGCGCCTCTTTTTTTATATCACAGTTGCTTTGCCGATGGCCTGAACCGCTTCGGCAAATTCTTTTTTGTCTGTCATCAGGGCGTGATTCCTTACTCTCAACCGGTAATTGTATACGGTCTGAGCAGAACAGTGCAGGAACTCTGCAATCTTCACACAATCGGTTATGCCTAATTTTACCAGGGCAAAGATACGCAACTCGGTATTCAGACCTTCACCCTCTTTCAGGTTGAACTGGTAGTCGGGTTGCAGAAGATTGTTGAAATCGGCAACGAAATTAGGATAGACATTCAGGAATATAGCGTCAAAGTTCTGATAGAACTCTTTCAATTCACTTTGAGCCACAGTCGATGAATCGGTCATCGTTTTAATCTCGTTGAACATATTTGTTTTAGCCTTTCGGTTGATGTCTTTGCGGAACTCATCCAATTTGCTGATGTAATTGGAACAGATGCTGAATACATAGCCAATGTATTCTTCTTTTATATAGTTGGCTTCCTGCAACTTGGTGTTTAGGGCAACAAGTTTGGTGTTGGCATCCTCCAGTTCACTATGAGTGGTATTCAGTTCCTTTTGGGCTTTCTCCAGTTCTGTCACGTTCCGTTCCAAAAGGATGTTCTTCTCATTTAGTTCCTGACGGCTGTTCCGTTGCTTAAACATGAAGCGTACAATTATGCAGACAGCGACAAAGAGGATAACGGCCATGCAACCTACGGCAATGAGCATTCTTTGGGAAAATACGTTCTGTGCCTTTCCCCGTTCAATATAGGCTTTGAAGATGTTTTCCTGAATGGCGGTCAATCTAAGCAGATGCACGCGGTTTCCGTAGGTCCTGATGATGTTCAGGCAGTTGGTGATGTACTGATAAGCATGGTCCAGATCGCCCACCTCAAAAAGAGCCTGACTCAGTTCGTCTAGCGAATCAATATCGGAATTGGTGGCATGAATATCGGCAATGGCGGCACGCGCCAAATTTTGAATATATCCGTCTTTGTTGTTTACACCATTGTACAAATAGGCCAGCACAACAGCATTCATAGCATCAGAGCGGGTTGAAAGAGAAGAGTTGGCCAGTTCATGCTCTAATGCCTGAATAAGTTCTTCTTTTTCTTTCCGTTCCTGAACCTGCCCACCTTTATGCCGTAAATAATCCGGATGATCATGTCGCATAATGGCTAAAAGTGAATCGCGGAACATAAAGCACTGTTGGCTGTATTGTTTCTGAATGTCAGGCGAACCGTCCGAGTATTGAGCTAGACGCATATAAAGTGCAAACATGAAATCGTAGAATTCCACCTTGTGGTCTTCGGTCAATGAGGTGCGTATTTCCTTAGACAGTCTGTCTGCCTGAGCCAGAAAACCGGTATTGACAAGTAGCATTCCTTTCTTGATGTTCCATTCTGTTTCCCAATCCGGATTTCCTAATTTTTGGGCGATGCTCAGATTTAAGTCGACATACTTGTGGGCAGAGTCGGAATCATACGTGAAGTATTCGCTGTAAAGCTTACTGTAATCCCAGAACCGCTCCTCGTCCGAGGTGCGTTTGGAGGCGGCTTCCTTGTAGGATTCTATTCTCAAAAGTTTATTTTGTTCATACTGTCCTCTCAGGGGCAGGATTGAATCTAATTGGGCTAGTATCTTTGCGGTCTTCTGATTGTATGGGGCGCCAAAACTGTTTATGGCGCAGAACATCATCAGAAAGAGAAGCATATTCTTCATGGTGAGTAAAATTTTTACAATGTGCAAAGTTAGAAAAAAGTGACTAATGTAGCAAAAAAACGGCAATAAATCCAATATATGGCATCAAACGGGTTTTCATAATATCTACTTTTTGATTTGTTTAATGCGTTGTTTATTAATAAAATATATTTTTATAAATCTACTTACATATTTTACATTGGTATGGGTTAATGCTATTGTCATATTAACTTTGCACCCAGAAAAACACAATGTAAACCGATCTTTAACATTAACTTATACTAATACATGTTAGATGAGTTATAATAGATTTAGGTATAATATAACAATTTTGGGAAGGGGTCTAAGTGATTAGGCTCCTTTTTTTATGTTCCGAATATAGGGTCGTAAGGACTATTTGACGTATCTTTGCAGAAATAATCAATTAATACAGATAAACATGAGACGTATCTTTACTCTCGCGCTTTTGTGTATGGTGGCATCTCTGAGCGTTCTTGCGCAAGATAGATTGCCAGAGTATTTGCAAGCCGAGAAATTCACTCAGGAGAAGTTGAACACCATGCTGTTCAGCACAAAGGTAGAACCCCATTGGTTGCCTACAGGTAACGGATTCTGGTATGAGTACAAAACCAGTGACGGTACCAATTGGTATTTGGTTAATCCTGCAACCCGTCAGCAACGTGCGTTGTTTGATCGTGATGAGCTGGCAGCCCAGCTCACCGAGATTGTTCGTGATCCATTCGATGCCCAACATCTTCCCATCAAGCAGTTGAAGGTGGCCGATGATGGCCGCACTTTCTATTTTGAGGTGCAGTCTACAGCCGATAAGAAAAAGACAGCGGAGGACAAGAAGGGGGGTAAGGAAAAGTTCTATTTCTCGTTCGACAGCCAGAACCGTCAGCTGAAGCAGATAACCGAGGATGACATGCCGGCTAAGCGAATGGAGTGGGGAACCGTTTCTCCTGATATGAAGACTGTCATTTATGCCAAGGACCTGAACCTTTATCGTATGAGTTATGAGGATTATCAGAAGGCTCGTAAGAACGAGAAGGACAGCACTATTGTCGAGATTCAGCTGACTAAAGATGGAGTTAAGGACTTTGGCTATGGCCAGCCCCATAATTTGCTCAACACCGATACCTTGTGCAATGGCAAGCGTCGCCGTGCTTCGGGCGTATTCTCACCTGATGGAAAGTATTTCGCCACTATTGTAACCGATGAACGTCTGGTGAAAGAGTTGTGGGTAATCAATTCTGTTGCCCAACCCCGTCCTACCTTAGAGACCTATAAGTATCAGATGCCTGGCGAGAAAGAGGCTCCGGAGGATCATCTTTTCCTATTCGACCTGACCACCAATACCCGCAAGGAGGTGAAGACTGCATTGTGGAAAAACCAGTCCATCGATTTGGAGCGTGCTCCACGTGCAAAAAAGGATCAGGAACGTCTGGATGTGCCATCGGTATGGTTGGGTGACAACAGTAAGTTCTACCTGACCCGTAGCAGCCGTGATTTGCACCGTATCGATATCTGTTCGTATACCATAGGTTCCGATGAGATTGTTCCGGTCATCGAGGAAAGAATGAACACCTATCAGGAGACCAAGGGACTGTATTTGGCCAATGCCGGAAAGAACCTGATTCACTGGAGCGAGCGAGACGGTTGGGGACACCTTTATCTGTACGATGATAACGGAAACCTCAAGACTCGCCTGACCAAGGGCCCATGGCATGTGGAAAGTGTGGTGAAGGTGGATGACAAGACCCGAAGTGTTTATTTCAGAGCCAACGGTAAGGAACTGAACGAGAACCCATATTACGAGCATCTGTACCGCGTTAATTTCGATGGTACGGGGTTGAAGATGATTACGGCAGGCGATTTCTTCCATGAGGCTCAGGTAGATGACAACGCCCAGTTCATTATCGATAATTACTCTCGCGTGAATACCGTTCCGAAGGCTGATTTGCTGGATGCAAACGGTAATAAGCTCATGACCCTGCAGGAGAGTGATTTCTCGCAGCTGTTTGCAGCAGGTTACCAGTTCCCTGAAATCTTTAAGGTAAAGGCTGCCGATGGCGTTACCGATTTGTGGGGCGTAATGTACAAACCATACAATATGGATTCCACCAAGGTGTATCCTATTGTCGATTATGTTTATCCGGGTCCACAGGTTGAGGCTACCTATTATCCCTTTACCCGTATGAGTGTACGCACCGACCGCTTGGCCCAGGCAGGTTTCATTGTTATCAGTGTAGGTCAGCGTGGAGGTCATCCTTCACGTAGCAAGTGGTATCACAATTATGGCTACGGCAATATGCGCGACTATCCGTTGGAGGATCACAAATATGCAGTGGAGCAGCTGGCTGCCAAGTATAAGTTCATCGATATCCAGAATGTGGGTATCCATGGCCATAGTGGAGGTGGATTCATGAGTACTGCTGCCATCTGTACCTATCCTGATTTCTACAAGGCTGCTGTCAGCTGTGCCGGAAATCATGACAACAGTATTTATAACCGTTGGTGGAGTGAGACTCATCACGGCGTGAAGGAGCAGGTTTCCGAGCAGGGCGATACCACCTTTGTGTATAAGATTGCAACCAATCCGGAGATTGCGGCCAACCTGAAGGGACATTTACTGCTGGTTCATGGTGACATTGACAATAATGTACATCCGGGTAATACCATCCGTGTGGCGAATGCCCTGATTAAGGCAGGAAAGCGTTTTGATATGCTGATGTTGCCTCAACAGCGTCATGGCTTTGGTGATATGAATGAATATTTCTACTGGCGTCTGGTGGATTATTTCTCTGAGCATCTGCGTGGAAAGAGTGAACATTTTGTAGATATTCCTAAACGATGAAGACGATTCTTGATTTCATGCTCGCTTTATACCAGAACAACAATAAACCCTGGTTTGACGAGCATAAGGCACAGTATTTGGAGGTTAAGGCCAAATTCGATGCTCTTTCCATGGATTTCATGAAGGGAATCGAACGGTTTGACCGCCGGGTACATGACCTGAAGCTGGGCGATATAACCTATCGTATTTACAGAGACATGCGCTTCTCGCAGGATAAGCGTCCGTACAAGTGGCATTTGGGTGTGTATGTGTGTCCTAAAGGGAAAAAATCGGGTATGGCCGGATACTATATCCATCTGGAGCCCGGAACCGATACCTATTTTATCTGTTCAGGTCTGTATAATCCGGATAAGGATATTCTGAGAAGCGTCCGTGAGGAGATTATGTGCAATCCGGAACGCTTCCATGAAGCATTGCAGGAATGTCCAGATTTTCATTTGCCTTGGGAGTCTGCACTCCGGAAGGTTCCTCAGGGATTCTGCGCCGATGACCCTCATGCGGAATATTATCGTCTGAAGAGTTATGAACTCTACAAGCATCTTACCCGTGAGGATGTGCTGCAGCCTGATTTTCTGCAGAAGGCTCTTACGGATCTGGAACGCACGCTTACGTTCAACGAACTGATTAATCAGTGCGTGGATTTTGCGCGGAAATAGGATTAATGCGATATACTAATATATAATGTGGCAGGTAGGAGACTATCTGCCATTTTTCTGTTATAGGGAAAATCCCCTGTACAAATAGGGAAAACCACTTGCAGGAGGGATTTCCCCCACGTACCTTTGCAATGTGAAACAGAAACAAAGTGTAAATCTTAAAAACGTTACGATTATGAAGAAGATGTTTTTGATGATGTTGGCAATGGTAATGAGTGTAGCAACAATGAATGCCCAGCACGGACAGAAGAAGTATCATCACCCAATGGCTACCGAACTGCACACCGAGCAGCAGGCTGGTATCCTGGCCAAGGAAATGCACTTGAGCCCAGCAGAGACCGTCCGCTTCACCAAGATTTATACCGAATATAAGAAGGAGTCACGTGAGCTGCGCAAGCACAATGCAGGTAAGAAGCATGATGTGAAGCACCGCCAGAAGAGCCAGCAGAAGCATCTGGCTCTGGACGCCAAGTACCGCAAGCAGTTTGCCAAGGTCCTGACCGATAAGCAGGTGGCTTATGTGATGAATCATAACAGAATCGCTAAGAATCCACGTTATCGCGGCACCCGTGCTGATATGCACCGCATGCACCGGGCCTGAGAGAAAACTATATATGCTTTTATCCTTATGTATAAATGAAATGCTCCGCCGATTGTGCACCGGCGGAGCATTTTCTATATGGATATATTATTTTACTTGAACAGCAGCTTAGCAAAAGTCTGCAGATACAGACGCCAGTTCTTCCACTCGTGACCACCGTCGCTGGTGAACAGGGTATGCTCCATGCCGTTGCGTGTCAGTGCAGCATCCAGAATCTTGGTGCCTGGCATAGCAAAGTCATCGTTACCGCAACCTACCCAGTACAGCTTGTAACCAGCCTTCTTGATACCCTGCAGGTCAGCATCCAGATGATCACTCTCGCGGATACCGCAGCTCATAGGACAGATATAGTCGAATGTGTTAGGGAACAGGATAGTAGCAGAAGTTGTATGGCCACCACCCATTGACAAACCAGCGATAGCACGTGCTGACTTCTTAGGAATAGCACGGAAGTTGCTCTCGATGAAAGGAACGATCTCGTTGACCAGACTCTTTACATAAGCATTTGCATTTTCAGGAGCGCGGGTGTCCAGCTGAGAAGTAGGCAAGCCCATAGTAGCAGCAGCCTGCTGGTTAGGATTACCGTTAGGCATAACCACGATCATTGGCTCAGCCTTACCCTGCTCAATCAGGTTGTCCAGAATCTGAGCGGTACGGCCCATAGATGTCCAAGCCTCCTCGTCACCGCCACCACCGTGCAGCAGGTACAATACAGGATATTTCTTTTTAGGATTAGCCTCATAACCGTATGGCAAGTAAACGGTCATACGACGGTTGATGCCCAATGACTGGCTGTCATACCAGCGATAGGTTACTGTACCGCGCTGAGTGCTTTCATTATAAACAGATGAACGCTCACCTGGAACCATCAGCATGTTCAGGTAACGGGTACCATCGCGCTGAACCATATAGTTTACAGGGTCGTTTACAGAAACACCATCAACGATAAAGTTGTAGGTATAAATCTCAGCGTATGGAGCCTTGATGGTAGTTTCCCAGATTCCGTCATTACCCTTTGTCAGGTTAACGGTCTGGCCAGCCAACCAGTTACCGGTCAGTTGCACTACGGTTGCATAGTTTGCATTCAAACGGAAAGTAACAGAATCGCCCTTGATTTCAGGAGAAACGACCTGCTTTGCACCACGGAAATTGAAGTTAGATAACTCCTGAGCCTGTGCTGAAACTCCTGCCAAAAGGAGCGCAGCCATCATGATAAATTTTCTCATAGGTTAAGAAATTAGGTTAATAAAATATTTATGCACCACAAAAATACTTGTTTTTTTTATATTGTAGTATCTTTGCAGCCGAAAAATTGACAAGTAGAGATAAAAATGGCAGATAATAACAAAAACAGAGCATTCCTGAAACTGCATTTGTCCGTTTTGGTGGCAGGAGGAACAGGACTCTTTGGCCGTCTTATATCGCTTCAGGAGATACCTCTGGTATGGTATCGACTGTTGCTGACCACATTACTTTTCATTCCTATATTATATTTCCAGAAGAAACTGCAGTTGCTCCCTTGGCGCGACAGCCTGAAGCTGATGGCTGTGGGATGTGTGTTGGGTATCCATTGGGTGTTCTTCTATGCCAGCATTCAGGCCTCAAATGTGTCGATTGGTGTCATCAGCCTGGCTCTTTTGGGTATGTTTACTGCCATTATCGACCCTATCGTCAATCACCATAAATTCTATGGTAAGGAGTTCTTGCTCAGCACGGTAGCTTTGTTGGGCCTGCTGCTCATCTTCCATTTGGATACCCGTTATCGTTTGGGTATTATTCTGGGTGCCATGGCATCGTTGTTGGCTTCGTTGTTTTCTATCTACAGTAAGAAGGTCATATCGGTCTCTCCCCATATTCCTACCCGAAGTGTAGTGCTGTATGAGATGATTGGTGGTTTGTTTTGTCTGAGTGTGGTGCTGCCTGTGGCCATGCAGTTGAATCCGGAACTGAATGTTACCCCTAAAGTGTCCGATTGGATTTATTTGGTTGTTCTGGCTTTGGTTTGCACCATTGGCCAGTACTTGCTGCAGTTTGCCGCCCTGAAGTATGTGTCTCCCTTCACCATGAATTTGACTTACAATCTGGAGCCCATCTACAGCATCATCCTCGCTATGATTATTTTTAACGAATCCCGCGAACTGAACGCCTCGTTCTATATGGGTCTCACTCTTATCATTATTTCGGTCATCATCCAAAACTTGAATCAACGCCATAAAATACATCAATAAACCGGGAAATTTCGTATATTTGCAAAAGTAAATCTAAAACCTATGAATATGCGAAGAATTCTTGTTTTATTGCAGCTCTTCTTGTTTTTGGGCGGCAATGTGTGGGCTCAGCAGGCCTACACCATCTATCCTGTTCCGCAGGAGCAGGTGAAAGTATCCGGAAAGGTTTCCTTTACGCCTACGGTCTCTGTGGTGGCCGAGGAGGGTATTGATAACTATACCCGTGACCGTTTGACTCAGATTCTGCAGGAACATGGACTTAAGGCTCAGTTCGGTACCCAGCCTGCTGCTGGCACCTCGGTGGTTTATCTGGGTGTAAACGGCTCTAAAGGCATAGCCGATAAGAAAGCATCGGGCCTGAAGTTGAAACGTGCAGTTTTCAGTCAGCCTAAATACGACCGTCATGTGGTAAGTCTTTCTTCTTTAGGGGGAAAGGCTCAAGTCATGGTACTTGGTGAACATACCGATGCGGTTTTCTATGGCTTGGCTACTCTGGAGCAGATGCTGGATAACGGCACGCAGAACCTGTCTTGCGCCACTTTCTATGACTATGCCGATGTGCAGAGCCGTGGCGTGATTGAGGGCTATTATGGCGTGCCTTACAGCGAAGAGGTGACGGCCGATTTGTTCCGCTTCATGGCGCGTTTCAAACTGAACACCTATATGTATGGTGCCAAGAGCGATCCTTACCACTCACGCTATTGGGATCAGGCTTACCCTAAGGAGATTACTGCCGAGCAGAAGCGCTTGGGCCTGATGACCGAGGGCATGATGAAGCACTTGTGCGATGTGGCACACCAGACCAAAGTCAACTTTGTATGGGCTATCCATCCGGGACAGACATTCACCGATGCTTCCAGTACCGATGTGCTGGACCGTATTATGTCGAAATTCGCACTGATGTACGATTTAGGTGTCCGTCAGTTTGGCGTGTTTGTGGACGATGTCGGCGTGCCTGAGGACGATGCGGAATTGCGTCAGGGTGCCGAGCGTCTGTCTCAGTTGCAGCAGCTCATTGACCAGCGTTGGAATAAGCCGGGTACGGCACTTGCCAGTCAGGTGAAGCCTCTGCACTATGTGCCTCAGCTGTATGCTTTCAGTTGGGTAACTCCCGATAAGGCCCGCCGTTTCTGGGAGTCTCTTCGCCCGGTTCCTGAGAAGGTAAATATCTATACTACAGGCAAGAATATCTGGTCGGTGCCCAACAGTAGCGATTTGGCAACTTTGCATGATTACCTGGGACGTGAGGTGTCCTGGTGGTGGAATTATCCTTGCAACGATAACGATGTGACCAAGATTTTCCCTGCCGATACCTATGCCAACTTTGCCGATGAGAAGCACATTGATGGCAACGAGCGTATGGAGAAGGGTTTGTCCTTGAAGACCATTATCATCAATCCTATGCAGCAGGGAGAACTGTCCAAGATAGCCCTTTTCAGTGTGGCTGATTACACTTGGAACATGAACACCTTCGACAACATGCAGAGTTGGAAGGCATCCCTTCCTGCAGTGGTAGGAGCCGATAATGCTGCTGCTTTTGAGGCTATTGTGCCTTACCTGCGCTACTATGATGCCGGAACCCCATTGGCCAAATTGATAAATGACTTCAAGTCGGCTTATCAGCGTGAAGGGACAAAGGCATCGCCAAAAGCTCTTCAGGAGGAACTGTCACGCATTGAAGCCGCATGCGCAAAGGTGGAAACATTAGCTTCCGGCAATGAGAGTGATAAACTGTTCTATGGTGATTTGCGTCCTTTCCTACTCAAGCTGAAGTCCATGGCGGCACAGGGCAACCTGATGCTGAAAGCCCTGACAGAGCCTGCTGCCAGTGTGGACCGTGTAACCTTTGCCAAGGGCTGGTCGGCCATCGATGGCATGGACAGGAATGACAACCATCAGTTCGACATTCTCACCGGTATGGGTACTGACATCACCCTTTCGGTTCAGACCGCCGAACCTGCAGCCCAGGCATTGCGCCCATTCTTGGATTGGTTGCTTCAGCAGTTCTAATTCACCACTGATATAAGTACCGCCCGCCTGTTTTCGTAATTACGGAAACAGGCGGGCGGTATTTATCCAAAACGCGGTCAATGTTAAGTTGAGCAAAGAGGTGTGTTTACTTAAGTAAGCATACCCTTGTTACTTAAGTAAACATACCCTCGTTACTTGAGTAATCATTCGAATTTATTTTAATCCCTTCTTAATGGAGCGAAACAGAGCGTAACAACTTAAAAAAACTCAAAAAAGCCCAACCTTCCACTAAATACATATAAGATCCAGATTTTCAGCTAAATATTTAGTGGAGGGTTTATTCCAGGGTTCCACTAACCTTCCACTAACCCTCCACTAGGGTTCCACTACGAAGCAAGCGGCTATACACCGTCTTTGTTATAGGAAACAAAAAACGGGCAATATGCTAATGTCAACAAACAGTAACAAAGAATCTTAATAAAACAGGAAGGTATACTGATCGCCAATATAACTTCAACGCAAAGAACAACCTGGATCATTTAGTGGAGGGTTAGTGGAACCTTAGTGGAAGGTTAGTGGAAGGTTGGAATAAACCCTCCACTAACTTATTATTCAGTAATACAATGATTTATGTTACGTTTAGTGGAGGGTTGGCTTTTTCTCATTTTTATGTTTTTGTAGTAGGAATGGCCTTCAATCCACTTAAGTGACAGATATATTCCACACTTACGGAAAAGGTTGTGCTATTTAGGTGATGTGGCTGTTCCGTGGCTACGGAAAAAGTGTTCCGCGACTACGGAAAAACACTGTCACGGCAGTATGTGAAGTGCGTTTGCAATTGGGGGTGCATTAGAAATAAAAAGAAACGGAGATGATTGATTTCCAATCATCTCCGTTTTTCTTTGGTGATCCGCTTGGGGCTCGAACCCAAGACCCCATCCTTAAAAGGGATGTGCTCTACCTGCTGAGCTAGCGGATCTACCTAAATAAGCAATCCTCTTTCGGAATTGCGGGTGCAAAGATACGGCAATTTTTCTGAA
The DNA here is from genome assembly GCA_045628125.1 of Bacteroidaceae bacterium. Lineage (GTDB taxonomy): Bacteria > Bacteroidota > Bacteroidia > Bacteroidales > Bacteroidaceae > Minthousia. The sequence goes on from JAZQPA010000182.1 coordinate 44,376, forward strand.
TTGCAAATATTTTAGCTAAAAATTACTCTTCGGAGACCTGATTCTCAGATTCTATAGGGGGAGAATGCCGCAGATTGTTGCGTTCGATGTACTGCCCGTAATAGGCTTTGAGCAAGGAGGTGAGTGGCAGGGCGATGATCAGGCCAATCATGCCCAGCAGGGCTCCCCAGATGGACAGCGACAGCAGAATGATGGCGGGATTCAGTCCCATTTCCTTTCCCATGATGCGAGGAGTCAGGTACATATCCTGAATGCTCTGAACCACAGCAAATACGATTAATGCCTGAATCAGGATAATCCAGAAATTATCGCCAGTATCGGCAGCTTTCAGCAGGGCCAGCATGATGGTAGGAATTAATCCTACTGTCTGAAGGTAGGGCACAAGGTTCAGTAAACCAATAAACAGACCCAAACCGATGGCCAGCGGAAAGTTGATGATGGTGAATCCAGTGGCAAACAGAATGCCGACAATAAAGGCAATCAGTGCCTGGCCGCGGAAATAGCCCTGCATCTGGTCCTTGACATTGTAGAAGATATCCAACACCCTGCGCTTATGCTGCATGGGGATGTATTTTACCCATCCCTTTGAAATCTTTTCATAATCTATCAGAATGAACACCAGGTAGAGTATGATGAAAATGATGGAGGTAAGTCCGTATATGAAATTGGCAGTTTCGCCAATGACTTTCATCACTCGGGGTACTACTTCCTGAACGATAGAGAAATAATCGGCATTGGTGAGTTGCAGGCTGGCTATATATTCCTCTACATAGGTGCTGATGTCGCTGGGCAGAACACCGGTGCTGACCAGATGACTGATGTAGTTTGAGGCTACATCCTTCAGCTTGATGGTCTGGTCAACCAGTGGGGGGATAATCAAGGCAATGAAGGCACCCAAAATTAGGATGACTATCAATAAAGTGACAATGACGCTTAGAACCCGGTTGTGCAATCTTACTCTGTCCTGGAAGAAATTGACTGCTGGGTTCAGCATGTAGGCCATCAGAAGTGCCACAAAGAATGGTAAAAGCACACTGCTGAGGTAATTGATCATTAGGATGGCAAAAGCTGCAAGACCAATGGTGATACAGCCGCGAATGAAAACGTCGAAAGTGATTTTCCTGCTCATAATATAGTTTTGCAGACAAAGATACAGATATTTTTCGAAAGTTGCCTTTATCGCCTTAGAAATTGACAAAACACGTTAAATTTAAGTATGTTTTAGCGTGTGACATGTTTTTTATGCCTACATTTGCCTATTAATGTGAAAAAGGTATGGGAAAGTTGTATGTGGTACCTACCCCTGTAGGTAATTTGGAGGACATGACATTTCGGGCTATCCGGGTGTTGAAGGAGGCTGATTTGATTCTGGCCGAGGATACCCGTACCTCGGGCATACTGCTGAAACATTTCGAAATTAAAAATTCCTTGCTCTCTCATCATAAGTTTAATGAACATCAGACGGTAGAGCGGATGGTGGAGCGAATCAAGGGAGGTGAGACGGTGGCGTTAATCTCTGATGCGGGTACTCCTGCCATTTCCGATCCGGGTTTCCTGATGGTGCGTGAATGTGTCAGAAATGGTATAGAAGTACAATGTTTACCTGGAGCTACCGCATTTGTCCCTGCACTTGTCTCATCCGGCTTGCCAGACGAGCGGTTCTGTTTTGAGGGTTTCCTCCCTCAGAAGAAAGGCCGCCAGTCACGCTTGCAGGCTTTGGTGGATGAAACCCGTACCATGATTTTCTATGAATCTCCATACCGGTTGCTGAAAACACTGACTCAGTTTAGGGAATTCTTTGGGGCAGACCGTCAGGTTTCCGTATGCAGGGAAATATCAAAGGTGCATGAGGAAAGTGTGCGAGGCTCGTTGGAGGAAGTGATAAAGCATTTTACGGAAACGGAGCCTAAAGGCGAGATTGTAGTGGTTCTGGCAGGAAAAGAGGAAGTGAAAAATAAAGAAAAGAAAAATAAATATAGAGAACTAATAACTGAAGACGAATAATTTAAAATTGAATTAAGAATGAAAAAGATTACATGGTTTATGGCTATCTGTCTGGCTGCAGTGATGGTTTCTTGTGGTAACTCATCCAAAGAGGCAGAGGCTCAGGTAAATAGAGAACGTGACTCACTGATGCAGGCTATCAGCCAGCGTGATGCTGAGCTGGACGAGATGATGGGCATGGTTAATGAGATTAACGAGGGCTTCCGTCAGATCAACGATGCTCAGGGCCGCGTGGTTGCAGAGCAGGCAAACGGTGAGGGTCAGAATATGCGTACCCAGATTCAGGAGAATCTCCAGTTCATTCAGCAGACCATGCAGCAGAACCGTGATCAGATTGCCAAACTGAAGGCAAACCTGCAGAAGAGTTCCCTGGCTTCATCAAAGCTGAAGGAGACCATTGAGCAGCTGACAGCACAGCTGGAGGAGAAAGACCATCAGTTGGAGGCTTTGCGCATGGAACTGGAGAACAAGAACATCCAGATTGACGAGCAGAACAAGACCATCGAGGATCTGAACGTGAACGTGGCTAACCTGAATGCCCAGAACGAGGAGAAGTCAAAGCAGGTGGCAGCTCAGGACAAGGCGCTGAACACCGCATGGTTTGTATTCGGTACCAAGAGCGAGCTGAAGGAGCAGAAAATCCTGGAGAAGGGTGATGTGCTCAAGAGCGGCAATTTCAACAAGGATTATTTTACCCAGATTGATATCCGTACCCAGAAGGAGATCAAGCTGTTCTCAAAGAATGCAACCATCTTGACCAATCATCCTCAGGGCTCATACTCTTTGGAGAAGGACGCTAAGGGTCAGTATGTACTGAAGATCAACAATCCTAATGTGTTCTGGAGTGTAAGCCGTTATCTGGTTATTCAGGTAAAATAAAAAACACAGAAAAATATACCAACTATAAATCTAATAACCACTATGAAGAAGTATCCTAAAATTGGAATTCGTCCTACAATCGATGGACGTCAGGGCGGTGTCCGGGAGTGTCTGGAAGAAAAGACCATGAACCTGGCTAAGGCTGTGGCAGAACTGATTTCCGGTAACCTGAGAAATGGAGATGGCTCTCCGGTAGAATGCGTGATTGCTGACAGTACTATCGGACGTGTTGCTGAGGCTGCCGATTGTGCGGAGAAGTTTGAGCGTGAGGGAGTAGGTGCAACCATTACGGTTACCAGTTGCTGGTGCTATGGCTCGGAAACCATGGATATGAACCCTAATTACCCTAAGGCTGTTTGGGGATTCAATGGTACAGAGCGTCCGGGTGCAGTGTATCTGGCTGCTGTTCTGGCTGCTCATGCACAGAAGGGATTGCCTGCTTTCGGTATTTATGGTCATGATGTTCAGGACTTGAATGATAATACCATACCTGCTGATGTGGCAGAAAAAATTCTGCGTTGGGCCCGTGCTGCTCAGGCTGTTGCCACTATGCGTGGAAAGAGCTATTTGAGCTTGGGCAACACCTGTATGGGTATTGCTGGTTCCATCGTGGATGCTGACTTCCTGCAGAAATACCTGGGAATGCGTACCGAATATGTGGAACTGGTAGAAATCCTGCGTCGTGTGGACTTCGGTATTTATGATCATGAGGAGTTTGAGAAGGCCATGCAGTGGGTTGAAACTTACTGTAAGACCAATGAAGGTCATGACTACAATGAGGACCGACCATTGTTCCCTGGCACTCCAATGACCACTTTCAATGGTAAGGGCAAAGGAAAGAACCGCGAAGAGAAAGATGCTGATTGGGAATTCACTGTCAAGAATATGATGATTATCCGTGACTTGATGGAAGGTAATCCCCGATTGCTGGAAATGGGATACAAGGAAGAGGCAAAGGGACACAATGCCATCTGCGGTGGCGTTCAAGGCCAGCGTCAGTGGACAGATTATAAGCCAAACTTTGATTTCCCAGAGTCTCTGATGTGTTCTTCATACGATTGGAATGGTGTTCGTGAAGCTAAGGTTCTGGCTACTGAGAATGATTTCCTGAATGGCATCTCTATGCTTTTCGGTCATTTGCTGACCAATCGTGGTGTGATGTTCAGCGACGTCCGTACTTATTGGAGTCCTGAAGCTGTGAAGCGTGTGACCGGTTGGACTGCTGAGGGTGGTGCTGCAAACGGTTTCATTCACTTGATCAATTCCGGTGCTACCACATTGGACGCAACCGGTGCGATGACCGATGCTGAGGGTAATCCAACCATGAAGACCCCTTGGGAAATGACCGATGCTGATGCTGAGGCTTGCCTGAAGGCTACTCAGTGGATGCCGGCTGACCGTGATTATTTCCGCGGTGGAGGCTATTCTTCTCATTTCCTGACTAAGGGCGGAATGCCGCTGACCATGATGCGTTTGAACATGGTGGCAGGTTTGGGACCTGTACTTCAGATTGCTGAAGGTTGGAGTGTGGATTTGCCTGCCGATGTTCACAACACATTGGATAAACGAACAGATCCAACCTGGCCAACCACATGGTTCGCTCCTCGTCTGGATCCGTCAAAGGATGCTTTCAAGGATGTATATAGCGTAATGAACAATTGGGGTGCCAATCATGGTGCTATTGCCTATGGTCATATCGGAAAGGATCTGATTACATTGGCTTCCATGTTGCGTATTCCTGTTTGTATGCATAATGTGGCTGATGCTGACATTTTCCGCCCTGCAGCATGGAATGCTTTTGGAATGGATAAGGAAGGTGCAGATTTCCGTGCTTGTGCAAACTTCGGTCCTATCTATAAATAATCCGTCCCTATGGCAGAAAACATAAAGAAAGATAGTCTCATCTCATCCAATGGGGTGAGCTATCTTATTCCTTTTATATTGATCACTTCATGTTTTGCGTTGTGGGGTTTTGCCAATGACATCACCAATCCGATGGTGAAGGCGTTCAGTAAGATTTTCCGCATGAGTGTGACCGACGGAACCCTGGTGCAGGTGGCATTCTATGGCGGTTATTTTGCCATGGCCTTCCCTGCTGCCATGTTTATCCGCAAATATAGTTATAAGGCGGGCGTACTGTGCGGTTTGGGACTATATGCCGTTGGAGCGTTCCTGTTTTATCCGGCAGCCCTGATAGGCTCGTACTATCCGTTCCTGGTGGCTTACTTCATCCTGACTTGCGGATTGTCGTTCCTGGAAACCAGCTGTAACCCTTATATCCTGTCCATGGGCAGCGAGGCTACGGCTACCCGACGACTGAATATGGCCCAGTGCTTTAATCCTCTCGGGTCGCTGTGCGGTATGTTTGTGGCGATGAACTTTATTCAGAACAAGTTGAATCCAATGGATACGGCAGAGCGTGCTTTGTTGAGCGAAGAGGAATTCATGGCAGTGAAAGACAGCGATTTGCAGGTGTTGATCAATCCTTATCTCATTATTGGTGTGGTGATTGCTGCGATGTTCTTCGTAATTCTGTTCATGAACATGCCTAAGAATAACGATACTGCCGGACGACTGGCATTTGGCGATTCTTTACGCAGAATCCTGGGACTGAAGCATTATCGTGAGGGTGTGCTGGCTCAGTTCTTCTATGTGGGTGTGCAGATTATGTGTTGGACATTCATTATCCAGTACGGCACACGCGTATTTGTGGCAGAAGGTATGGCAGAGCAGGAGGCTGAGGTGCTCTCGCAATCGTATAACATTGCAGCGATGGTGCTGTTTATCTGTTCCCGTTTTGTGACTACCTATCTGATGAAGTATTTCAATGCGGGAAAGATGCTGATGATATTTGCCATCGCTGGTGTTGTATTCACATTGGGCGTTATCGGATTCCAGAACAGATTGGGATTGTATTGTCTGGTGGCAGTGAGCGGTTGCATGAGCCTGATGTTCCCTACCATCTACGGTATTGCTCTGGACGGACTGGGCGATGATGCCAAGTTGGGTTCTGCCGGCCTGATTATGGCAATCTTGGGCGGTTCGGTATTGCCTCCTGTTCAGGCGGCGATTATTGACCAGCACGAACTGTTCGGCATGCCTGCCGAGAACGTATCGTTTGTGCTGCCACTGATTTGTTTTATCGTGGTGATGATTTATGGAAACCGGTCATATAACCGGTCGATGCAGTAATAAAAAAAGCCTGAGCAAACGCTCAGGCTTTTTTGTTATTTTATTTAATTTGCAGATTCAAATTCTTTCAGGAATCGGGTGTCGTTCTCTGAGAACATACGCAAATCCTTCACCTGGTATTTCAGGTTGGTGATACGCTCGATACCCATACCTAATGCCCAACCGCTGTATTCCTTGCTGTTGATGCCGTTCAGCTCCAGAACGTTAGGGTCAACCATACCGCAACCTAAAATTTCTACCCAACCGGTACCCTTGCAGAAAGAACAACCCTTACCGCCACACAGATGGCAGCTGATATCCATCTCGGCACTTGGCTCGGTAAATGGGAAATAACTTGGACGCAGGCGAATCTTGGTGTCCTCGCCGAACATCTGCTGTGCAAATCCCAATAGTGCCTGCTTCAGATCGGTGAAGCTGACATTCTTATCTACGTACAGAGCCTCTACCTGATGGAAGAAACAGTGAGCACGTGCACTGATCGCCTCGTTACGGTACACACGTCCTGGGCAGATTACACGGATAGGTGGCTGAGTGTGCTCCATGACGCGAGCCTGAACAGAAGATGTATGTGTACGCAGAATGATGTCAGGATGACTTTCAACAAAGAAAGTGTCCTGCATGTCGCGGGCTGGGTGATCCTCAGCGAAATTCATGGCAGAGAATACATGCCAGTCGTCCTCCACTTCAGGGCCATCAGCCAGAGTGAATCCCATGCGTGCAAAAATATCAATGATTTCATTCTTGACAATGGTCAGTGGGTGACGGGTACCCAAAGCTACAGGATATGCTGTACGGGTCAGATCCAGGTCTGCACAACCGTTGTCGCTGGTCTCAAATGCCTCCTTTAACTCATTGATGCGGTCCTGAACCTTTGTCTTCAGCTCATTCATCTTCATACCAACTTCCTTCTTCATCTCGGCAGGAACCTGGCGGAAATCGTTCATCAAAGAGGGAATCAAACCTTTCTTGCTTAAATACTTGATGCGAAGAGACTCTAATTGCTCAGCATTTTCAGCCTTCAGTGTCTCAACTTCGGCAAGCAGCTGTTGAATTTTATCAATCATATTTTGAGGTTTACTTGTTACATTTAAAATTTCTGCGCAAAGTTAAACAATTAATTGCAATTATGGCTTAAATTAGGAAATAAAGATGTATTTTTGCAACACTTTTCAAGTTAGTTTGTGATGAAGAAGTTGGTTTGGGCTTTTTGTGCGTTAGTTATGCTAATGGCATGTAACGGGAACAAAACACAGGTCACAGAGGATGAACAGATTGTAGTTCAAGATACAGTGGAGTCGGACACATTGGATTTGGCTGAGGCCGAGGAAGCCTTGCCTGCACGTGCTGATGAGCTGTTTGACGACTTTATCTTCAGTTTCTCTGCTGATAGTGCCGTTCAGCGTGTCCGTACATTTTTCCCCTTACCTTATACCGTAGATGGTGAAAAAACAACGATCAAGAAAAAAGAGTGGGAGCATGACCCTTTGTTCTCAAACCGTGACTTTTACACTGTGATTTTTAACTCGGAGGATGAAATGCAATTGGAGAAGGATACGTCTCTGATTCAAGTCCGAGTGGAATTTCTGGATCTGCAGCAAAAGAAGGCAAAACGCTATCAGTTCAAGCGTTACCAGGGTATAGGAGTATGGTGCCTGTATGGAATAGAGGAGGATAATATGAACTCTGAATTGGATGCTTCTGAGTTCTTGGATTTCTATAAACAGTTTGCTTGTGATTCTATTTTCCAGCGTCAGCATGTGTCCGATCCTCTGAAGTTTGTCACTACCGACCCGGATGATGATTTTGGCGTGATAGAGACAACGTTGGAATTAGACCAATGGTTCGCTTTCCGCCCTCAACTTCCTGAGAATGAACTGACAAATGTGAACTATGGCCAAACTTATCCTGTGGGGCTGACAACCAAGACGTTATGTATTCATGGCTGCGATAATGGAATTAACAACATCCTTTCTTTTGAGCGCCGTGACGGTCGTTGGATACTGGTGGCTTTCGAGGATACTAGCTATTGATTAATAGGACATGAAGGTATATCATAATCATTCACTGATAGAACATACTACTTTTGGCGTTGAGGCTGTGGCTGATACGTTTTTTGAATATGAATCCATAGACGAACTGGTTTCCTTTTTACCCAGTTTGCGCGAGGCTCCCTTTTTGCACATCGGTGCAGGAAGTAATCTCTTGTTTACTAAATCATTTAAGGGAATAGTCCTGCATTCGGGATTGAAGGGTATCTCGGTCAAGGATGACGGAGAGACAGTATTGCTGAAAGCGTGTTCCGGAGAAGTATGGGATGATGTGGTGTCGTATGCTGTTGAGCATGGGTGGAGTGGCATGGAAAATCTTTCGCTGATTCCCGGTGAAGTCGGAGCCAGTGCCGTTCAGAATATCGGTGCTTATGGTGTGGAGGTGAAGGATCTGATTGTTGAAATGGAGGCTATGGAAATTTCCACGGGTCAGATTCATGTAATTCCCAATGAAGCATGTTGCTATGGGTATCGGCACAGCATCTTCAAGGATCAGTGGAAAGGCCGTTTTATTATTTTGTCAGTAACTTACCGGCTGAAAAAACATTTTGCTCCGAAACTGGATTATGGCAATATCCGAACTGAATTGGAACGTAAATTCGGAGATCACTATGAGGAATTACTCACACTCTCTCAATTGAGAGAAACGATTGTAGCCATCCGTAATGCCAAGTTGCCGGATCCAAAGGTGCTGGGAAATGCGGGTAGTTTCTTCATGAATCCGGTGATAAGCCGGGACCTTCATATGCTGTTGGAAAAAGCCGGATTCTCTATCCCGTTCTATGAGGTGGATGAGGATAGAGTGAAAGTTCCAGCCGGCTGGCTGATAGATCAGTGTGGCTGGAAAGGCATGAGGATGGGCAATGCTGGAGTTTATGAGAAACAGGCTTTAATTCTAGTAAACCATGGAGGAGCCACGGGAGAGGAAATTGTAGCATTGAGCGATGCCATCTGTCTTGATGTAAAGTCAAAATTCGGAATTACAATCCGTCCAGAAGTGAATTTTATATGAAAATAACGCTTTTAGGAACCGGAACTTCGTGTGGCGTTCCACAGATAGGTTGTGAATGCGATGTGTGTAAGTCGCAGGATCCGCGTGATAAACGTTTGCGTTGCTCTGCTCTGGTAGAGGATGGCAGCAAGCGTATCCTGATTGATTGCGGACCAGATTTCAGGGAGCAGATGCTCCGTATAGATTTCGGCCCACTGGATGCGGTGCTGATAACCCATGAGCATTACGATCATGTGGGAGGGTTGGATGACCTTCGCCCTTTCAGTATTTTCGGTGATGTGGATGTTTATGCTGAACAGTTCTGTATCGATCATTTGTTGGAACGGATTCCCTATTGCTTTACCCCGAAAGAGAAACGTTATCCAGGCGTGCCGTCCATTAATTTGTTGCCTTTAGAACCTCATGTCCCTATACGGATAGCATTGAAGCAACCAGCACAGATAGATGAACGCTATATGGAGAGCCGGATGCGTGACAAGCGTCAACGGGTTGTAGAGGAAAGACTGAAGGCTAAAGATTCGGATAAACCTCTGGAAATCATCCCTATCCGTGTGATGCATGCACAATTGCCCATTGTGGGCTTCCGGATGGGCAAGATGGCATACATCACAGACATGTCCTCTATTCCAGAAGAAGAATTTGCCTACTTGGAAGGAGTAGAAACCCTTATTGTGAATGGGCTCCGCCACAAACCTCACCGTAGCCACCAAACCATAGAGGAAGCGATGGCATTTTCAAAACGTGTAGGTGCAAGAGAAACTTACTTCATTCATATGTCGCATCATATTTTGCCTCATGCTCAAGAGGATGCTAATTTGCCAGAACATTTCCATCTGGCTTATGATGGACAGGTGATTATGATTCCATAAAACCCTCAACTCTGTGGATTGTCAGAACGGCCCTTCCCCTTTGGGAGGGGTAGAACTTGCTGTGGATTTCTGTTTGGGTGTCTTTTTCTTTTTCTTCTTTTCCCATTCGGCTTTCCTTTTGAGGTAAGCCTCATAGTGATTCTCTAAGTAATTGTCTGCCATAGTGCTTTCTTTTTGAGTTGCAAAAGTACATAAAATCCAGGTATTTTTGGGTATTTGAAAAGAAAAGTGTATATTTGTCGGAAATTACTTTGGATAATACTGAATGAAAGAATTCGTTATATCGGAAGCTCAAACAGAAACCGCTATTCTGGTGGCGTTGATCACTCCTCAACAGGACGAAAGAAAGACCACAGAGTATTTGGATGAATTGGAGTTCCTGGCTGATACGGCAGGAGCTAAGACCATTCGTCGATATACTCAGCGGGTTGATGGCCCTAGTTCCATTACCTATGTGGGAAAGGGAAAATTGGAGGAGATTCGTGAGTTCATCGAACAGAAAGAAGATGAGGAAGACCCAGTGGGTATGGTAATCTTTGATGATGAACTGTCTGCCAAGCAGTTGAGAAACATTGAGCAGATCCTGAAAATAAAGATATTGGACCGTACATCGTTGATTTTGGATATTTTTGCCATGCGTGCACAGACGGCTAATGCCAAAACCCAGGTGGAACTGGCCCAAAACCGTTATATGTTGCCACGTCTGCAGCGTTTGTGGACACACTTGGAACGCCAGGGTGGTGGATCCGGCGGCGGTGGCGGAAAAGGTATGGTGGGCCTTCGCGGTCCTGGTGAGACCCAGCTGGAGATGGACCGCCGTATCATCCTGAACCGTATGGCTTTACTGAAAGAACGTCTGGCGGAGATTGATAAGCAGAAAACTACTCAGCGAAAGGGCAGAGGCCGATTGATTCGTGTGGCGCTGGTGGGTTATACCAATGTGGGTAAGTCTACTTTGATGAATGTGCTGGCAAAAAGCGATGTATTCGCAGAGAATAAGCTGTTTGCTACGCTGGATACAACAGTCCGTAAGGTGATTATTGAAAATCTGCCATTCCTGTTGAGCGATACTGTCGGATTTATCCGTAAGTTGCCAACAGATCTGGTGGAGTCATTCAAGAGTACTTTGGACGAGGTTCGAGAAGCTGACTTGTTGTTGCATGTGGTTGACATCTCACATCCGGATTTTGAGGAACAGATTCAGGTTGTCAACAAGACACTGGCTGATTTGAAGTGCAGTGAAAAACCTCAGATGATCATCTTCAATAAGATTGATGCCTATACCTACGTGGAAAAGGCTGAAGATGACTTGACTCCGAAGACAAAGGATAATATCACGCTTCCGGAACTGATGAAGACCTGGATGGCAAAACTGAACGAGAACTGTCTGTTCATTTCTGCCCGCGAAAAGACCAATATGGAGGAACTGAAAACCGTCATTTACCAGAAGGTGCGTGAACTGCATGTTCAAAAGTACCCATATAACGATTTCCTGTTCCAGAAGTATGATGAATCTGGTGAAATAGAATAAAAACTAATTAATAATATAATATTATGGCAAACGTAGAATTTAAGTATGCTCCTATGTTCCAGACGGGCAAGGACACTACTGAGTATCGCCTGCTGACCAAGGAAGGTGTTACTGTAAGCGAATTTGAAGGCAAGAAAATTGTGAAAGTAAGCAAGGAGGCTCTGACCCTGCTGGCTCAGGAGTGTTTCCACGATGTAGAGTTCAAACTGCGTCGTGAGCACAACTTGCAGGTTGCTAAGATCCTGACCGATCCTGAGGCTTCTGAAAACGATAAGTATGTGGCTCTGCAGTTCCTGCGTAACGCAGAGACCGCTGCCAAAGGCATTCTTCCTTTCTGCCAGGATACCGGTACTGCAATTATCCACGGTGAGAAGGGTCAGCAGATCTGGACCGGATTTGAGGACGAGGAGGCATTGAGCAAGGGTGTATTCAATACCTTTACCCAGGACAACCTGCGTTACTCTCAGAACGCTCCTCTGAACATGTACGATGAGGTAAACACTAAGTGCAACTTGCCAGCTCAGATTGATATTGAGGCTGTAGAGGGTGCTGAGTACCGTTTCATCTGCGTAGCTAAGGGTGGTGGTTCTGCTAACAAGACTTATTTCTACCCAATGACTAAGGCCTTGATCCAGAACGAGGGTACATTGCTGCCTTGGTTGGTTGAGGAAATCAAGCACTTCGGTACTGCTGCTTGTCCTCCATACCACATCTGTGTAGTTATCGGTGGTACTTCTGCAGAGAAGAACTTGCTGACTGTTAAGTTGGGTTCTATCAAGTATTATGATAACCTGCCAACTACCGGTGATGAGACTGGTCGCGCATTCCGTGATCTGGACTTGGAGGAGAAGTTGTTGAAGGAGGTTTACCGCATCGGTCTGGGTGCACAGTTCGGTGGTAAATATCTGGCTCATGATATTCGTGTTATCCGCTTGCCACGTCATGGCGCTTCTCTGCCAGTGGGTATGGGTGTAAGCTGCTCTGCTGACCGTAATATCAAGGCAAAGATCAACGAGGATGGTATCTGGATTGAAAAGATGGATGAGAATCCTACAGAGTTGATTCCTGAGGAATTGCGTAACCCAGGTGAGGGTACTAAGGGTATCGAGATTGATCTGAATCAGGGTATCGACGCTGTACGTAAGGAACTGTCTAAGTATCCTGTTTCTACCCGTGTAAACCTGAAGGGTACTATCATTGTAGCTCGTGATATCGCTCACGCTAAGCTGAAGGCTCGTCTGGATGCAGGTGAGGGTATGCCTCAGTACTTCAAGGATTATCCAGTATTGTATGCTGGTCCTGCTAAGACTCCAGAAGGCTATCCTTGTGGTTCTATGGGCCCAACAACTGCTGGCCGTATGGACCCATACGTTGATGAGTTCCAGGCTAATGGTGGCAGCTTAGTTATGATTGCTAAGGGTAACCGTGCACAGTGCGTAACCGATGCTTGCAAGAAGCATGGTGGTTTCTATCTGGGTACTATCGGTGGTGTTGCTGCTGTTCTGTCACAGACTTCTATCAAGAGCATCGAGTGTGTTGAGTTCCCAGAATTGGGTATGGAAGCAGTTTGGAAGATTGAAGTAGAGGACTTCCCTGCATTCATCCTGGTTGATGATAAGGGCAACGACTTCTTCAAGCAGTTGAAGCCTTGTGAGGGTTGCACCATTCTTTAAAATTGAACAAAATGAAGGAAGTAAAAGAAATATTAGGCGAGGCTGAAGAAGCTATGGAGATGGCCATCATGTACTTGGATGAGCAGTTTGCTCATATCCGTGCAGGAAAGGCTAATGTCCGCATTCTGGATGGTATCCGTGTGAACTCTTATGGTTCCATGGTGCCAATCAACAATGTGGCAGCAGTAACCACTCCAGATGCTCGTACCATCGCTATCAAGCCTTGGGACAAGAGTATGTTCCGTGCCATTGAGAAGGCAATTATGGATTCAGAAGTAGGTATTACTCCTGAGAATAATGGTGAGATTATCCGTTTGGGTATTCCTCCATTGACCGAGGAACGCCGTAAGTCGTTGGCAAAGCAGTGTGCAAAGGAAATGGAAACTGCTAAAGTCAGCATCCGTAATGCGCGTCGTGACGGCTTGAACGAGCTGAAGAAATCTCAGAAGGACGGTCTGCCAGAAGATGCAGAAAAGGACGGTGAAGCTAAGTTGCAGAAGGTTCACGACAAGTTCGTAAAGAAAGTCGAGGACATGATGGCAGCTAAGGAAAAGGAAATCATGACCGTTTAATGCGAGGACTGGTAATCAAAAATACTGGAAGTTGGTATCAGGTGTTGACCGATGAGGGCAATACTGTAGATTGCAAAATCAAGGGCAACTTCCGGTTGAAAGGAATACGTAGCACCAACCCGGTGGCGGTTGGTGACTACGTTTCCATTGTTATGAATGAAGAGGGTACAGCATTCATAACAGAAATTGAGGACCGGAGGAATTATATCATCCGGAAATCAACCAATTTAAGTAAACAAAGCCATATCATTGCCGCTAATGTGGATATGGCATTACTGGTGGTCACAGTGGCACGCCCAGAGACGTCGACAACTTTTATTGATCGTTTTCTGGCTGGAGCAGAGGCTTATAGAATTCCTGTGACCATATTATTTAACAAGGTGGATACCTTATCTGATGAAGAAAAGGTTCTACTGGATGGTTTGATACATCTGTATACTGTTATCGGATATCCTTGCTATGCAATTTCGGCACTGAAGGATCAAGGTTTACAGCCTGTCCGTGATTTGCTGACCGGTAAGACTACATTGCTGAGTGGTAACTCCGGAGTGGGCAAGTCGACTTTCATCAATGCTATATTACCGCATTTGGAATTGCGTACGGCTGAGATTTCTGATATTCACCAGACAGGTATGCATACCACGACATTTAGCGCCATGTATCCGTTGGAAGATGGAGGTTGGCTGATTGATACTCCCGGTATCAAAGGATTTGGAACCTTTGATATGGAAGAGGAAGAGGTAGGACATTATTTTAAAGAGATCTTTAAAATCTCAGCTGAGTGTAAATATAATAATTGTACGCATACCCATGAACCAGGTTGTGCCGTACGTCGGGCCGTTGAAGACCATTACATAAGTTTATCCAGATATACATCGTATCTAAGTATGCTGGAGGACAAAGAAGAAGGTAAGTATCGGTCCGGAATGAAAAGATAAATTTTTTATGAAATGAGATGGCTCTTCATAATGAGTTAGGAAAGGCCGGGGAGAATGCGGCTGTTGAATTCCTCCAACGTAAAGGATATGTTATTAGACATAGAAATTGGAAATGCGGTAGAAAAGAATTGGATATAGTTGCCAGTCATAATGGTGTCTTGATTATTGTTGAGGTGAAAACTAGAAATAACAACTGTTTTGGATCGCCTATTGATGCTGTTACAGACACAAAGATTAAACGCATAATGATGGCTGCCAATGCGTATGTGAAATTTTTTCGTATGGATTGCCCAGTAAGGTTTGACATATTGTCTGTAATAAATACTACGCATGGTTTCTCTGTGGAACATGTAGAAGATGCTTTTGCTTCTCCGATCTGGTGATTTGGATCTTTACTGTAATATGAATTATCCTTGGATAGAATATATACGATTGACTGAAACTGATTCGACCAATACACAAGCAAAACTGCTGGCCGGTGACAAGGAAATCACCTTGGTGTGTGCTGAGTTTCAGGCAAAGGGTCGAGGTCAGATCGGTAATTCTTGGGAAAGCGAGTATGGGCAGAATTTATTGTTTAGCCTTTTTTTGCATCCCAATTATGTGGTTGCCAATGAGCAATTTTTCTTATCTCAGGCAATATCGTTGGCTATTCAACAATCATTGGCTGAAATCCTGAATACGAATGACGTATGTATCAAGTGGCCTAATGATATATATTGGAAGGATAAGAAAATTTGTGGAATATTGATAGAAAACACGTTGGTTGGAAAAAAAATAGAAGGATCGACTATTGGTGTTGGACTTAATGTAAACCAAATAATCTTTAAGAGTAGTGCACCGAATCCTGTATCTATGAAGCAGATTTGTGGTGTAGATGTGGATAGACTTAATGTCTTAAGACAGATTGTGACCCGATTCTATGGATATCTGGATAGAATAAAATTGCATGATGTACAACCGATAGTCTCTGATTATTTTGAAAATTTATACCGGAAAGAAGGCTATTTCTCTTACAGAGATAAGTCTGGAGAGTTTAAGGCAAAAATAGTAGATGTGGAACCAATGGGGCATCTGGTGTTGTGCGACGAACAGGGCCAGTAACGGAAATATGCATTTAAGGAAGTTGAATATATAATCTAAAATTACTAGTGATGCGATAAATTTCGCTCATCTATAGTTATATGTTTAATATTTAAATATTTACAAGCGTTCTTTGATTTTTTGATTTGAAATTGATTGAGTAGTTTTGCAGCCAAAAC
>JAZQPA010000183.1:0-17071 GCA_045628125.1 Bacteroidaceae bacterium
TACCCGTTCGTTCCGGAAAGCGAGTGCAAAGGTACGCCAAATTTTTGAATCTGCAAGCATATCACAAGAAAAATATGCAGAAAATACCCGATTTTTTAGGTTTCATGACTATTATCAAGAACATCACCTTATAATATATGATAATCCGGAGGGAAAAAGACCGGCAGTACCCGTCTTCCCTGATGACCGGCTCATTCCGCTTCTGCGGAAAGATGCAGACTTCTTAGAAGGTGCCACTGTTCCGCAGGCACGGACAATTTTTTCCGTGCCCGCGGAAAAAGGCCATCATTTAAGCTTATTTGCACACGTTGAATTTCCTGCAGCAAAAGATAAAAACCGGAAATGGCCAACTCTCCACTAAATCGTCATAGATATTTGTTTTTCAGCAATTTAAACTAGTGGAGAGTTTATTCCAACTTTCCACTAACTCTCCACTAACTTTCCACTAAGTTTCCACTAAGTTTCCACTAAATTAAGCGGTACCACTTCAGACTTTCAGTGGAGAGTTAGTGGAGGGTTGATGGAGACTTAGTGGAGGGTTAAAACAACTCTCCACTAACATTACAACCTGTATTGCAACAAATTACAGCAGTTTAGTGGAGAGTTGGCTATTTTGATAAAAAAATAAGTTTTTACTCTTCTTTTAAATCTTCATAGAAGGCCACATGAGCAGATTCAACATAAGGAGTTACGAAGAAAACACCAAGGCCAAAGGCCAAAAGGCCCAAAAATATCCATCCCATGAATGACATATCCAACAAAAACAGGTCCATTCTGCGACCTTTCATCATTTCTTCGCTTCTGCTCAAAGCCTCCCTACCGGTCAATTCAGGGTTATCATGCATCAGGTAAGGTACCATAGCATACGAATAAGACTTCATAATTCCAGGAACAATCAACAGAAGCGACCAAAGGATTACCAGCACATAACGGAGAATCATTGTGGCCCAAACCCTACGGTTAAAATCTCCGAACAACCACTCTATCTGCATTTCTTCACCTCTGAACTGTCTTAAAAAGGCTACACTCAAGGAATATGTCAATGGAAGTATCAGTAAAATCGCAATAAAACTTCCACTTTCATAATTAATATATGAGAATATTCCATTTACGGCACTGACAATCAGCACACACACAAAGAAAAACAAAGCAGAAGTGGCCCATTTTCCTGACAATGCCTGTCGGGCCTCAGCACGATACTCAGAATTAGCTTTCATAATCGACATACTTTTATGGTTACATCTGCAAAAATACACTTTTTCCGCGAAATCAGTATGGAACAAGAAAAAGAATAACTAACTTTGTCACCATAAATTATATTAGGTATGAAAGATTTCATGAAATACGTCCTGGGCACGATTGTAGGACTCGTGCTATTCTGTATTATTGTTACCATTACAGGTATTGTCAGCATAGCCGGTATGATTGCCCAAAGCAGCAGTACCGTAAATGTAAAAGACAATACGGTTCTCGTTCTTAACCTCAGTACTGTAGAAGAGCGTGCCACAGAAGATCCGTTCAGTGCGCTCATGGGCATTAGCGGCAATTTCATGCCTCAAGGATTGGATGAAATCACCTCTGCCATACAGAAGGCAAGCGAGAACAAAGACATCATGGGCATTTACATTGAAGCCACTGGCCAATCCAGCATGGCACCGGCAACAGCCCAAGCCATACGCAAGGCTCTTGCTCAGTTCAAGCAGGAAACCGGGAAATTTATTGTCAGCTATGGTGACAACTACAACCGGAACGATTACTACATCGCCTCGGTTGCCGACAAAGTATTGATTAACCCTCAAGGTATCCTGGAATGGAACGGCATGGGCAGTCAGATTGTATACTATAAGGATTTGCTCGACAAAATCGGTGTTCATTACCAGATATTCAAAGTCGGCACCTACAAATCGGCAGTCGAGCCATACATCCTGAATGAGATGAGCGAGGCGAACAAGGAGCAAATCAGTTCTTATCTGGGTGATATCTGGCAACAGATTCTGACAGACGTGAGCGAATCACGCCACATTCCATCAGACTCATTAAATGCTTATGCCAACAGAGGCGTCATCATGGAAGAAGCTTCCGAGTTAGTAAAATTGAAGCTCGTAGACAAAACCATTTACAATGAAGATGTTGCTACAGTCATCAAACAGATGATGAAGCTGGATGAAAACGATGATTATCACACCCTTTATCTGGCAGACATGGCCAATGTGCAGAACAAGCCCAACAAATTCAAGGAGGGTGAAATTGCCGTTTATTATGCTGTAGGCGAAATCTCAAGCGCCACCGGTTATTCCACAGAAGCCATCATTGACCAGAAAAAAGTTTGCAAGGATTTGAGAAGGCTGCGTGACGATGACAACATCAAAGCTGTGGTCTTACGTGTCAATTCACCAGGAGGAAGCGCTTTTGACAGCGAGCAAATCTGGAAGGATGTTGTAGCACTGAAAGAAAAGAAGCCTGTTGTGGTATCCATGGGCGATTATGCTGCCAGCGGCGGATACTACATCTCCTGTGCTGCCAACTATATATTTGCAGAGCCCACCACACTGACCGGTAGTATCGGTATCTTTGGAATGGTTCCTGAAGCCAGCGATTTGCTGAACAACAAGTTAGGCATTCATTTCCAAACCGTGAAGACTAATGAATATGGCGATTTCGGAGATGTGAGCAGGGCAATGAACGAGGCAGAACAAGCCTTAATGCAGAAAAACATAAACCGAGGATATGAGTTGTTTACCAAGCGCTGTGCGAACGGAAGACACATGAGTCAGGAAGCCATCAAGGCTATAGGTGAAGGCCGCGTCTGGACAGGTTCACAAGCCGTACAGAACGGATTGGTTGACCAGTTGGGCGGAATTCAGGAAGCCATAGCCAAAGCAAAAGAACTGGCAAAGGTTACAGATACAGCCACCGGTCACTATCCGGGAAAACCCAGCATGTTTGACGGGTTCATGGAGACAGTATCCGGGAACAGCTATATTGAAGGAAAGTTGAAAGAGCAGTTTGGTGAATATTACCACGGCTTCAGCATGCTCCGATCCCTGGACAAGAAAGATTATATCCAAGCCAGATTACCTTATATAATTAAATAAGCGTGCAGATCTACTGGCCACTATATCCTTTTGCGTTTCTTTACGGATGCGCAGTAAGCATACGCAACAAATGCTTCGATTGGGGCATTTTGCACGAGCAGCAGTATGCTACGCCTGTCATTTGTATCGGAAATCTTACTGTGGGAGGAACAGGAAAGACCCCTCACTGCGAGTACCTGATCCGTCTGCTGAGTCCCAGAGGTAAAGTGGCCGTACTGAGTAGAGGATACAAACGGAAAAGCAAAGGATTTGTACTGGCTGATTCTATGACCTCCATGGCTCAGATAGGCGACGAGCCCTATCAGATGAAGCAGAAATTTCCGGAAGCAATAGTTGCAGTAGATGCAAACCGAAGAGAAGGCATATCCCATTTAGAAACGATGAATCCGGATGTCATTTTGCTGGATGATGCCTATCAGCACCGGTATGTAAAGGCAGGACTGAATATCTTACTAACGGATTACAACCGGCTGATGACCAGGGACCAGATGCTGCCTGCAGGAAGATTGAGAGAACCGCTTAGCGGCAAAAGAAGAGCTGATATCATTATCGTCACAAAGTGTCCCGACCAGCTCACTGCGGAAGAGTGTGAAAGCATCAGGAAGGAAATACGCCCAGCCATCCATCAATCCGTGTATTTCTCAACCTTCGCCTATGGAGAGCTGCAGCAAGTGTTCAATCCGTCAAAGCATCAGGTTCTAAGCCAGATCAGTCCGGATGACTCTGTTTTACTGCTAACCGGAATTGCGAATCCGGAGCCCCTGGCAAAAGAGATACGGCAATACACCATGAATATTGTCCCTATGTCATACCCTGACCACCATAATTTCACGGAGCAGGATTTTAGACAAATCAGACAAGCCTACCTCTCGTTGTCAGAAAAGGGAAAATGCTGGATTATCACTACCGAAAAAGATGCCACCCGACTGACGCCACTGAAAGAATGGGATGAGAGTTTCAAAAATAATATATGGAAATTACCGATTAAGGTGACATTTCTGGAAGGAAAAGAAGAAGAATTTAACCAAAGAATATGCAAAGAACTGAAATAGCAACATTAGGTGAATTTGGATTAATCAAGCACCTTACAAATGATTTAGAGTTAAAGAATGAGAGCAGTAAGTACGGTATTGGCGACGATTGTGCCGTACTGCAATATCCTGCCGAGAAACAGGTATTGGTAACCACCGACTTGCTGATGGAGGGTGTTCATTTCGATTTGACCTATGTACCATTAAAGCATTTAGGCTATAAGGCTGCAATGGTCAACCTGAGCGACATCTACGCCATGAACGGAACTCCACGTCAGATGGTTGTATCCATAGCATTGAGCAAAAGATTCTGCATCGAGGACATGGAAGCGTTCTACGATGGTTTGAAACTGGCATGTGAAAACCATGGCGTTGACATTGTAGGCGGAGACACAACATCTTCACTAACGGGACTGGCGATCAGCATCACCTGTATTGGTGACGCAGATAAGGATAAGGTAGTTTACCGTAACGGTGCTCATGATACCGATCTTATTTGCGTATCAGGTGATTTAGGTGCAGCCTATATGGGACTGCAATTACTGGAGCGTGAAAAAAGAGTATTCCAAAGCCAGAGACAGGAAGGAACCGCAGCAGAAGACATGGCTCAACCCGATTTTGCCGGCAAGGAATATCTGTTGGAACGTCAGCTGAAACCAGAGGCAAGAAAGGATATCATTGAAAAGCTGGCAGCTGCAGGCATTAAGCCAACAGCCATGATGGATATCAGTGACGGATTAAGCAGTGAGCTGTTGCACATCTGCACCCAAAGCGGTGTGGGTTGCCGTGTATATGAAGAAAGAATTCCATTGGATTACCAGACAGCTGTTATGGCCGAGGAACTGAATATGAATGTTACAACCTGCGCCCTGAACGGAGGTGAAGACTATGAGCTGCTGTTCACCGTTCCTATCGGTTGCCATGAGCAGATTGAGCAGATGGAAGGTATAAAGATGATTGGCCATATCACTAAGAAAGATTTAGGCTGTGCGTTGATAACCCGTGACGGAAACGAGTTTGAGTTGAAAGCGCAAGGCTGGAATCCACTAAAGTGACACTTTTTTACCCAAAAGTTTGGTAGTTTAAATTATATAACGTACCTTTGCACCCGCAAATCACAAGAAAATTGGTGCCATAGCTCAGTTGGTAGAGCAAAGGACTGAAAATCCTTGTGTCCCCGGTTCGATTCCTGGTGGCACCACTTTTCAAGAGATAAGCACTAACAATGGTGCCATAGCTCAGTTGGTAGAGCAAAGGACTGAAAATCCTTGTGTCCCCGGTTCGATTCCTGGTGGCACCACAGAAAGAAGATGCTCAAGCATCTTCTTTTTTGTTTTTACTAAGTTTCATGAAAAAGATTCTGTTACACTGCTGTTGCGCGCCTTGCTCAAGTGCCATATTGGAATGGATGCTTGCCAATGATGTGCGCCCTACCCTTTTCTATTGCAATCCAAACATCTATCCTGAAGAGGAATACCAGATTCGCAAGAACGAATTAACCAGGTATGCCGAAAAGTTGGGACTGGATGTCATTGATGAGGATTATAACCATGATGAATGGTTGCAGCAGGTTGCAGGCATGGAGGATGAACCGGAAAGAGGAAGCCGCTGCCTGAAATGTTTCAAAATCCGACTGCTCCGTACCGCTCAAAAAGCAGCAGAATTAGGATTCGAGGAGATTACAACCACTTTGGCTTCAAGCCGATGGAAATCACTGGAGCAGATTAATGAGGCTGGCGCATGGGCAATCAGCCAAGTGGAAGGAGTAATCTTTAATGACCGGAACTGGAGAAAAGGAGGGCTTCAGGAACGCCGCAACCAGCTGTTGCGGGAAAATGGTTTTTACAATCAGTTGTACTGCGGCTGCGAATTCAGCCTTAGAGCCATGGATAAAAAAACATCAGTCCCAGCAAAAATAACTCGCCAGGACTGATACATATTCTATATAAAAATCAGTTCTTATTGAAATTTACATAAGTAATCTTAGACATTCCCGAATTCTTGGTATCCAACTTATCGGCACGGCCAGAAAGAGTCATATGTGAGATACCGGTATTCTCCACTTCCAAATGGTCACAATCCACGGCCAATGTGGTACCGGATGTTCCGCTGTTGCGAACAATGATACGGGGAGCCTTTACATCCATCTTTAAGCTAGAGGCACCGCTGTTACTCAATCTGACCATGTCAGCAGCATTGATTTCACCTTTCAGGCTACCAGCACCACTATTGGACAACTTGGCCTCACCTTTTACTTCAAAAGTTCCATCCATGTTACTGGCTCCGCTCAAATCTGCATTCAGTTTATTACACTTGAAGTTAACGAAATAAACAGAGCAAGCACCAGACAAGTCAATGGTTGCATCGGTACTCATCGAAACAGAATTGCCCATGAACTCGCAAGCGCCACTAAGCTTCAGATAATCCAAAGACGGACCTTTTACAATAACCTCGATGTCACTGGTCAATCTGCGCAGGCTCTTAGTCAATCCAAGCCGAAGTACGCCCGCCTGATTCTCAACTTTCAGGACATCAAGCATATCCTTGGAAGAACGGGCCTCAACACTATAAGTCTGAGACTGCTCAAAAGTAATCTTCAAAGAACCACTGGCCTGAATGCTACTAAAATCCTTCACATCGTATTTCTGGCTTGTAGGTTCCACTGACACTTCATTATCTATCACATCACTCGAATGAGCATACATGGCACTGCTACACAATAAAAAAGCCGCCATAAATAAAACAGTTTGAAGTTTTCTCATTTTTCTCATTTTAAATTTGTCTTTATGCATTTGACGGGATCAAGACTCATAAAGTTGCACCCCAAGAATCATTTCCCGTTTACAAAAATACAGAAAAAAGGGAAATCGGACAAATAAAAAGAGCAGCCTTTAAGAAGATTGTATATTTTTTATACACCTTTATAATAAACTATTACTATCTTTGTGAGAAGTTAACAAATACCACTTTTTACAATGAAATATTTGAAATTATATCTGCTGGTTATTCTGACAATCTTGAATTGGAGTGGCGTAACAGCCCAAACTCATGAAGCAAAAGCATTGCCTCCTGTCTACCGGACCGAGGCCAACCATAAGGGAGACGTTGTGAAATTAGAATATCAGGCCCATCGGTATGACAGTGACACCTTAATAAATAAGTACTGCTATGTGTACTTACCATGGGGATACGGTCTTCATCCTGATCAAGTTTACGACATTCTGTATTTCATGCATGGAGGTGGAAGTACGGCTGAAAAATTCCTGGGTGGTTTGGATTCCATCTCAATCAACAGAAACAACCTGGATCACATGATTGAAGAAGGTATTATTCCTCCAACCATTGTTGTCACCCCTTCTTTTTACCGGAATGATTATCGTGAGAATCCGCTTCCAGAAGCTGGCAAATGTGTAGAGATGTTTCCCCGGGAACTCGTTGACGAGCTGATTCCTGCCGTTGAAGGGAAATTCCGCACATACGCCAAATCCACTTCACCAAAAGACTTAATGGAATCCCGAAACCACAGAGCATTCGCAGGCTTTTCCATGGGTGGTGTGACAACCTGGTGGGTATTTGCTAAAGCAAAGGAATATTTTAAATATTTCGCCCCACTAAGTGGAGACTGCTGGTGTGTGCAGCAAATGGGAGGAAAGAATGCATCTGATGAGACTGCCAGAAAGTTGGCTGAATTTGCATCGAAAGGAAATCAGGATTTTCTGATTTACTCACTAACAGGAAGCGAAGACAGTGCAGTCAACCAGCTTACTCCTCAAATTGAAGCGATGAAAAAGCAGCCCATTTTCCGATTCGGCAATGACTTCAAAACAGACAACCTGTTCTTTAGTGTATTTCCCGGAGGTTTGCATGATTCGGCCATATACGCAGCTTACTATTTGTACAACGCTTTACCTAACTTCTTTAAATAAAAAAAGCTCCGCTAATTGCGGAGCCTTTTTTTATCTTAGAAATCTGCATGTCCTGGAGTACGAGGGAATGGGATTACGTCACGAATATTCTGCATACCGGTAACGAACAGAATCAAACGCTCAAAACCCAAACCGAAACCGCCATGAGGGCAGGTTCCATACTTACGGGTATCCAGATACCACCACATATCTTTCATTGGAATGCCACGGGTCTCAATCTCATTGATCAGCTTATCATAACTTTCCTCACGCACTGAACCACCGATAATCTCACCGATCTGTGGGAACAAAACGTCAGTACCCTGTACAGTCTCTTCCATTTCCTGACCGTTGAACACTGGCTTCTCTGCATCAATCTTCATATAGAATGCCTTGATAGCCTTAGGATAATTGGTCATGATTACAGGCTTCTTGAAATACTCCTCAACCAGGAAGCGCTCATGCTCGCTAGCCAAGTCATCACCCCAATTACATGGGAACTCAAACTTCTTACCATTCTTGATTGCCTCCTGAAGGATTTCAATGCCCTTGGTATATGGCAAACGGACAAACTCGGTGTTGATAACACTGTTCAGACGCTCCAACAGACCCTTGTCAACCATCTTGTTCAGGAATTCCAAATCTTCCTTACAGTTATCCAAAGCCCATTTTACGCAATACTTGATGAAATCCTCTTCCAGGTCCATCAAATCGTTCAGATCAATGAATGCAACCTCAGGCTCAACCATCCAGAACTCAGCCAGGTGACGAGGAGTGTTACTGTTCTCAGCACGGAAAGTAGGACCAAAAGTATAAATCTGCCCCAAAGCAGTGGCAGCCAACTCACCCTCCAACTGACCGGAAACAGTCAGGGAAGCCTGCTTGCCAAAGAAATCATCGTCATAAATAATAGAGCCATTCTCGTCCTTCTTCAGGTCATACAGGTTCTTGGTGGTAACCTGGAACATCTGACCAGCACCCTCACAGTCACTGGCAGTGATCAGTGGAGTATGGAAATAGAAGAAACCCTTCTGATGGAAATAGCTGTGGATAGCCATTGCCATATTATGACGGATGCGGAATACTGCACCGAAAGTATTGGTACGAGGACGCATATGCGCTACTGTACGCAGGTACTCCCAGCTAGCACCCTTCTTCTGCAAAGGATAGCTATTATCGCAAGCACCCAAAACCTCAATCTCTACAGCCTGGATCTCACTAGCCTGTCCTGCAGCTGGACTTTCAACCAAAGTACCATTAACGCTCAAACAAGCACCAGTGGTGATTAACTTAATAGTCTCTTCTGCGAAATTGGCATCATCACCTACAATCTGAACATTCTTAATGGTAGAACCATCATTCAGTGCGATAAAAAAGATGCCCTTGCTTCCACGCTTACTGCGAACCCAACCTTTTACATTGACCATCTGGCCATAGTCGGTGCGCTTCAACACATCTACTATTTTTGTTCTGCGAATATTTTCCATTTTAATTCAATTGTCAATTATCAATTATGAATTGTCAATTATTCGAAAGCGCCCATACGCAGCATGTTAACCTCAGCCTCAGTCAGGTAACGCCAATCGCCACGACGCAGGTTCTTCTTGGTCAAACCAGCGAACAGCACGCGATCCAATTTGGTTACACGATAGCCTAAGTGCTCAAAAATACGGCGTACGATACGGTTCTTACCGCTATGGATTTCAATACCAACCTGGCTCTTGTCTGTCTCACTTGCATAAGATACTGCATCTGCATGAATCTCACCATCCTCCAAGGTCAAACCGGCAGCAATACGCTCCAAATCACTATGAGCCACATTGCGGTCCAAATGAACGTGATAGATCTTTTTCTTCAGGAACTTTGGATGAGTCAGCTTAGATGCCAAGTCGCCATCATTGGTCAACAGCAAAACACCTGTTGTATTACGGTCCAAACGGCCTACAGGATAGATACGCTCCTTACAAGCGCCAGCAACCAACTGCATCACAGTCTTTCTTGCCTCTGGATCATCAGTTGTAGTCACATAATCCTTTGGCTTATTCAACAAGACATATACCTTGTGTTCCAACTTTACAGGATCCTCATGGAACTTCACCTCATCATTTGGAGTTACCTTTGTACCCAGTTCTGTTACAACAACGCCATTTACTGACACTACACCTGCTGTGATAAACTCATCAGCCTCACGACGTGAGCAGATACCGGCATTTGCCAGGAACTTGTTCAAACGGATTGGTGCATTTGGATCCAGAAGTGCGTCATGGTATTCCAACTGTTTCTTGTGGCTGTACTTAGCATTTGGATTATAATCTGCGGTACGTGGACGCTGCTGATAACCACCGCGATTGAAACCACCCTGGCCACCACGGTTGTTATTATAACCACCACGGTTATTGTTGTAACCGCCACGCTGCTGATAACCACCCTCGCCATTGTTACGGTTGTAGCCGCCCTGACCGCCACGGTTGTTATTATAGCCGCCACGGTTATTGCTGTAACCGCCACGCTGCTGATAACCACCCTCGCCATTGTTGCGATTGTAGCCACCCTGACCGCCACGGTTGTTATTATAACCGCCACGCTGCTGGTATCCATTGCCCTCACCCTGATTGTAGCGTGGACGGAACTCGCGCTGCTGTGGCTGCTGATCGTCTGATCCGAAAGAAGATGGGCGGAAAGCGCCACCGTTATTGTTGTATGAGCGCTGGTTCGCATTAAAGCGAGGGCGCTGACGATCGTTACGATTATATGATGAACGGTCGTTATTATAGCCACCATTACTACGGCCATAACCTGAACGTCCGTTTGAGTAACCTCTGTTATTATCCCGGTTGTAAGGCTTATAACCCTCGCGGTTACTGCTCTGGCCTTCTACGTTTGCGGAACTCTCGTTCCAATTCTCGTTTTCTGTACTCATAAATTTAAAATTAATCTATAAAATCTTATACTATTTATTATAATCCGGTATAGGTATGCGGTGTAATCACGCGCAATTCTTCTTTAACCTGCTCAGAAACCTCCAAGGTTTCAATAAAATTCTTAATTGTTTCTTCGTTAATTCCTTGATTTGTACGTGTCAGAGCCTTCAGTGCCTCATATGGATGAGGGTAAGCCTCACGGCGAAGGATGGTCTGAATAGCTTCAGCTACAACACTCCAACAGTTATCCAAATCACGACGGATTGCTGCCTCATTCAGCAACAGCTTGCGCAAGCCCTTCAAACTGCTCTGAATAGCAATGATCATGTGGCCCATTGGTACACCAACATTACGGAGTACTGTAGAGTCAGTCAAATCACGCTGCAAACGGCTGATTGGCAATTTTGAACTTAAATGCTCCAGAATAGCATTGGCAATACCCAAGTTTCCTTCTGAGTTCTCATAATCAATAGGATTTACCTTATGAGGCATGGCACTGGAACCAACCTCACCAGCCTTGATCTTCTGCTTGAAATACTCCATGGAAATATACTGCCAGAAATCACGGTCCATATCCATCATAATGGTGTTGACACGCTTCATATTGTCAAAAATAGCAGCCAGGAAATCGTAATTTGAAATCTGGGTAGTATACTGCTCACGCTCCAGACCCAGTTTCTCGCTTACGAACTTATTACCGAACTCCTTCCAGTTGAACTCAGGATAAGCCACGTGGTGTGCATTGTAGTTGCCGGTTGCGCCACCGAACTTTGCGGTGATTGGCACCTGCTTCAAAGACTCCATCTGACGCTCCAAACGATAAGCGAACACCTTAACCTCCTTACCCAAGCGGGTTGGTGATGCTGGCTGACCGTGAGTTTTTGCAAGCATAGGGATGTCAGCCCACTCCTCTGCATAGCCATTCAACACATCAATGAGCTCCTGCATCTGAGGATAGTAAACCTCCTTCAACGCATCAGCAATACTCATTGGGATGGAAGTATTGTTGATATCCTGAGAAGTCAGTCCGAAATGGATGAACTCCTTAAACTCTTCCAAGTTTCCAATTTTGTCAAACTGTTCCTTGATGAAGTACTCCACAGCCTTTACGTCATGATTGGTCACGCTCTCAATCTCCTTTACGCGGGCAGCATCCTGCTCAGAGAAATTAGCGTAGATAGCACGCAACTGTGGGAACAGCTGCTGATCAAAAGATTTCAACTGTGGTAATGGTAATTCGCAAAGAGTTATAAAATACTCAATTTCAACCTTTACGCGATAACGAATCAGAGCAAACTCCGAGAAATAAGAGGCAAGCTTCTCAGTTTTACCTCTATAACGGCCATCAATTGGTGATATAGCCGTAAGCAGATTTAAATCCATATACCTTAAAAATAACTAATTCAGGGTGCAAAATTAGCTATTTTTCGTTTATCCTACAACCTTTTAGAACATTTTCTCAACCTCATTTTCCGTAAAAAGGCGCAACACAGGCTTTCCATCAGGTGTATAGTTCGGAGTTGGCAATGACAAAAGCCGTCCCATCAGGTCATCCATCTCTTTCTGGGACAACACCTGTCCTACGGGAATGGCGGCCAGTTTTGCCAAAGACAAGGCTATTTTTTCTCTCTGTCCGGTCTTTACATCACCACTTCCTGACATCAGTTCATCCAAGACGTTACGAAGCATAACAGCGGGCTGCAATCCCTCGGTACCTGAAGGTATGCCATCAATGGAATAGGTTCCTCCACCTAAACTGGCAAGTCCGAATCCCAATGCCTGCAAATCAGACATTGCATTATCAATCATCACACTCTCCGATGGTGAGAACTGAATCATTTCAGGAAAAAGCAATCCTTGAGTTGACCCGGTCTGTTTTGCCAATTGAACCAGATACTTTTCATACAGAATCCGGATATGGGCACGATGCTGGTCAACCAGCATTAAGCCGGATTTCAGTGAAGTGACAATGAATCGTCCTTTATGCTGAATGTAAACCGGTTTCTCTTCGCCAAGAACAGGTTCCGTTTCTGTTTCTGTTAATGAAGATTCACCGAACGGTAAGCTATCATCTGGTGTTTTTTTCCCGGAAGAAGGCACTGCTCCCCCAAAAGCTGAATCGTAAAGGGTTCCCCAATTACGCTGATTTGTTGTCTCCCGCTCTGTGCGGGTTTCGAATGGATTATAGGAAGGGTTGTAACGCACTTCCGGCATAGCCAGATTTCCGCCGGTTCCTGCACTGAATATTGGGATATCCGGACAGTCAACTGTATCAAAATCAATTGAAGGGACTTCATTGAAACGGCCTAATGTTTCCTTTACTGCTGCTTGTAGAATAGGCCAGATAGCCTGTTCATTCTCGAATTTGATTTCAGTTTTGGTAGGATGAATATTTACATCAATATTGGCAGGATCAACATCAAAATACAAGAAATAACTAACCTGTTCACCAACGGGAATCAGCTGATCATAGGCATCCATGACCGCCTTATGGAAATAAGGATGACGCATGAAACGGCCATTCACGAAAAAGAACTGACGTGAGCCTTTCTTCTTGGATGATTCCGGTTTGCCAATAAATCCATGTACCTTTACCAACTGTGTATTCACATCCAAACTGAGAAGATTCTGACTGTTCTTACGGCCAAAAACGTCCTCAATTCGCTGTTTCAGACTTACAGCAGGCAGATTATGCATCTCAATGCCATTATGGTGGAATGAGAAGCTGCATTCAGGATTGACCAGAACAATGCGCTCAAACTCTGTAAGGATATTACTCAGTTCAGTAGAATTTGATTTCAGGAACTTTCGGCGTGCCGGTATATTGAAGAATAAATTCTTAACCGAAAAATTACTTCCTTCGGCACAAGCGGTAGCCTCCTGACCGGTCACCTGGGAACCTTCTATTGTCAGCAATGTCCCCACGTCCTGACCTGCCTGACGGGTTTTCAGTTCCACCTGGGCAACTGCAGCAATTGAGGCAAGAGCCTCGCCTCTGAAGCCCATCGTACGAAGGGCAAACAAATCATTTGCTTCTTTTATCTTGGATGTAGCATGCCGTTCAAACGACAGACGGGCATCCGTTTCAGACATTCCTTTTCCATTATCGATAACCTGGATACAAGTTTTACCAGCCTCGGTAATAAGGACATCGATATGAGATGCGCCGGCATCCAACGAGTTCTCGACCAACTCCTTAACAACAGAAGCCGGACGCTGAATAACCTCACCTGCAGCAATTTGATTGGCTACAGAATCGGGAAGCAAATGAATAATATCAGACATAAATTAAAATGTCCACTTATCAGTTACCAAATAATGAAGAACGAATAATGCTGCAAAGAATAAGATAATGAGCCACTTCACAGAAATAGCGTCACCACCACGTTCTTCTCTTCTTTTCAAGTGGGTTGTGGAATTTACAAAAGCCTCATGAATACGCTCCTTGTTCAATGGTTCAGGTGGGAGCAGGCCCAATTCTCTTTTAGCCTTTTCTTCTATTCTCTTCAGCTTTTCCTTTCGCTCATCGTAATAGATGTACTGATGATGATAACCTCTTGGCTTTCTTGTTGAAAATAATCCCATATCTGAAATCCTTTATTCTTTCTTTTTCATTTTCTTTAAGTCCATCACTGGAGCTGAACGCTTAGGCTGTACTTGTATTACATCTTGTGAGTTTCGCTCCTTCCACTCCAGAATATCGTACTTGTCTCTTGGACGGATATAATCCAACCAGATAAATCCCTTGATCTTCAGTTTATCACTAGGAATCATCGGTATAGGATACATTGTTCCGGTATTGCCAGAGCCAGCCCAGATCTTTTCCAATTTCTGGTCTTTCAGGTAGAACTTGATTTCAGTAGTCTCACCATTTACATATCCCTGCAATGTACTATCCTTCTCCATCGGATAATAGCCATAAAGAACATTTCCATGAACCTCAGAGCGGATTAACTTACCGTCATCAAAATAGGCCATCAGTTCTTTTCCGGAAATCTGATTATAATGGACAGAGTCAACCATCTCAATAGACAGGGCCTGATCGATGACATGAGCCCATTCGATTGTACTGTCATTATTGAAGACATAGATGGTATCACCCAAAAGCTGCATCTGCTCCTGCCAGATCACAGGACTTCTGAACATGCCCATTCTGGACAGATTCTGCTCATAGACCATTGAATCCGCTACTGCCTGCACATCTGTACGATAGGCTCTGACATGAGGATAGGCATGCATAACACGATAGGCTGAATCGGTACGGAAATTGTAAGTATACATGCGTAAGGTATCGCCATGCATGAAGAGAGTATCTTCTTTCTCTTGGGAGAAATCCTTAGCAATCGCGCGACCGGTAGCCATGGCACTGCCCACACTGTCATTATAATAGCAGTAGTCACCAAGCAACTGGTTCTTATTCTTGAAATCTGTAAGAACCACATCTTTATAGGCAAATCCCTCACCAGTCTGACGATTATAGATCATACTGTCTACTGCTTCAGCCAATCGTTCCGCATTACGAACCACACTGTGCCCGTATAGTTTTGCATACTCTGTTTCTGTATTATAATAGCCGTCGGTTGAATAAATCAATTCCGACTCATTGACATTGTCATCAGCCACACGGAACACATTAGAAGGTCCCATAAAATGTGAATCCTTGGAGTCGGTATTGTAATCCAGGGTGTCAGTACGCAAAAGGAACTTGGGATTAGTCAGCTTCACATTGAAATAGAATTGAGCCAAATGCTCAGCTGTATGGTATTCGCCCCAATCTGAAGTCAGCACATTATCGTCATCGTACAGGGTACCGCCCTCGTAGAAATATCCCATATCATAGACACGGTCATAATCCAGATGCTGAGTATTCAGGGTTGTTTTCTGCTTACGGCGCTTGTCTTTCCAGTGAGTCAGGACAACCTTCTCTCCCCAGACTTTTGCCAATTCCAGACTTCCGTTGTAATCCAATGTATCACCAACCAGTTCCAAGGTATCTCCCTGAACCATCTTGACATGGCCATAGGCTTTGAAAGAGTTGGTCTGCTGATAGAAATTCGCACTGTCACAAGTCATTATGGCTCCATTATGACGGAACCTGACATTGTGAACCAGGATCTGCGCATTGGTCACACTCTGATCATAAGTCAGCGATCCTGCCTGCTCCAAATGAATCAGTGTATCCTTTCCCGGTCCTGATTTCTGCATAACAGATTTGTATGGCAACGAAGCTGCCATACAAACACATCCGATCAGCAATCCCACCAAGAGAAGGATCCGATGTCCAGAAGTCAAAAGCCGGATTTGTTTTCTCATTTAATCCAACCTGGATATTTGAAGGTGTCGAACTGCCAATCAGGATTAATGCGCACATAGGTGGTACGCTGCTTATCGCGAATCCACTTATCCAATTTCTCTGCACGGCGTTTTTCCATCACGATATCCTTCAGAGCCTGATAATCCTCGGTCATGGTAGCCTTGTGGCCTTCAATTCTGTTTTTCAGCTTGGCGATAACACAGACTTCCTTACCCTTGCTGTTGATCATGGTGAATGCATCAGATATTTCACCCACCTTCATCTTGTCAATCACCTTGGCTATTTCCTGTGGCAAGTCCTGCATTTCAAAACGGGATGTTCCGTTTTTCTGATTTGGCAACAGACCATGATTGCTACGGGTATCCTTGTCACTTGACAATACTGTAGCCGCATCATCAAAAGTAAATCTCTCACGACGGATATCGTTGGCGATAGAATCCAGATGCTGCAAACCTGCAGTCAGATCCGTTTCAGAAACACGAGGCTTCTTCAAAATATGACGGACATTCACACGGTCGCCTCGTTTCTCAATCAACTGAATGATATGGAAACCGAATTCTGATTCTACGATTTTGGAAATCTTTTTCGGGTCGGTAAGGTTAAATGCCACATTGGCAAACTCAGGAACCAGCTCACCACGGCCCATAAAACCAAGTTCACCACCCTGACGTGCAGAAGCCTCATCCTCGGAATAGAAACGGGCCAGGGTTGAGAACTGGGCAGTACCGGAATTTACACGTTCCGTAAAGTCACGCAACTCATCCTTAACACGGTCTATTTCCTCCAAGTCGGAGGCCAAGCGGTC
>JAZQPA010000184.1:0-4398 GCA_045628125.1 Bacteroidaceae bacterium
CCACTGTAGCATAGTTTGCATTCAGTCGGACGGTAACAGAGTCACCCTTAATTTCAGGTGAAACCACCTGCTTTGCACCGCGGAAGTTGAAGGTGCTCAACTCCTGTGCCTGCATTGGAGCTACTGCCAGTACCAGCATAGCAACCAAAGACAACAATTTTCTCATGATAAATTAATAATTATTGGTTTAAAAATGATTTGGTTTTCAAAGTTAGCGTTTTTTCGCCAATCCGTGAAATAAATTTTACGAAAACCATCTTTTCTCCCTAAATAATTATTCTATTTACACGGAAAAGTCTATATTTGCCATACAAATATAATGTAACAAATAATAGTAAATTATCGAACTATGAAAAGAAGAGATTTTCTGAAAGCCACTATGCTGGCTGGTGCTGCAGCAGCCGTTCCTGGCGGAATGATGACCCTGCAGAGTTGTTCAGAAGACAAGAAAGCCGCAACGGCTGCCCCCAACAAACTGGAAGGCAAGGCCGATATCCTGGTATTGGGTAACATCATCACCATCGACCCCGACCAGCTGTTTGCCGAGGCCATGACCATCAAGAACGGTCTGATTCAGTATGTAGGCCCTAAGGCCATTGCCCAGACCTATTGCGACGATACCACCAAGGTGATCGATTACGGCACCAACACCGTCTATCCGGGTTTCATGGAGGCCCACTGCCACGGCTCTCTGGCCGGACAGATGCTGTCGGGTATTCTGCTGTATGAGGGCAAATCCTACAAGGAATATCAGGAGATTATCAAGAAATACATCGACGAGCATCCCGACGAGGAGATTTACAAGATGGCCGGATGGAAAGAGGTGGAGGTTCTTCCGCCTACCTGCAAGCTGCTGGATGAGGTTTGCCCCGACAAACCTATCATCGGTTCATCGTTCGACGGCCATTCCCAGCTGATGAACACCAAGGCTAAGGAGAAGTTTGGCGTGGATGCCGAGTTTGCCAAGAAGTACGGTACCGACCAGGTTCGCGTGTTCGAGGACGGTACTCCTACCGGTTACATTTCCGAGGCTCCGGCCATGGTCATTTCCAAGCAACTGGCTGCCACTCAGGAGGATGCCAAGCGTTTCATCAAGGATTGGGAGAAGTTTGCCTTCAGTCACGGCTATGTGGCAGCTGCCGAGGCCGGTGTCAACCTGGTCCCAAAGAACCACGAGGCTTATCTGGAGCTGGACGCAGCCAACGATCTGAAAATCCGCACCTTTTCTTTCTATAACATCGTTCAGGACGATGCCACCCCTGAGAACGTTCAGATGGTTGCCGACATGAAGGAAGCCACCAAGAACGGCCGCTATAAGGTAGTGGGTGTGAAGCTGTTCATCGACGGCGTTGTAGAGGGCCATACCGGTCTGCTGGCCGAGGATTACGTGGATGCTCCGGGCAAGGGTGTGAACCGCTATCCTGATGCCGAGAAACTGAAGATGGTGGTACTCGAGGCACATAAGCACGGTCTGCCTACCCATACTCACTCCATCGGCGATGCGGCTACCACCTATATGCTGGATGCCATCGAGAATTCCAAGAAGATTACCGGCAACTATGCCATCCGTGATATGTTGGCTCACCTGCAGTTGGTTGACCCTAAGGACTTTAAGCGTTTTGCCAAGAACAATGTATCTGCCATCATCGCAGCCTTGTGGGCACCAAAGGATGTCAATGTTATCTACCGTCAGGAGGTGCAGTTTATCGGTAAGGAGCGTGCCGACCGCAGTTATCAGGCAGCCACCTTCCTGCAGTGGGGCATCAACTGTGCCCAGCACACCGATTATCCGGTAAGTATCGACATGAACATTCCAAAGGCCATCTATTGCGCTGTTACCCGCATGCTGCCTACCGACGGCGAGAAGAGTCTGCGCGAGAAGAACGAGGCAGTAAGCCGCCTGGAAATCCTGAAGGAGTTCACCATCAATGTGGCTTACCTGTGGAACGAGGAGAAGAATATGGGTACCCTTACCGCCGGCAAACTGGCCAACTATGTGGTATGGGATACCGACTTTATCGACGATGATATTGAGAAGATTCCTGCTGCCAAACTGCTGAATGTAGTCGTTGACGGTGAGGAAGTATATAAGGCATAAGCGTGTCGTGGGGACAGGTCCCTGTCACGGGCAATGTGACAGCGGCCCTGTCCCCAATAGCATAAAGTAACAATAAGATGAAAAAAACAATATTGACCATGCTCACCCTTGCCATGACCACAATGGTATCGGCCCAAACCATCAACCTTCCGGGAGTAAGCAATGCCAGGCAACTGGGTGGCTATGTGATTGGCGACAAGACGGTTAAGGAAAACGTACTGATCCGTTCCGCTAATCTTTCCGAAGCCAGCGATGAGGCGCTGCAGACACTGCACGACACCTATCATGTGGCACAGGTGTTCGATTTCCGTTCCACTACCGAGCGTCTCCCCGCCCCCGACCGTATCATTCCCGGTTGCGAGTATCACATGCTGCCTTGTTTGGAACAGGCTGCCCAGAGTGTGACTCCTAAACAGCAGGGCACACAGCAAACCGCTCCTGGAGCCGGCAACACCGACAAAATGGGTGAAGCTCTGTTTGCCCAGATGGATAACCCCAAGGTACAGATGATGGCCGACAGCCTGTACAGCATGATTCTGTTTGATCCCGAAGTGCAGCAGCATTACTCATCGTTCCTGCACACCCTGGCCGCTCTTCCCGAAGGAAAGGCAGCCCTGTGGCACTGCTCCCAGGGAAAAGACCGTGCCGGTTGCGGTTCCGCCCTGCTGCTGGCAGCCTTAGGAGCCGACCGCAAGCTGATTGTGGAGGATTTTGCCCGCAGCAATGTGTCCTATCAGCCGCTTATCGACCGCCTTATCCAGCAGGCCAAGGACAAAGGTGTTGCTGAATACAAATGGAATGTCATCTATGCCCTGGTGGGTGTCAGCGTGCCCAACTTCGAGCGGGCCCTGGATACCATCAATGCCCGTTGGGGATCATTGGACAACTACCTTACCCAGGCTCTGCATGTGGATGCCACCCTGCGTCAGGCTCTTCGTGAACGGTTCCTGAAATAACAGCAAAGAAATAAAAGTAAAAAAGGCGTACCCCCGAAAAGGTACGCCTTTTGCGTGTCTACAATAACACATCACACATTATTCACTAATACTGAAAGAAAACTTCTTGTCGTAATTCTCACGGATGCACACATCCATGCTCAGGTCCTGGCTGTTGTAAACCGATGACCACAGGCTCATCCAGCTCCAGTTCTCTATCTTCTCCGGATCGCGGTTCAGACGCTTCAGGGCCTCAATCTCATCCTGGTCGTTGAACAGGATGCGCACGCTCTTCATGAAATCCATAGCCTCGGCCTTAGTAGGGTTAGGGTTGTTCTGCAAGTTATTCAGCATCACGTCAAAACGCCAGTATCCCAGCTCCTTCTTTTCCCACAAACCCGTTTCCGCATCCACACGGCGGCCCGGAGTCAGGTAAAAGTTGGTGGCCAGCACGTAAGGCGCCTCCTGGCCCAACAGTTCCGGCGCACGCAGCACATGCATCTCATTGGCCACATACTCCACAATAGCACGGTCGCCCTGGGCATCGGCCAGAATGTAGTGCAAGTCCATGTCCTCGTTCTGGAAGATGGACTGCATGTCATACTGGTCCATCAGCTCAATGGCCTGGTTCACCGTCTCGCACTTATCCAGCAAAGCGCGCAGCACCCAGTTGCTCAGCATCTTTGTCTTTCCGCGGTTCTGCATGGTCGATTCGTACTCCAACTGCATGAAGCTGCACATCAGTCCTTTCTCGTTGATGCCGTCCAGCACACTGAATGGAGCGAACAAGGAAATCTCTTGGTTGCGCACGGTGGTGAACGGGTTCTCGCCGTCGGTCTTTTCCATCAGGGCACTCATATCGGCCATGCCAATCGATTTATAGCCCTGCTTAGGGTTGGTGCGCACCACCATATAGTAATTGCCGCCCACCGGATAGTCATAGTTGCGTCCCAGCACATAGCCGCCGTCGGCACTGGCAGCGCTGAAGGTAGAGCAACCTACGCCCTGCGTGCTGGCGTTCTGCAGCAGCACCCGTGAATCAGGCAGCAGCGTCTTATACAGATTGCTCAGTGCTTCCACCAGGCTGCCCTCACCCATGGCCAGCAGCTCATCCAGTTTGTAATCGGCTGTATAGTTCATCACATACAGATGGTTGTCACTACCCTCCACAGGGGTTATGCTCTCAATGGAAGTTCGCTGTTCGGTGGTCCACTTGGCTGCATTATCAGCATTAGGGTCGGCAGGAACAGGCTGTTTGTTAGGTCCGCAGGCTGTCAGCATGCAAGTCATTGCGGCTGCGTATACCAGATTCGTCTTTTTCATCATTACTGTTATTAGTTCGGATTAAATGATATTATTTTTTAC
>JAZQPA010000185.1:0-2098 GCA_045628125.1 Bacteroidaceae bacterium
CATTCAGGGCAGCTATGATGCTGCGCTCGGTCTGCTCACCCTGCATCACTGCAGGAAACAGCTGCACCTTGAACGCATAACCTTTATCATTGTTCTGCAGTTGGTTACAGAAATCACCGTAACCTGCTGCCGATGGAGCGGAAACCACAGCCACTCGCTGGGGCAGAACCGGCATCTCCAGTTCCTTCTGCATAGTAAGGATGCCCTGACGGTCCAGTTCCTGAAGAATCTCCTTGCGACGGCGAGCCATATCGCCCAGGGTATAGGTGGGGTCTATGTCCGTAACGGTCAGTGAATAGCCGTACAGTTCATGGAAGGTGACCTGCACCAGTACCTGAACCTTCAGGCCTGCGGCAAACCGCTGTCCGGTCTGCTGCTCAAAATAAGGAGCCAGCATGGCATAGATGTTGGCCCATATCACACCTCTGGCCTTAGCCACAAAGCCATTGCCCCGCTGTGCCTTCTGCACAAACTCCACGTAGCAGTGACCGCTACGGTTCAGGTTCACCTCGCTCAGTTCGGCCTGTAACCAATAAGCCTGGTCCAAAGTGTCCTCCAGAACACCACGGACCAGGTTATTCAATTCATATAGCGTCAGTGCCTCGTTCATCGGGCACTCTGGTAAGCCTTCCACAGGTCAGGGATACCGTAGCCGTACACCTCGTTAGGATGCTCCACATAGCTACCATTCTTGCGAACCAGGTCGATGACCTGATGAGCAGTCAGGTTAGGCAGAGCAGACCACAATGCAGCCACAGCACCACACATGATAGGTGAGGCGAATGAGGTACCGTTGGCACGGCCCACCTTACCGGTAGGACCTACCACTGCACTCTTACCGCCCTGAGCACATACATCTGGCTTCACACGACCGTCAGAGCTGTAACCGATGCTGCTGAAGGTGGTATTGATACCCAGGCTGTCGGTTGCACCCACACACAGGATATGGTCAGCATCGGCAGGAGGAGTAATCTTCTTCCAAGCCTGAGCACCTGAGTTGCCGGCACTGATCACACAGATCATACCCTTATCGGCAGCCATACCGGCAGCGATAGAACCCGGATTGCTCTTACCGTCCAGTTCCCAGTATTTCATATCAGCGAAAGGATCATCAAAGTCGTTGTAACCCAGAGATGAGTTCACCAGATCGCAGCCCACACTGTCGGCATACTCCACTGCAGCAGCCCAGTAATCCAGCTCGGCAGGAGTCTCACTGGCAGCATCCTCGCTGGCAATCAGCCAGAACTTGGATGACGGAGCGGTACCGATCATCATGTTGTCCTTGTTCATACCCATGCAGGAAAGAACCGATGTACCGTGCGACTGGCCGTCGTATACACTCGATTTAGGATCAACCACATTATAGGTACCCAGAATCTGGATATTGTCGAAAGCAGGAATAACGTCGGCATTCATGTAACCGCCATCAATCACACCGATGGTCAGGTTCTGGCCACGGAAACCGGCATCGTGCAACTTGGTCACGTTCAGCATCTCAGCCTGGTTCTGTGCCTCGCCATACTTCTGCTCATCCAGTTCCACAGGATCCTTTGACACCATGTCCTGACGCTTGTAGTCAGCGCTGCGCTGAGGACCGCGAGGAGCCTTTGGTGCAGGGGTAGACCAAACACAGGTGGACTTGCTCACGAATGGCAGTTCAGCCAGTGCCACACCCTTCAGCGAGTCCTTCACCTCTACCAGTACGGTATTGGCCCACTTGCTCAGACTGTGAATCTTGGCTCCCTTGCCCTTAATCTGCTTCAGATAGGCACTTGGGATAGGCAGGTCGGTCTCATTGACTTGGATACCCTGACGCTGACGGCGGTCCAAAGCCTTCTGTGACAGGAACTTCTCCGGATGATCGATACTAAACTCAGAACCATTCTTGTCGGTCAGGCTCAAACGAAAACGGTATTGCTTCTCGGCAGGGGCATCAGTTGGAGATGCCTGAGCAAAAACATTTGCACACAGGCACATCATGCCCAAAAGGATAAATTTCTTCATACGATTGTCCTAATAATTAATTTCCAAACAAGGCAAAGGTACGGAAATTATTCGTAACTTTGCGCGCATTAATTTAGAATTTTCAAAAATAATG
>JAZQPA010000186.1:0-9013 GCA_045628125.1 Bacteroidaceae bacterium
CCTGCAACTACCTTCTCACACTTGGATGCCACCACCGTATTGAGCCGTAAGATTACCGAGTTGGGTATCTATCCTGCGGTAGATCCACTGGATTCCACATCCCGAATCCTGGATCCGAACATCATCGGCGAGGAGCATTACAACTGTGCCCAGCGTGTAAAGCAGATTCTGCAGCGCAACAAGGAGTTGCAGGATATCATCTCCATCCTGGGTATGGACGAGTTGAGCGATGAGGATAAGCAGACAGTAAACCGTGCCCGCCGTGTTCAGCGTTTCCTGTCTCAGCCATTTACCGTGGCCGAGCAGTTTACCGGCGTGAAGGGTGTAATGGTGAATATCGAGGATACCATCCGTGGATTCAACATGATTCTGGATGGTGAGGTGGACGACCTGCCAGAGCAGGCATTCCTGAATGTGGGAACCATTGAGGAGGCCATAGCCAAGGGTAAGAAACTGAAAGAAGCAGCCATGGCCGCTTCATAAAGCATAGGAAACCATGAAGTTGATTATCTATAGTCCGGAAAAGACCGTCTTTGAGGGAGAAGTAGAACTGGTGGAACTGCCCGGAACCTTGGGCCGTTTTACCGTGCTGCGCGACCACGATGCCGTCATCACCACCCTGCAGGCAGGTAACATCCGTTACGAGGCAGAGGGAGCAGAAACCCTGCTGCCCATCACTGCCGGTTATGCCGAGGTGCTGAAAAATGTGATATCGGTATGTGTATATCTCTGATGGTACTGTTCTTCGTGCTCTACGAGGCAGCCTTTATGGTGCTGTACAAGTGGGCACGTCAGAACGATCCCGAAATGACGATCTGGGTAATTATGGGAAGCAAGGTCTTCAAGATCATCGCTGCCGGCATCATGCTGGTGTTTGTCAGGTTCCTGACCGACGAGCCGCTGGTGCGTTTTGGCATAGCCCTGCTGGCAGTCCTGCTTCTATCCGTTCTTATTGAATCGGCTTATTGCTTAAGAAATCGCGAAAAATGAAAAAACAGAAAACAAATAAGGCTTTGACGCTCATCTTCTCGCTGCTGGTGTCGCTCTGCCTGTTTGCACCCCTTAAGGCGCAGGCGGCAGCCGACTTCAATGCATCGGAGATGATCCTTGAGCACATCGGCGACAGCTACGAGTGGCACTTCACCAATGTGGGTGAGACTCCGGTGGCTATCCCGCTGCCCGTCATTGTCTATTCCCAGGTCCGTGGCGAATGGTTCTGCTTCAGCTCCCATCATCTGGAGGGCGGCGAGGAGTACCAGGGATTCCGCATTGCCCGGGAAGGCGACTATGAGGGAAAGGTGGTGGAGACCGATGCCCAGGGACAGGAGGTGCGCCCTGTGGACATCTCCCTGACCAAGAATGCCGTGGCCCTGCTCATCAACAGCGCCCTGCTCATTGCCATTGTCCTGGGGTGTGCCCGCTGGTACAAAGGCAAGACGGTCACCGATGCGTCACCACGCGGATTTGTGGGTGTCATGGAAATGATGGTATCCATGGTTTACAATGATATCATCAAGGCCAATATCCCTGTCCATGTGCAGCGTTATGCCGGTTATCTGCTCTGTGCTTTCTTCTTCATATTCTTCAATAACCTTATCGGATTGATTCCGGGTTCAGCCAATCTGACCGGAAACATCGCCATCACCTTTGTCCTGGCGCTGTGCACCTTCCTGATGGTCAATCTGTTCGGTAACAAGGAATACTGGAAGGAAATCTTCTGGGCAGATGTGCCAGGATGGCTTAAGCCGGTCATGGCCGTGATCGAGTTCTTCGGTATCTTTACCAAGCCCGTCGCGCTGATGATCCGTCTTTTTGCCAATATCATGGCCGGTCATGCCGCATTGCTGGCATTG
This sequence comes from Bacteroidaceae bacterium, assembly GCA_045628125.1. GTDB lineage: Bacteria > Bacteroidota > Bacteroidia > Bacteroidales > Bacteroidaceae > Minthousia. The sequence continues at coordinate 1,854 of JAZQPA010000186.1, forward strand.
GTTAGCGTTATTTTCATCACCTTCTCCATCAGTGCAGTATTAGGCACCATGATGACTCCGCTCACCATCGTGTTCTGCATCTTCTTGGATTGCTTGGAGTTGCTGGTGGCATTCATCCAGGCCTATGTGTTCACCATGCTTTCGGCGGTGTTCATCGGCTTGAGTGTTCCGCAGCACCAGCATGAATAATTGATAATTGACAATTGATAATTGATAATTCTTGCTCCTCTTCGATACGCAAGCGAATCAAAGATTCGAGCGGACAATTGTTTCTACGCTCTTGTTATCTTGAGCGAAGCGAATAAAATAGTAAATAATAAAAATTTTAAAAAATAAACAGTTATGTTAGCTACAATTTTAATGGACACAGTGTTGTCAACAGGTTTTGGTGCTGCCATTGGCGCAGGTATGGTTGTTATTGGCGCAGGTTTAGGTTTGGGTAAGATTGGTACAAGTGCCATGGAGGCAATGGGCCGTCAGCCTGAGGCTATCAGCAAGATTCAGACTCCTATGATTATCATCGGCGCATTGGTCGAGGGTGTCAGCCTGATTGGCGTTGTAGGTTGTCTGCTGGGTATTTTGATGTAATAAACAGTAAAGTATGTCATTGTTAATTCCCGACAGCGGACTGCTTTTTTGGATGCTCGTATCCTTTCTGGTGGTGCTTTTCGTGCTGATCAAGTTCGGTTGGCCGGTCATCACCCACATGGTTGACGAGCGCAAGAAGTATATCGATGAGTCGCTGGAGAGCGCACGCAAGGCCAATGAGCGCCTGGCACAGATTCAGGAAGAGAGCACTCTTCTCTTGAAGCAGGCCCAGGAGCAGCAGAGCCGCATGCTGGCTGAGGCTATGGAGATGCGCAATCAGATTGTCGAGAAGGCAAAGACAGAAGCAACTGTTGAAGGTCAGAAATTATTGGCCGAAGCCAAGAAGCAGATCGATATGGAGAAAGAGGACGCCATCCGCGACATCCGCCGCCAGGTGGGTCTGCTCTCCGTGGAGATTGCTGAACAGGTGCTTCGTCAGAACCTGAAGGGCGACAAGGAACAGATGGCCATGATTGACCGAATGCTGGATGAGATTATAACCAAGTAAATTATGGATACAGGAGTCATTGCTAAACGCTACGCCAAGGCGTTGCTGCAGTATGCGCAGGAGCAGAATGTCGAGGACACTATATATAAAGAGGTGTCCCAGTACATTGCCACCTGCCAGGAGCTGCCCCGTTATGTCCAGGCGCTCAGCAATCCTTTGCTGACGTCGGAGCAGAAGGTGAGCCTGCTGTGCAAGGCAGTCTCTGCCGGTGAGTGCAGCCCTGTGTTCCAGAAGTTTGCCGAATTGGTCGTAGCTCATCACCGCGAGTCATTCATGGTGTACTTTGCCCATTCCTACATCCGTCTGTACCGTCAGTACAAGCATATCAGCATCGGCGAGCTCATTACCGCAGTGCCTGTCACCGATGAGGTCAGCAAGCGTCTGGAGGACTGGATTGAGGATCAATCCAAACACTCTACCGATGTGATCATGCACCACGAGGTGAACCCCGACATTCTGGGCGGTTTCATCTTCCGCATTGACGATTACCGGCTGGATGCCTCTGTGGCAACTCAGTTCGAGCAGATTAAAAAGCAATTTATTGAGAAGAACAAACGAATTATATAATGGAAAATATAAAACCAAGTGAGGTTTCAGACATCCTGCTGGAACAGTTGCGTGGCATAGACATGCAGGCCCATTTCGAGGAAGTGGGTACCGTAGTCACCATCGGTGACGGTGTGGCACGTATCTATGGTCTTCGCAATGCCGAAGCCAGCGAGCTGTTGGAATTCGAGAACGGTACCATGGCCATCGTCATGAACCTGGAGGAGGACAACGTAGGTGCCGTGCTTCTGGGTAACAGCGAGAACATCAAGGAGGGCATGGTGGTGAAGCGTACCCGCCGTATCGCCTCTATCGATGTTTCCGAGCAGATGTTTGGCCGTGTCATCAATCCGTTGGGTCAGCCGCTCGACGGTATGGGACCTATCGGTGGCGAGAAGTTCGAGATGCCTTTGGAGCGTAAGGCTCCGGGTGTGGTATTCCGCCAGCCGGTAAAGGAACCCCTGCAGACCGGTTTGAAGGCTGTCGATGCCATGATTCCTATCGGCCGCGGACAGCGTGAGTTGATTATCGGCGACCGCCAGACCGGTAAGACCGCCATCGCCATCGATACCATCATCAACCAGAAGGCCAATTACGAGGCAGGAAATCCCGTATATTGTATCTATGTAGCCATCGGTCAGAAAGGTTCTACCGTAGCCAGCATTGTGCAGACACTGCGCGAGAAGGGTGCCATGGATTACACCTGCGTGGTAGCCGCTACTGCTGCCGATACCGCTGCATTACAGTACTTTGCACCATTTGCCGGAGCTGCCATCGGCGAGTTCCTGCGCGATACCGGACGTCATGCCCTGGTAGTATACGATGATTTGTCAAAGCAGGCTGTGGCATACCGTGAGGTTTCCCTGATTCTGCGCCGTCCTTCCGGACGTGAGGCATATCCGGGTGATGTGTTCTACCTGCACAGCCGTCTGCTGGAGCGTGCCGCTAAGATCATTGCACAGCAGGAGGTAGCCGAGCAGATGAACGACCTGCCAGCATGTCTGAAGGGACATGTAAAGGGTGGCGGTTCACTGACCGCGCTTCCTATCATCGAGACTCAGGCAGGCGACGTATCCGCATACATCCCTACCAACGTGATTTCCATCACCGACGGTCAGATCTTCCTGGAGACCGACCTGTTCAATCAGGGCTTCCGTCCTGCCATCAACGTGGGTATCTCGGTATCCCGTGTAGGTGGTTCCGCACAGATCAAGGCCATGAAGAAAGTGGCTGGTACACTGAAGATTGACCAGGCACAGTACCGTGAGTTGGAGGCCTTCAGTAAGTTCTCCAGCGATATGGATGCCGTAACCGCCATGGCCATCGACCGCGGCCGTAAGAACAACAAGCTGCTCATTCAGCCACAGTACAGTCCTATGCCTGTAGCCGAGCAGATTGCCATTCTGGCATGTGGTACCAAGGGATGGATGAGTAAGATTCAGGTAAATCAGGTGCCAGCCTTCCAGGACAAGTTCCTGGCTGTACTGCGTGCTGCCCATCAGGACGATGTGCTGAAACCATTGTCAGCCGGTAAGATTGACGATGAGATTTTAGGCATCATTCAGGGCATTGCCAACAACATCTGCACTGAACTGTCCTAATTATCCCAATTGTCAATTGTCCGCTCGAATCTTTGATTCGCTTGCGTGAGAAATAATTGTCAATTTTCAATTCTCAATTATCAATTGAAAAAATGGCTTCATTAAAGGAAATCAAAAACCGCATCGGATCGGTAGAGGGAACCCTGAAGATTACCTCTGCCATGAAGATGGTGGCTTCTGCCAAGTTGCATAAGGCACAGATGGCCATCGAGGGCATGCTGCCATACGACCGCCAGTTGCACCGCATCATGACCCGCATGCTCAGCGCCGACACCCAGGTCACATCACCGTTGTGCACCCAGCGTCAGGACAAGAAGCGTGTGGCCGTGGTATGCGTGGCAGCCAACAGCAGCCTGTGCGGCGGATACAACAGCAATGCGCTGCGCCACACCCTGGCCACCATTGATGCCTATAAGAAGCAGTTCCGTGCGGAGGATATCGACTGCTACGTCATCGGCCGCAAGTTGGATCAGTCGCTGCAGAAACAGCAGGGATTCAACCTGATGCGTGAGTTTGTGGATCGTGGCGACAACCCTAAGTTTGCCACTGCACAGGCCATTGCCGACCGACTGATGAAGGACTATATCGAGGGTCACATCGATGAGGTGAAACTGGTGTATATGCATTTCAAGAACACCGCATCGCAGGTGCCTACCGTCGAGACCTACCTGCCCGTGCCGCTGGAGACAGCTGCCGAGGAAGGAGCTGATGCCGGATATGTCATCGAGCCATCGCCTGAGCAGGTCATCAACGTGCTCATACCCGATGCCCTGCGCATGAAGATCTTCACCATGATGCTCGATGCCCAGGCTGCCGAGCATGCCGCACGAACCGTGGCCATGCAGACCGCTACCGACAATGCCAATGACCTGCTGGATGACCTTCGTATCCAGTACAACAAGGGCCGCCAGAGCGCCATCACAGCCGAATTGCTGGATATCGTGGGTGGTTCCATGAATTGATGTCTCTCATTTATTGTCATCCTTCGCTTCACTTTGTTCCACTCAGGATGACAATGGCGGGGTATCAAAATATATAGTTGAAAGCGCACACAGTTTTAAGTTTGAAACTAGTGTGCGCTTTTTTGTTTCCGTTGCATATTTTTTTTTATTTTATTGCAATTTATTCCCTAAAAAACTTGCATTCCCCTCATAGTTGTCGTACCTTTGTATTGTCAGAATGTAAGCAGATGCTTTACAAACTGTCAAAGAAGTAAACAATTTAAATATAAATAACTATGAAAGGAATGTATTTTTGGACAACAGCATTTGTATTTCTGTTTGCAGTGAGTCTGATGTTGAAAAGGTACAACCCTGATTTAAGCATTACCGCTACAGACGACATATTGATGAGTTTGATGGGTACAGCTGTATTCACCTTCGGAATTTGGTGGTTCGGTCTGTTCTTCCATCAGGACCACGGCTCATTAAGCCAGCAATAAGAAATAGATAACAAATGCGTCGGCAGCAGTTTCCCAAGGAGAGGAACTGCTGCCGATTTTTTTATGCCTACACCGTTTAAACTCCAGATTTTTCATTAAATTTGCAAAAGACACCTTATTTATACCCAAAAACGATAAGCATGACTCAGACACTGGCCCCATTCGGCAGTCCCATGTACATCATGCTCAAGCCTGCAGGATCGCTCTGCAACTTGAGATGCAAGTACTGCTACTACCTGGAAAAGGGGCAACTCTATAAGGAAAACAGGCATCAGGTGATCAGCGATGATATGCTGGAGCGCTTCATCCGCGATTACATCGAGTCGCAAACCACCCCGCAGGTGCTGTTCACCTGGCACGGTGGCGAGACCCTGATGCGCCCCGTGTCGTTCTACCGCAAGGCCCTGGAGCTGCAGCGCCGCTATGCCCGCGGGCGCCAGATAGACAACTGCATACAGACCAATGCCACCCTGCTCAATGACGAGTGGTGCCGGTTCTTCAAGGAGAACAATTTTCTGGTGGGCGTGTCCATCGATGGCCCGCAGGAGTTCCACGACGAGTACCGCAAGACACCTACCGGAGGCCCTTCGTTCCAGAAGGTCATGAAAGGCATCAACCTGCTCAACAAGTACGGTGTGGAGTGGAACGCCCTGGCCGTGGTGAACGATTTCAATGCCGATTATCCCCTTGATTTCTACCACTTTTTCAAGGAAATCGGTTGCCGTTACATCCAGTTTACCCCCATTGTGGAGCGCAAGGTTCAGCGCCCCGACGGCCTGACACTGGCCCCCGGCATGCAGGAAGAGGGACTGCTCATCGACTTCTCCGTCACCCCCGAGCAGTGGGGAAACTTCCTGTGCACCATCTTTGACGAGTGGGTGAGGAACGATGTGGGCACCTATTACGTGCAACTGTTCGATGCCACTCTGGCCAACTGGGTAGGCTATCCTCCCGGCATCTGCACCATGGCCGAGGAGTGCGGACATGCCGGCGTGATGGAATGGAACGGCGATGTGTATTCCTGCGACCATTTTGTATATCCCGAGCACCGATTGGGCAATATCACAGAGCGCTCGCTCTACCAACTGATGAACAGCGAGCAGCAGCGTCAGTTCTCACAGAACAAGAAGAACCGTCTGCCACAGCAGTGCCGCGAGTGCCAATGGCTGTTTGCCTGCCACGGCGAGTGCCCCAAGAACCGATTCGTAAAGGATGCCTATGGCAATCCCGGCTTGAATTACCTGTGCAGCGGCTACCGTCAGTTCTTTGAGCATGTGGCCCCCTATATGGATTTCATGAAGGACGAGTTCCTGGCACAGCGCCCGCCAGCCAATGTCATGGAGTTTGCCAAAAAAAGCGGAAAGAAATAAATCTTTCCGCTTTTTTTATGGCTAAAATAGCATTCCAGCTGTATAACGACCTGGACACCCTGCTGACCGAAGCCCATGCCAAGCAGCTGCTTACCCCCGTGGGCGAGGCCTTCCGCCAGCGCTTCAATGCCGTGCTGCCCGAGCTGAAAGCCCGTTGGGGTGAACTGTCTGAAGCCGGATGGCAACAGCAGCAGCGCATCGCCACCGAGATTTACGAGAACTTCCCTCAGGTGTTCACCGCCGGCCGCCACATCAGCGCCGTATCGTCACTGCAGGGCCGTTGCGTCATCACCATGGCCTCGTTCTGCGAGCAGCTCAAGCAGCAGGCACCCGGCGTGGAGATCCGTCAGGAATCCTCTCGCACCACACTGGATGCCGTAGTGCCCGATGACCGCCAGAACCCCAACCGCAAGGAATATCCCCGTCTCAGCCCCAAGTTCCAGCAGAGCCCGATAAAGGTAACTGCCGATCCCGCCATCAATGCCGGCATTCTGAGCCGCACGCTGAAGAGCACCGAGGGACTGAGCCGCACGCCCGACCAGATAGTAGGCGACCTGAAGAACCTGTATTCGTCGCTGATCAGCATCGGTCATGAAGGCATGATGGGCAACATAGTGACCGACGATGACATGCTGGCCCTGTGGGAATCGTCCAACCTGGGTTCCTACAACTGGGTGTTCAGTCCCCAGCTCATGACCACCCCAATTTTGCTGGACATTCTGACCAAGGCCGAGGGCGCGGTGAATGGCACCAACCCCGAGGCAGCCAACTTCCGTTTCGGTCATGACAGCTATTTAGGACCGCTTACCGTGCTGATGGGCATCAACGGAGCCGACCAGGACCCCGAGGACCCACGCCAGGTGAAGTACATCTACCAGAACTTCGAGACCTGCAAGTCCGGCAACATTCAGCTGATATTCTACCGCAATCCCGCTCAGGATGTGCTGGTTAAGTGCGTGCTGAACGGCGAGGAAGTAACCCTTCCACTGCCCACCGATCGCTTCCCGTACTATCGCTGGAGCGATTTCCAGAAGCACTATTCCGATGTGGTGAAAAGATAAAGAAAGAGGGGATGAGAAATCATCCCCTTTTCTTTTTTACAGTAT
>JAZQPA010000187.1:0-3458 GCA_045628125.1 Bacteroidaceae bacterium
CCCATTGGTGGGGTGATGAGGCGGGTGTTATAGGCGGTAAAGGCCTGTGACAGCTCGTTGATCTCACGTTTCTGCAACAGGAACAGGTACAGGCTTTCCTTTACCTTCTGCTGACGCTCTACGCTCAACAGGTACTTGGCCTGGTTAGGGTTGCTGGCCAACTGGCTGGTTCCCTGGTTGCGGGTGCTCTGCTGACCACGGATCTGGGCGTTGATGCTGCTGATGGCATTATCCATAGAGCCCACGATGGTATTGCGCATATCCTTCAGCTTAGCATCCATGTCCTGAACCAGAGGGTTCTTCTCGGAACTGTTGGTTACCAGACTGTTACGCTGAAGCAACTGCTGGTTGTATTCGCTAATCTGCTTTTCGATGGTTGGGTCGTCAATACCGGTATTGACAGGAAGCAGGTCGTTCTGCTTGCCACGGTCGTTCACATAGCTGCGCACCTGGCGGGCCATGTACAGCTGGGCATTCAGCTGGGTAATGTTGTTGTTAGCAATGTTCACCTGATTCAAGGCCATGGAGCTGGATGCGCCTACATCGGGCAGCAGGTTCTCGCTCTTGAAGGTGGAGATGTTGCTGTCCACATTGCCCAACTCATTCTCAATCACTGCCAGACGCTCGTCAATGAAACGGCTGGTGCTGACGGCAATCTGGTTGTTGTCGTTGATCCAGTTCTCGTTATAAACTGCGATCAGCATGTTCAGAAACTCCTCGGCACGCTGGATGCTAACATCTCTGTAGGTGAGGTTGATGATCTGGGTGTTCTTGTTCTCCAGCGAAGCAGAGAGACGGGCCTTGCTGGCGTTCAATGCGCTCATCATGCTGCCACGGGTCACATGAATCTCCATATTCTCCTTCAACTCAGCAGGATAATTGGATGCTGCTACTATGGCCTTACCAATAGGGGTATCGAGGGTGTCACCCAACTTACCAGAAACAGCCGGGCCGTCCATCTCCTGACCATCCATGTGGAAATTGTTCAGGGTGAAGGAGCCATCGGGTTTCAGGGTCAGGTCGGCTGAAGCGGTATTCATGTCGTTCAGGTCCTGGAATTCAACCTGCACAGGCAAGGTGCGGCCGTAAAGGGCCACATCGTGGAAGGTACCGTCTACCATGTAGTTGTATTCCAGATGCAAACGCTTGGCGGCTTCCAGAATGACAGAAGGTGACTGGATGGCTACCAGCTCGTTATCCACGTAACTGGTCATCTCGAACATGCTCAGGTCGCCTGTATTACGGAACTGGTTGCTCAGCGACAGGCTGTTTCCTCCGTTTTCCTTAATCTGGATGCTGGCCTGACGGGTATATACATTGGGGGTACGCAACAGGTAAACGGTACAAAATCCCAGACACAGGACTACCGAAAGGACAAACCAGTACCAGTTGCTGATACACAAGCGGATAATATCACCTAATGACAGAATATTATCATTGGGCTGCTGAATACGGACGGTCATGCCGGGAGCCGTATTTACATTGACGTTGGATTGTGTTGCTGCCATTTTTTATCTTATTTGAAGAGTAAGACTGCTACAGAAGTTAACAGGGATGCCAGTGAGATGTAGAAGGCGGTAGAACGGGCGTTATTACCATTGACTGTGGTCTGGCGCTTACGATAATCGTTAGGGTCTACATAGACTACATCGTCCTGCTGCAGGTAATAGGCAGGGGAATTGGCCAAATCCTTCATGCGGGTGAAGTCCAGACTATAGGTCTTACGGGTCTCGCCTTCCTTGCGGATGACCTTGACAAACTGGCGCTCGCCCTGAATGGTCATATCGCCTGCCATACCCAGAGCATCCATGATAGTCAGACGGTCCTTGGTACTGGCATAGCGGCCGGGACGTGCCACCTCGCCCAAAACATTGATGAACATGTTATCGAACTCTACAGTCACAACCGGATCCTTTACCAGATCCATATCCACCAGTTTGGACTTTACTACCTGTGCTACCTGTGAGCGGTTCAGGCCGGCCACCATCAGAGTGCCTACGTTTGGCACATCGATGTTACCGCTCTCGTCCACAGTATAGGCAGACATCTGCTGGTTGCTGTTGGTCAGGGTGGTATAACCCACGCGCTGGGTGGCTACCGGCAGGTTGAACATCTGCGAGAGCTGCGGGTCACGGCTGTGAACCACAATGGTCAGCTTATCGCCTTTCTGCAGACGGATATCCAGGTCCTTGGCAATGGCATAGGTCTCGCCATTAAGGGTGTCCTGAAAATAGGAAATGTTCTGTGGAGTTCCACAGCTGCTGATGAATATCGCGACTATCATCAGCATGAAAAATTTAGCTAAATTCATGTTTTTATGATTTTGTATTATTTTTTTCGTTTATGAATTCAGGAAAAGTGCAAAAATATTCCTATGGGCTCTGGGGCAAAAAAAAAGAGTCCACGGCAAATATTCAGGCAAAAATAAGTGAGGAACGATGTAATCCCTAATCGAAGTATCCTAACTTATCAAAATTGGCTTACAAATTTACATCTTTTTTATGAGGAGAAATAATTATATGTTAAGAAAATGTGATACGTAAGTAACAAATTCGTAACATTAAGCCGAAAAGGAACATTTTATGCCGTATTTTTTGTCTTTTTTACTACCTTTGTATGCTTTTATTAAAATATGATTTTTTTCAGATACCTTTTCATCGCCCTATTCATGCTGAATGCCGCTGAGGTGTTCGGGCAGGATGCTGTGCCGGTGAAACCACGGAAATCGAACCAGTCGGCTCTGGTGAAGGAGGTGGAGAACCGGGCTTGGGCTCCGGGAAAATCGGCTGCTGTGGAGCCTGTGGTTCCTGAGAATGTGAAGCTGGCTAAGGCGATTCTGGAGTATGCCAAGAAGTATATCGGTTGCCGTTACCAAAGTGGCGGCAAGGGTCCTCAGCGTTTCGACTGCTCGGGCTTTGTGGGGTATGTGTATCGGAATTTCGGATTCACCATGGGTGATTCCTCGGGGGATCAGTATTTGCAGGGGATTCCCATTCAGCTATCGGAATGTGAACCGGGTGATCTGATTTTCTTTAATGGTGGGGGTATCGGTTCCCGTGTCGGTCATGTGGGGATTGTGGTGTCGCGTAATGCCCTGACTGGGCAGGTGCAGTTTATTCATGCTTCGAATTCGCAAGGGGTTACTATTACGAAGCTGCAGGCTGAGTCTTATTATACCAAACGATTCATTGGAGTTAAGAGAATTTTCTAGATCCTATTGTCATTCTGAGCGGAATATAATGAAGCGAAGAATCTTTCTACATTAGTGGTACATTCTTTTAGTTACTACTACTTATTTAGAAAGATCCTTCGCTTTGCTCAGGATGACATTTATAATTATCAATTAAGGCCATAGGCCTTTAACGGCCAGCCTTCAATCCTTTGATTACGGCGTTAGTAAAGCCATTCTCCTCCATGGTATTAAGGCCTTTGATGGTGAGGCCTCCTGGAGTGGTGAC
>JAZQPA010000188.1:0-7830 GCA_045628125.1 Bacteroidaceae bacterium
CAACAGTTCCCATCCTTCATCGTAGTTTGCAATCCACGCAACAGTATCGCCATCCATCACATAAGGCTCAAGCATGGAACTTACCTCTTGCATGGAACGGGTCTGTCTGCCGTCAACACCAAATTTGAGATACTGGACAACGTTTTGATAGGTTGATGTTGCAACTCCAACGAAGTTTCCTGTACTGAGGTTCTCTTCGCTGACATTCTCTTCATAGAAAAGAGAACCTTCTCCTTCAATCAGCATAGATTCCTGATTGCAGGAAAATAATGCTGCAACACAAAGCATAGATAATTTTACTCTCTTTTTCATGGTTTTGATAATATTTAAAATTTAAAAACGCAGTTCACATCATCATATAAGTTAAAAATATCCCGGGGATGATATTTCTTTTCCTTCCCATTCCTTCACAAGACGGGACTGTTTACTCTATTCTAAAACTGCCAATATACACATCACCATTTCCTAGGGTTACAGTCATCTGGTAAAGACCTTCAGCATAACCGGTAAAGTCCATACTGATTGTATCATGCCCATTTATATAATAGGTACCTGAGATACTAGAACTTCCATCTGCTGCCATAACTGAAACAACAGCGTTGCCCAGATATCTATTGATATCAATACTGAGTACATCATTTAAGGCCTCAATTTGTACAGATGGAGTTATACCTTTTGTTCCTTTGTTCCCTTTGTTTTCATTATCCAATAAGGGATCATCAATAATAATATTTGCAAACGATGCTGACGTTGACATCGCAAAAATGGCGAATAAACCAAAGAAATACTTTTTCATAATATTTATTATTAAGTTAAACATGCTGCAAAATTATGACATATTTCTGTTAATTTATGAAATAGTCGGTATAATAATTGCAGCATTCAACAATTGCATTATTCAGCTGTATTTCATTATATTACATTTACCCCCCCCTATAAACAGGAAGTACTTTCGGTATAAAAGTGATATTTATTGTCCCGATTCGTTGAATTTTTCCATTAAAAATTCACGAGCAGATATATTCATATTGGCTATTCTAAGTTTGGGTTTCAAATTCAGCAGACGTTGCTTTATGGCTTGCATTCCACGGGAATAAAATTCCTGAAGCTCTGTATTTGTCATGCCAATCTTTATCAACAAACAGAATCTAATACTCTCTTCATTAAGATCAGGGTACGCTTCCCTGAATTTGGTGGCAAAGTCTGAATACATGCCATTCACATAATTTTCTATATCCGCCCAATCGCTGTCACTCATCTCACTAAAACGCTTATGTTCCTTCATGGCGCTGAGCTCTTTAGCTTTTAACAAGATGTAATTCTTCAAAAGTTTTATCTGTTTTTCTCTATTCTCAATTTTTATCTGCTGTTTTTCGCGAACCAATTTACTTCTTTCTTTCTCAAACTCTATTTGCTTTTGAGACATTTTTTTATTACTTTCATACACCATGTACAAAGAGATAGCAACAGACAGTAATACCACCAGGATACATATACTTATATATAAGTAATAGTTGAAATGTTTCTCTGTAGCAGCTTTTTCCTCTGTCAGTTGTAAATTATCATCCTGATACAGGGTGTTCTCATTCTGGACATGATAGTACATAGAACTCAATGCCGACAGGGCAGAATCTGCATATTGTTGAGCCTGCCGGTTCCCATCTTTTTTCAGCTGAATATCCAAAAGTCTACGGTATACAGCATATTTAGTTCGGGGGATTGCCGTTAATTCCAAAGCCTTTCTGGCAAGAGAGTCTGACTGTGCCAATGAATCTACATCGAAATAGCACTGAGATAACTGCATATACAAATATGAGCTTTTCTGCTCTACCATTTGAAACGCTTTATGAGAATAATGCAATGCGGAATCCAGTTGACCGGCTTTCCTAAATGCGAATGACATGGAATGACATGACTCTCCTATCAACTCTTTATTTTGGGATTGGTATGCCAGCTGTAACGCCTTACGCATATAATACAATGTAGAATCCGGATATCCGCAACTATCATAGCTATTACCAATGCCCATTAGCAGAAAAACACGGTTATAAAGATTGGTAGAATCGAACTGACAGAATAGCGTGTATGCCTGTTTTGATGATGAAAGAGCTCTCTGTGGATTACTAACCTGCAGGGCAATACTCAATCTGTTAAGTGCCAAATAGGTTGTATACAGATCGCCTCGGATACTGGCTGCATTCTGAGCTTTTTCAAATAATTCCACACTCAGTTTTACACTGTCGGCAGAATAATAGTATTTACCCATATAGAACATGCACTGGGCAAATAGGGAATCAGAAGGACGGTCTTTATAATAGTTATATGCTGTTCTGATCAAGCTGTCATTATCTACATCCGGGCCACTTTTATCCAGTGCCATTGTATATAAAAGCGAGCAATATGCTTTATCAGAAAGATTCAACCGGTTTCTGTCAATTGGAGCCAATAAATGTACTGCACTATCAGGATTGGTATTCAGTAAGCCATAGGCTTTTTTTATATCACCTGATGAGACGCGAGATGTGCAACCCATAAATAAGGGAGCTGCACAAATGATTAAGACCAAAGTCAATAGAAGGCATCGTTTCATGGATGCAAAAATACCACTATATTCTCAAATTAATGAGATTATCCGGTATATTTTTTTAGACATAAAAAAAACGAATAAATAACTGGTTTTCCGAATATTAGCAATTACGCTATCCCAAAACCGGTATAAAAGTATATAAGTCAGAGACTCGTCATCTGCTGATTATCGCCTTGGTGAGATAAATCGCAGGTATTACAACCATTCCTCCAAAGCACGGCAAGCTTTGGCATAATTTTCCTGCTTAACGAGTATATAGTCTGTATTATAGGTGGATACGGCAAAGATGCCAATACCGGCATCGGCCAGACGGGTGGAGATAAGACTGAGGATACCGATGAGCGAGAAATCCAGCACACCCACCACCCGGAAGGCACGCCAGCCGTCCTCACGACTCAGTGTTTGCTGAGGCACATCGGCCGTAAGACAAACCAGCGAACACTCCTCATCGGTCCTTGCCAGGAAACTGAACGGGTTCTTCATCATCTGGGGTGTGAAATCGCTCACACGGCAGACTGAGAACTCTCCGTTCAGGGATTCAATTTTTAAATCAGTCATTATCATTATTCAGTCAACTGGAACACACGTACATAATCCACCTCCATGGTGATAGGCAGAGCCGACTCGTCCACACCATTCATGCCACCCCAATTGCCACCCCAGGCCAGATTGAGAATGATATAGAAAGGATCATCGTAAGGCCAATCAACACGACCGGTACCCGGATTATCGTAATTCAGTTGCTCAATGCCATCCACATAGGTAGTAATGTTTTCGGGAGTCCATTTCATGGCATACAAATGGAAACCACCCTCGGCTCCCTCCTGCAGCATCTCATGGGTTACCTGAGTATTATTCACATGCACATGACCGGTGGCATGCAGGCTGGATGACACATAATTAGGATTTACACCTACCTCCTCCATAATATCAATCTCGCCATCGGCCGGCCATGCCTTACCGTTCACAGGCATCATCCAGAATGCTGGCCAGGTACCCTTACCTTCCGGCAGTTTGATGAGAGCCTCCATATAGCCGTACTTCCAACCTGTATCGCGCTTGGCATATACACGTCCGCTATACACTTTATCTCCTTCCTTGAGAGCAGTAATCTTCAGGGTTCCATCCGACACCTCAGTTACCTTAGCACCCTCAGGTGTATTGATCTTCACGTAGTTCTGCAACTCATTGTTTACCCATTTCTCTGGTTTCACCTCGTAAATCCAGTCTGAGCCCAAGGCATCGCCGTCAAACTCATCGTTCCAAACTAACTGGTACCCCTCGAATGGGCACTGAGGTGTCTCAATAGTCTCCTTGTTGCCGTTGCCACAACTTACAGTGGCTAGGAATAATGCCGCAGTGGCAGCAAAAGTATATAATTTCATGTAATCTAATTACTTAGTCATAAACTCGCGAAGCCATTTCTCCAACTCGCCAGTCCATTCACGCTTGTAGGTAAAGAAGTCGGCAAAGCCCCAACCGTGACTTCCGGTAGGATAGATGTGCAGCGAAGCTTCAGTCTTGAAACCACGTAAAGCCTTGAAATACATGATGCTATCATCACATGGAACGGTATTGTCATCGGCACTGCAAGCAATGAATGCAGGAGGAGTATCGGCAGTAACATTATTCATCACGCTATACTTCTGAATGGTGGCATCGGATGCGTTCTCACCAAACATAATCTTGTTGATGAACGGATTCATACTAGTGAAAGCATACAGAAGTACCTGGAAGTTTGGCTTATCCTCAGCACCTGTGTACTGAGTAGCTGCCTGAATGGCCAGATTGCCACCGGCACTGCAACCCATGATTCCTACCATATTAGGGTTAACGCCCCAATCGTCCTTATGCTGGCGAACCAGCTTAATACTCTGCAGCACATCACTTACTGTACACTCAAAGTGGCCGTTAGGCATGCGATACTTCAGCACTACCAGCGTAATGCCCTGATTGTTCATCCAAGATGCCATGCTGTGGCCCTCTTTCTCGATGGCCAGATTCATGTATGCACCACCCGGACACTGGATGATAACCATGCCGTTTGGTTTCTGAGCCGGATAAACAAACATCTGAGGATTAGATACATTAGCAGTATGCTGAGGGTCGCTGTGAGTCTCAGGACCAGTCAGGCCGTTGTCATTAGGAGCACCGTTAGGCCACAAATCCACTACTACAGGCTCGGTCTGAGCCATCATGCTTGATGCTACAAAGAGCGAAAGCAACAAAGAAAGTATCTTTTTCATATCTATATAATTTATTTCAGGTTAAACTGCAGAGCCAGACTCTCATCGGCCATACCCTTTGGCAGGGTAACGGTCACCTCTTCGCCCTGAACACTGTACTTCACGGCCTTTCCGGTAGAAACCAGGGTCATCTTTCCAGTAGGGATATTACCCTTCCAGGTGATGGTGGCAGGAAGCGACTCATTCTCAGGAAGCGCATAGATGGCATAGAGTGTCTTCTTGTTCTTATCGGCTGTAAACCATGTGTTTCCATCGTGATACACCTTGGCATTACGGGTATTGTAAATGGCCTTTCCGTTCTTCTTTATCCAGGCACCAGCCTCTTCCAGAATAGCCACTTCCCTATCCTCGATGATTCCCTGAGCTGTTGGTCCCACGCCCAGCAGGAAGCAACCGCCCTTGGCTGTAATCTCAGCCAGGGTATTCACAATCCAACGGGCCGACTTATAGGGTGCATCAGGCACCCATCCCCAGTCCCAACTCAGGGTCAGGCAACTCTCCCATGGATAATCCAGCTGTGTCTCTGGAATTCCACGTTCCGGAGTCTGGTAGTTCTCGTTCTGATCATGGTTGGCACGGTTCACGGCTATCAATCCCGGTTGTTTCTGGCGAGCCTTGGCCACTACACCGTCCAAATCGATGTCCTTACCGGTCACCCAACCGCCATCCAGCCACAGAATATCGAAATGACCGTAATTGCTCATCAACTCGTTCAACTGATTCTGAGTAAACTGTACATAGTTCTGCCACCAGTCGGGATGACGCTCCTTCAGGTAGTTCTGATGACGGTCGGCCGTAGCGTAATTCGGGTTCCAGTACCACTCGGTATGCCAGTCGGGCTTAGAGAAATAACAGCCCATCATGAAATCCTTGGCACGGAAAGCATCCCACACATGGCGGGCCACATCGGCACGGGGATTGCTGGCAAACGGTCCCTTGGCTATCGAGAAATCAGTATATTGCGAGTCGTACATACAGAAGCCATCGTGATGCTTGGAGGTGAAAATCATGTACTTCATGCCGGCATTCTCCATCACCTGAGCCCACTGCTCCGGATTGAAGTCGGTAGGAATCAGTTTGTTCTGCAATCCAAAGTACCACTTCTTATACTCATCGTAAGGCAACGGCTCCTTGCGGGTAATCCAGTCCACATCTTCCGAACAGATGCTCCATGACTCTACAATACCCGGTACGGAGTACAATCCCCAATGAAACAGCACGCCAAACTTCAGGTCCTGCCACTGGTCCAGTTTCTCCAGCACCTTACCATCGGTAGGCCATATATAATCCGCTTCCTTACTCTGCTCGTGCACAAAACCCTGCACTTCCTGTGCCATTACTCCTGCACAGAGGGTGCAACCTAAAAGAGTTGATATCAGTCTTTTCATATCGATATTATTTTGTTTAGTGTTAAAAGGGCCGATATGCAAAGATAATGATTTTTTGGTTACATTGGTTTCAGAAAGAACAAAAAAGAAAATCTGACTGCTGCTCAGCTGTTCTTCCGATAGCTCACGATGGCCCAGGTACAGGTTAATGCGGCAAAACCAGTGAGGGCATAGAACTGCTGAAGGAGTTCGTTAAACCTGCTCCCTTTGACATAGATAAGACGCAGTGCCTCAATAATATGGCGCATAGGGTCGAGCATAGAAAGCCACTGAGCCCACTCGGGCATGGAACGGATGGGTGTGAGGATTCCCGACATAAGGATAAAGATGACAAGGAAGAAGAACATGGTGAGCGATGCCTGACGGGTACTGTCGCTGTAATTGCTGATGATAAGAGCGAAGGATGAAACCAGAACACAGAACACCAGCAAGAAAAGCAGCATAACAGGAATACTGCCAGCCGGCAATATCCCAAAGATACCCTTCCCTGCCCCAAGTGCCAGCATGCTCATCATCATGCCTACACACCAATACGGAACCAGCTTTGAAACGATAAATTCCATTTTACTGATGGGAGTAACATTGACCTGCTCAATGGTGCCCTTTTCTTTTTCTCCAACGATGTTAAGAGCAGGCAGAAAGCCTACGATAAGTGTCAGCATCAAGGCAAAGACGGCTGGCATCATATAGATTTTGTAATCGAGGTGAGGATTGAAAAGGAAACGCAGGGAACTTCCGCCTGTCAGTGACGGGGTGTTGATTCCGATTTCTTCGGCCAATTCCTGAGTGAAGGAGGCCACAATCTGCTGCACATAGTTCTGTCCCATAGCACCTTTCATGCCGTTAGTGGCATTGGCCGCGATGTAAAGCTGCTCTGTGTCACGGGTGTACACACCCTTCTCGTAGCCTTCGGGAATAATCAGGAACAGGTCTGACGAGGCATCATCCAGCGACTGCATGGCTTCCTTCTCGCTCTGTGCCATCCGACTGAGGTCGATATAAGCCGATGCGTCAATCTTCTGGATAAGCCGGCGTGACAAGGACGAATGGTCATTGTCCACAATGCAGATTTTCAATCCCTTTACCTCCTGAGTGGCCACTCGCGGGACAATATTCGTCAACGCCAAAGGCAGAAGGACGAAGATGATAGGAAGCAGGATGTTCCTGCGCATCTGCTTGAATTCCTTATTTATCAGATATAGTATTCTCATGAAAGACGCTTTTTGAAGAGTTTGACACTAATGCCCATGAGTACCACCGCCATGACGGCAAGTATACCGAAATCCCTGGCTACGTGCTTTACTTCCACTCCCTGGATAAGGATGCGTCGGGCGGCATCCATGTACCATTTGGCCGGTACTATATTACTCATCCCCTGCATAGGCAGAGGCAGGGAATCCAAAGGAAACACGAAGTTGGACAGGTACATAGTTGGCACGATGAGCAGGAGCGAAAGCAAGAGTGCTGCCATCTGTGTGCGGACTACCGTAGAGATGAGCAATCCCAAGGCCAGTGACACGATAATGTATAATAGTGTTACTGCCACAAAAGCAGGAAGGCTTCCCATGAAAGGTACACCCAGCAGATAATGCGAGAGTAGCAGGATACT
>JAZQPA010000189.1:0-14228 GCA_045628125.1 Bacteroidaceae bacterium
GTGGTTAGGTTAATGACAAACTCCATGTTCTTCATCAGAATCGCATGGGAATGTCTTTCAGGTCTGACTGAAATATAACACATGGGCGGGTTTGTGCATAACGTACCCGTCCACCCAATGGTTATCAGATTATATTCTTCCGGTGTGGAACCCACACTGACCAGCACGGCTGGCAGGGGATAAATCATTGTCCCCGGTTTCCAGTCTTGCTTCATGGCCTTACAGCAATTTTACATCTTTCAGTGCCTGCTCCTTCTCGCAGTAATGGCACTTGATAACACCCTTCACCTTGTCAACAACATTAAACAGGGTAGGCATTGGCTCATTATTGCAGATGCACTTAGGGTTTGCGCATTTTACAATACCCTTCAGCTGATCAGGAGTGACTACATCTTTCTTTTCTACAATCTCGTAATCCCGGATCAGAACCAGCTTCATGTTTTCAGCGATAACACTCAAGCGGGAGATTTCCTCATCGTTAAAAAACTTGTCTGCTACTTTGATGATACCCTTGCATCCCATGATGGTGCTTGGCAGGTTGTAACCGATAGTGACTGGAGTCTTCATGTTCTGCAAACCCAGCAGATTCACTACATCAAATAATTTTTCAGTTGGGATATGGTCAATTACGGTACCATTCTCCAATGCAGCTACTTGTAATTCCTTTTTCATATCCTTAATTTATTTGATGATGGTTGTGTCATTCTTAACATCGTCCAGAGTGATTCCCAGACAGTCGCAAATCAGAGCCTGACGGGCAAACAGACCGTTTTTAGCCTGCTGGAAATAATATGCCTTTGGATTGTCGTCAATATCATAGGCAATCTCATTTACGCGTGGAAGTGGGTGAAGAATCTTCAAGTTATCACGGGTACCTTCCAGCATATCATTCTTCAGGATATACACATCCTTAACTCTTTCATACTCCATCAGGTCGGTAAAGCGCTCCTTCTGAACTCGGGTCATATACAGAATGTCAGCATCGGCAATGATCTCGCTGTTAAAATCGGTATGCTCCACGTATTTGATACCGTTCTCCTTGCAATAAATCTTATACTCTTCCGGCATTTCCAGCTCCTTTGGGGCGATGAAGTGGAAGGTTGGATTATAATGGCGCATGGCCATCAGCAGGGAGTGTACTGTACGTCCATATTTCAAGTCACCTACCAGATAAATATTCAGGTTCTCCAATGTGCCTTGAGTCTGATAGATGGTATAAAGGTCAAGCATGGTTTGTGATGGATGCTGGTTGGCACCGTCACCGGCATTGATGATAGGCACAGGGGCCACCTCGCTTGCATATCTTGCTGCACCTTCCAGATAATGACGCATCACGATGATGTCTACATAATTGCTCACCATCATAATGGTATCTTTCAGTGTCTCTCCTTTTGTTCCACTGGTAATTTTAGGATCGGCGAAGCCGATTACACGTGCTCCCAGGCGGTTAGCCGCTGTTTCAAAACTTAGGCGTGTGCGGGTAGATGGCTCAAAAAACAGCGTTGCTACTACACGACCCTTCAGTAGTTCCCTGTTTGGATTTTTCTCGAATTCGCGGGCCATTTCCAGCAGATAGTTCAATTTCTCTTTGGAAAGGTCTGCAATTGTCACTAAACTATGAGTTTGCATAATCTGAGATAATATAAAACTTATTCAGGTTTCAAAGATACGTAAAAAAACTCAAATCGCCACATTTTATAATGAAAATGCGTAACTTTTTCAGAATCTCTGAAATTATCCAATAATTATCATTAAATTTGCAAAGATTTAGAAGAATGTGTCCTATGAACATATATGCAAAAATCCTTTGGGGATTAATTATCAGTGCTACAATTTTTGTTTTTACCGTATTTGTTGGTATCTATAACGGATGGATTGGCTATATGCCACCAGTCGCAGAGTTGGAGAATCCGGTGAACCGTTTTGCTACCCAGATTTTCTCTGAGGACGGAAAGTTGATGGGAACCTGGTCTCTGAGCCGTGATAACCGTGTGTTTGTGCGTTACGACGAGTTGCCTTCTTCTCTGGTAGATGCGTTGGTGGCTACCGAGGATGTCCGTTTCTATGACCATTCAGGTATTGACCCTCGTGCATTGGCCCGTGCTATTGTAAAGCGTGGTTTGTTGGGACAGACCAGTGCGGGTGGTGGTAGTACACTTACCCAGCAGTTGGCCAAGCAGCTGTATTCTGAGACGGCTTCCAGTTCATTTGAACGTCTTATCCAGAAACCGGTAGAGTGGGTGATTGCCATTAAGCTCGAGCGTTTCTATACCAAGGAGGAAATCCTTACCATGTATCTGAATTACTTCGACTTCCTGAATAATGCCGTTGGTATTAAGACTGCAAGTAATGTGTATTTCCACAAAAATCCAATCGAGTTGACCGTTGAAGAGTCAGCCATGCTTGTCGGTATGTGTAAGAATCCTTCTCTGTATAATCCTGTACGTTTCCCCGAACGTGCCATCAACCGACGCAATATTGTGTTGGATCAGATGAGAAAGGCCGGCTTCCTGACTGATGCGGATTGTGATAACTACAAGAGTAAAGAGCTGAAACTGAATTTCCACCGTGCCGATCACAAGGATGGAATTGCTCCTTATCTGCGTGAGTATCTGCGTAAGATTATGATGGCAAAGGAACCTGTACGTAGTGATTATGCTTCTTGGCAGTCTATCAACTTCTATGAGGATTCCATCGCATGGAAGGATGACCCTCTGTATGGCTGGTGCAATAAGAACAGAAAGAAGAATGGTGAGCCATACAACATTTATACCGATGGTTTGAAGATTTATACCTCTATTGATAGCCGTATGCAGCGTTATGCCGAGGAGGCTTGCTTTGAGCATGTGGCAAAGGTTCTGCAGAATGCATTCTTTGCCGAGAAGAAGGGACGCTCTTATGCTCCATATACCCGAAATCTGTCTGAGGCTGATGTGGAGAAGATCCTGAACCGATCCATCCGTCAGACTGACCGTTGGAGAAACATGAAGGCTGCCGGACATAGCGAAGAGGATATCTTGAAGTCATTCCACGAGAAACAGCGTATGAGTCTGTTCACTTATAACGGTGATATTGATACATTGATGACTCCGTTGGATTCTATCAAGTATTATAAGCACTTCCTCAGATGCGGTTTCATGTCCATGGATCCTAAGAATGGTCATGTCAAGGCGTATGTGGGTGGTACCGATTATGAGCACTTTGCATACGACATGGCAGGTACCGGCCGACGCCAGGTGGGTTCTACCATTAAACCATACCTGTATTCGTTGGCTATGGAAGATGGATTTACTCCTTGTTCCGAGGTGCTGAATGTTCAGCGTACTTACGGCAACTGGACTCCTCGTAACAGCGGCAGTTCAAGAGTGGGCCAGATGGTAACTTTGCAGTGGGGTCTTCAGCAGTCCAACAACTGGATTTCTGCTTATTTGATGGATCATGTTACCCCAATCCGTTTTGCGGATATGCTGAAGCGTTATGGTGTGCGTAACAATATGATTGAACCTTATATGCCTCTGTGTCTGGGAACTTGTGATATCAAGGTAAGCGAGATGGTTTCTGCTTATTCTGCCTTTGCTAATCATGGTATCCGTACAGTACCTATGTATGTGACCCGTATTGTTGACGGCGAGGGCGCTGTAGTGGCCGATTTCCAGCCACAGCAGGTCGAGGTTATCAGTGAGGACAGCTCATACAAGATGGTATACATGATGCGTTCTGTAATCGATGGCGGTACCGGTAGCCGTGTCCGTTCCCGTTATAACCTGAGATGTGATATGGGTGGTAAGACCGGTACAACCAACAATAATTCCGACTGTTGGTTCATGGGCTATACTCCATCATTGGTTAGCGGTGTTTGGGTAGGCGGTGAGGACCGTGATATCCATTTCGATACCATGACCTTTGGTCAGGGTGCTGCTGCCGGTTTGCCTGTATGGGCTATCTACATGCAGAAAGTCTTTGCTGACAAGTCTTTGGGATATGATGAGAATGAGCGTTTCGATATCCCTGAGGGTTGGTCTCCTTGTGATATTGATGGTCTGTTCTCTGATATGGGCAATGAGATGAGCGAAAGTGGTATTGACGATATTTTCAATTAATCATGAAATTTTTAGGTATTATTCCTGCACGATATGCATCCACCCGTTTCCCGGCTAAGCCTTTGGCCATGTTGGGTGGTAAACCTGTGATTCAACGGGTATATGAACAGGTGGTAAGTACCCTGCAGGATGCAGTGGTGGCTACTGACGATGAGCGCATTGAGGCTGCTGTGCTGGCTTTTGGCGGTAAGGTGGTAATGACCAGCCCAAACCATAAGAGCGGCACCGACCGTTGCTATGAGGCTCTTACCAAGACACCCGGTGATTTTGATGTGGTGGTCAATATTCAGGGCGATGAGCCGTTTATCCAGCCTTCACAGTTGCAGAGTATCATGGATTGTTTCCAGGACCCTGAAACGCAGATTGCTACCTTGGTCAAGCCTTTTAAGCCTGAGGATGGTTTCGCAGCATTGGAAAATGTGAATTCCCCTAAGGTGGTTCTCAATCAGCGTAGTCAGGCACTTTATTTCAGCCGCAGTATTATTCCTTTTACACGCAATAAGGACCGTCAGGATTGGTTGGCCGGACACACTTACTATAAACATATTGGTTTGTATGCTTACCGCACTGATGTGTTGCGTCAGATTACTTCTCTGCCTCAGTCTCCATTGGAACTGGCCGAGTCTCTGGAACAGTTGCGTTGGCTGGAGAATGGTTATGTTATAAAGGTGGGAATGACCGATGTGGAGACCATTGGCATTGATACCCCACAGGATTTGGAACGTGCAGAAGCCTTTCTTGCTGGCCGATGAAACTCAACCGTACCCGACAGCCCGCAATACGTCCCATGCAGGGATTCAGCTTGCCTGTTCCCGAGCGACTGGTGATGCCCAACGGCTCACGCCTGACGGTAGTGGATGGCGGTGATCAGGAGGTGTTCCGTCTGGATATCCTGGTTCATGGTGGAAAGTGGCGTCAGAATATGCCTCTCCAGGCCAGTTTTACCAATCGTATGCTAAATGAGGGTACCGCCGGATTAACTTCCGAGCAGATTTTTGATTTGCTGGACCGTTATGGTGCCTGGATGGTTCAGGAGACCTCGGTTAATTTCAGTGTCATCACACTTTTTTCCCTGAATAAGTATGCCAAGGAGACCTTGGATGTTGTTGAAAAAATCTTACGTGAGCCCACTTTCCCTCAGAGTGAGTTCCAGATTATGGTTGATAATGCCCGGCAGCAGTTTCAGGTGAACAGCAAGAAAGTGGACACCAAGGCTCGTTCCACTCTGAATAAAGTCCTTCTGGGTGATGAGCATCCTTGTGCCCGTTATGCTCAGTTGGATGACTATTCCCGCATTCAGACCTATAATCTGGTGGAATTCTACAACCGGTATTTCCATAGTCGTAATGTCTCTATCTACCTGTCTGGAAAGGTAAATGGTCCTATCCGCAAGATGGTGGAGAAACGCTTTGGAGAGCGCGAGTGGGGACAGGATTCTGCTTTAGTTCCGCTTGTTCCTATACCACCTGTAACACAAACGGATAAACGTTATTTTGAAGAGGTGCCTGATTCTGTTCAGAGTGCGGTTTGCATGGGTACTGTGACCATTCCTCTTTCTCATCCCGACTATGATCATCTGCAGGTGGTTGAAACCGTATTCGGAGGTTATTTCGGCAGTCGCCTGATGAGTAATATCCGTGAAGATAAAGGATATACCTATGGTATAGCCAGTGGCTTGATTCCGCTTCCGTTTGAGAGTGTGAAAATCGTGATTTCGCAGTGCGCACACGAATATGTCAACCCGCTTGTGGATGAGGTTTTTGTTGAAATGCAGCGCTTGCATGACGAAGAAATCCCTCTCGATGAACTGGAGATGGTTCAGAATTATATGCTGGGTGAACTGAGCCGCCGGTATGAAAATATCTTGTCATTAAGTGATGCGTTTATCTATTCAGAAACTACGGGGTTGAAAGATGATTTTATGACCCGTCGCACCTCGGCTATCCGTAACATCACTCCGGAACGCGCGGCAGAGATGGTATCCAAGTATTTTGACCCTGACAAAATGAAGGTTGTTGTGGTGGGTAAAAAACTATAAGAAACCTTAATCCGTTTGTCTGTCTGCCATATTTTAGTTACATTTGCATGTTATCATTGTGATTTGACTTTGAAAATATGCAGAAAACACTTTTATCAATCATATTCATCCTTTCACTTTCAGTGAACCCTCTCTGGGCTCAGCGTTATTCTGTGGGCACTTATATGTTCAAGGATGGCTCTGAGTACAGTGGCGAACTGGTCAAGAAAAAGCCTTATGGTAAGGGTAAGTGCATCTGGCCTGATGGTAATGTCTATGAGGGCGATTGGATTATCAGCAAGCGTCATGGACACGGAGTTATGACTTATTCCGGGAAGAATGAGCGCTATGATGGTGAATGGTTCGAGGATCAGCCTCATGGTACCGGTTCCTATTACTTTGACAACAATAACCGTTATGTAGGTCTCTGGTTCAAGGGTATCCGCCAGGGGCAGGGCAAGATGTATTATTTCAACGGCGATGTTTACGAGGGCAACTGGAACAATAATGTGCGCGATGGTCAGGGAAAGTATACCTGGAAGGATGGTGCGTATTACGAGGGCCAGTGGAAGAACGATGAGCGTCACGGAACCGGAACTTTTGTTTGGGAGGATGGCTCCAGCTATACCGGTGAACTGGCACATAATGCCCGTAATGGTAACGGAACCTATCACTTTGTTGACGGAGATACCTATACCGGCAGTTGGAAGGATGATGTTCAGCACGGTAAGGGGCGTTATGAATTCCGTAATGGTGATGTGTATGAGGGCGATTACCAGGAGGGTGAGCGTACCGGACAGGGCTCTTTCACAGCATCAGATGGCAATAAGTATATCGGACATTTCCTGAACGGCAATCAGGAAGGCAAGGGTACATTCTATTGGACTAACGGGGCGGTATACGACGGCAACTGGAAGGACAATCAGATGCATGGACACGGCATCTATACCTGGTCAAACGGTGATGTATATGATGGCGAGTGGAAAGATAACCTGATGGATGGCGAGGGCAGTCTGCGATTGGCCGAT
The DNA here is from genome assembly GCA_045628125.1 of Bacteroidaceae bacterium. GTDB lineage: Bacteria > Bacteroidota > Bacteroidia > Bacteroidales > Bacteroidaceae > Minthousia. The sequence continues at coordinate 7,146 of JAZQPA010000189.1, forward strand.
GGTACCATCTATAAGGGTACATTTGCCAAAGGAAAGAAAGAGGGAGCTGGTGTGATGGTGGCACCGAATGGCCATCGCCTGGTGGGATTCTATAAGAATGACCTGATGGATGGTCCGTTCGAGGAAACCGATGCCCAGGGAACAGTGTTGGCCAAGGCTTCTTACATGAATGGTGTATTACAGACGGGTTCCTTTGTGAATCTTCGGGCGGGTGACACACAGGGTGTCCAGACCGCTGATGGCTTGTTGATCGGAACATTCTCTGCCGAGCATGTGGCAGCCGATGAGGCCGCAAAGGTAAAGGAGAAACAACAGCAGCAGCGCTCTACCCGTAAGCGCACCACCCGTCGTCGTAGGAGAAAATAATATTAACCTTATAATTAGGGCATTAGCCATTAGGATTATGCAGAAGAAAAAAGTTGAGAAACAGCATTTGAATCTGGTAAAGAACGATTCATGGCTGGAACCTTTCGAGGCTGCCATTGAAGGTCGCCGCCAGCGTGTGTTGGATAAGAAAGCAGAACTGACAGGCAAGGGAAAAACCACTCTTAGTGATTTTGCTACCGGATATATGTATTATGGCCTGCATCGTACCGATAAGGGATGGACTTTCCGTGAGTGGGCTCCTAATGCTACCGCCATTTATCTGGTGGGCGAGTTCAACAATTGGGAGGAACGTGAGGAGTATGCACTGAAACCTAAGAAGAACGGTGTTTGGGAGATTAACCTGAAGCATAATGCGCTGAAACATGGCAATCTGTATAAAATGATGGTTCACTGGGATGGTGGCCAGGGCGAGCGTATCCCTGCATGGGTACGCCGTGTGGTTCAGGACCCTGTTACCCGTCTGTTTGCCGCTCAGGTATGGAGCCCCGAGGTTCCATACACATTCAAGAAGAAAAAATTCAAGCCAAATACATCTCCACTGCTCATCTATGAGTGTCATGTGGGTATGGGCCAGGATGCCGAGAAGGTAGGTACCTATGCTGAATTCCGTGAGAATGTATTGCCACGCGTGGTGGCTGATGGATACAATTGCATCCAGATCATGGCCATTCAGGAACATCCATACTATGGCAGCTTCGGTTACCATGTCAGCAATTTCTTTGCCTCTTCCAGCCGTTGCGGTACACCTGAGGAACTGAAGGAACTGATTGATGCCGCACATCAGCAGGGTGTAGCGGTTATCATGGATATTGTTCACAGTCATGCGGTAAAGAATGTATTGGAGGGTATCGGTAACATTGCCGGTGATCCTTCACAGTATTTCCATAAGGGCGACCGCCGTGAGCATCCGGCATGGGATTCTCTGTGCTTTGATTATGGCAAGAACGAAGTTCTCCATTTCCTGTTGTCCAACTGTAAGTACTGGATGGAGGAGTTCCACTTCGACGGTTTCCGTTTCGATGGTGTTACCTCTATGCTTTATTACAGCCACGGCTTGGGCCAGGCATTTGGCGGTTATGCTGATTACTATAATGGCGGCCAGGACGATGATGCCATCGTTTACCTGACATTGGCCAATGAACTGATTCATGAGATTAATCCTAACGCAATCACCATTGCCGAGGAGGTTTCCGGTATGCCGGGTTTGGCTGCCAAGATTGAGGATGGCGGTTATGGCTTTGATTACCGTATGGCTATGAATGTTCCGGATTACTGGATTAAAACCATTAAGGAACTGAAGGATGAGGACTGGAAACCAAGCAGCATGTTCTGGGAGGTAACCAACCGCCGTAAGGATGAGAAAACCATTTCTTATGCCGAGAGTCATGATCAGGCACTGGTGGGTGATAAGACCATCATCTTCCGTCTGGTGGATGCGGATATGTACTGGCATTTCAAGATTGGTGATGAAACCGAGCGTGCACACCGCGGTATTGCACTCCATAAGCTGATTCGTCTGCTCACCTGTTCTACCATCAATGGTGGTTATCTGAATTTTATGGGTAACGAGTTCGGTCATCCGGAATGGATTGATTTCCCTCGCGAGGGTAATGGCTGGAGCCATAAATATGCCCGCCGTCAGTGGAACCTGGTGGATAATCCTGAGTTGTGTTTCCATTACCTGGGCGATTTTGATAAGGCAATGACTCACCTGATGACAGGTGCTAAGAATATCCAGAACTCTCCAATCGTAGAGATTTGGCACAATGATCCTGATCAGGTATTGGCATACCGCCGTAAGGATTTGATTTTCGTCTTTAATTTCAGTCCTACCAAATCATTCACTGATTATGGCATGCTGGTTCCTGCCGGCTCATACGAGGTGGTTCTGGATTCCGATGATCCTAAGTTTGGTGGAAACGGATTGAACGACGATACCGTACGTCACTTTACCCAGTATGATGCGCTGTATCGCAAGGCCAAGAAAGAATGGCTGCGCCTGTATTTGCCTGCACGTACCGCATTGGTATTGCGAAAGATTAAGGAATAATGAATTATAACAATCCCCAGCATCGTGCCGCTGTAGGTTGGTGTTACTTCCTCTACAGCGTCCTGTTCTGCACCTTCTGCTACATCTTTTTGTGGAAGGTGCAGGGAGGCATGCTGGGTATGGCTCAGCACATTCTCTCGCATGGACAGACGGTCTATTTCCCACCTATAGGTGCTTTGGTGCTGACGGTGGTGCTGTGGCTTGTGCAGTTATTGCTTAATTCCATTACCCGTCTCAGGGGAGAGTGGTATGCGCTGAGTTTCTTTCCTTCATTTCTGCTTTTGGCAGCATTGACTTATGCTGATTCCACTCTTTACACGGGTGCCAGCATCACTCCGTTGAAGGTTGGTGTGCCTTTAGCCCTGCTGGTTTATTTTGTTGTGGCTTTCACTCTGCGTGGCACAGCACCGTTTACCTCCCAGCGGGGGTATGGTTGGGAAATCCGACTGTTATTGCCCAATGCCATCATTATGATGTTGTCCTTCATCTTCACCTGTTCTCTCAGTTATACCGAGAAGGAACTGCACAACCAGGTGGAGATTGAATATGCCATTGCCCGTGGTGATTATCAGAAGGCTCTGACTATCGGCAAGTATTCTCCCAAAGTAAATCAGACTACCACAGCCTTGCGTGCCGTAGCCATGGCCTACGAGGGCGTGTTGGGTGATAAACTGTTCAACTATCCGCAACTCTATGGAGCCGAAGGTTTATTACTGAACCGTGCTGACAGTTTACGCTTGTTATATTCACCTGATAGCCTTTATTTCCGGTTGGGCGCTTATCCATCGGCTCGTACCACCACGGCATTGATGTTCCTGCAGTGGTTGGACAAGTCGGAGAAGCAGCGTAAACCATTGGCCAAGGATTATCTGTTGGCTGCCTTGCTGTTGGAACGCAAGTTGCCTGAATTTGTCGAGGAACTGAATAAGATTCAGGAAATTTCAGACAGTATTGATTATCCGCGTTACTACCAGGAGGCACTGATTCTGTACCGCCACCGTTTCCGCCCGGAGTTGCCTTACCATAACATCATTCAGGAAACCAACTACGAGGATTATCAGGCTGCCATGCGGCAGGGTCAGGACGATAATGCGGCTTCAAACCTGGCTGGAGAGGATTTTGGAACCACCTATTGGTGGTATTATGATTTTGGAAATATGAAAAACGAAGAAGAATGAAACCACCCAGACGAAAATATAAAAGACCACTGCCCTATACCCGTCAGGAAGTGGATGAGATGAACGAGTGGTTTGCTCAGCATAAGGCTGAGCTGCCGCCTACATTGCAACTTAACAACTATTGCAATTTCCTGCATTTGCCGCTTACAGTGGATTATCTGATAGAGGTGGCTTACGATCATCAGGAAGATTTGTATTTTGGTGGTTACTTCCGCCGTTTACAGGAAATCCGTAAGAAACTGATAGAGGATGGTTACGTCAAGTAACCATCCTCCATTTTTTTATTCTTTAAGCAGATCGTACAGTTTGTCAAGCGCTTGTCCCGGATCTTTCATCTCGTCCATCAGCGACACAAACTTAGAACCGATGATGGCTCCTGCAGCATTGCTTTGTGCTGACTCCAGGGTCTGCTTGTTGCTGATACCGAAACCAATCATGCGTGGATTCTTCAGACTCATGCCGTTGATGCGCTGGAAATAAGCCTGCTTGGCTTCGTTGAATTCTTTCTGGGCACCTGTGATGGCCGCAGAGCTTACCATATAGATAAAGCCGTCAGTATGCTCGTCAATGAATCGGATGCGCTCATCACTGGTCTCTGGAGTAATCAGCATGATGATGCGGATGTCATAGCGGTCGGCAATAGGTTTGAACTCTTCCTGATAATCACGGAATGGCAGGTCAGGAATAATCACTCCGTCTATTCCGCATTTCACACAACTTTGGCAGAAGGCCTCAAAACCGTACTGCATGATTGGGTTCAGGTAACCCATCAGAACCAGGGGAATGGTCACACCTTCCTGACGGATGGTTGCCAACTGGCTGAACAGCAGACGCAGACTCATGCCGTTCTTCAGTGCCTTAGTGGCAGCATCCTGAATCACAGGGCCATCGGCCATTGGGTCACTGAATGGAACACCTACCTCAATCATATCTATGCCTTTCTGGGCTAAGGTGCGTATCACATCATTGGTTCCCTCCAGGGTAGGGTGGCCTGCACAGAAATACAGTGACAGGATTCCCTCTTTTTTGTCCTGGAACAATTGGTTTATTCTATTCATAATTCAATATGTTTTCTAAAGTTATCGATAAACGGTTTAAGTTTCTCAGTATCTTTCAGTGCCGGAGCACTCTCAAAGCGGCTGTTCAGATCGATGCCCATCCACCGGGGATGACACAGGCTCTTGATGTCTTCCAGACTGTTCTCATCAATACCTCCACTCAGAATAAATGGGGCAAACCCGGTATAAAGATTCAGCAGGCGCCAGTCAAATTTACGTCCGCTTCCCCCCACGGTGTCACACTTGGTGTCGAACAGGTAGTACTGGCAGGTGCCGTCGTATTGGCTTACTGCATCAAAGTCTGAACCGCGGGCTATGCTGAATGCCTTTATCAGGAACAGCGGCCGTGCCTCACCGGTTTTCTCATACATGATCTTGCCGATTTTTCCCGGCAGACTTCCGCAGAAAGAGGGTGATTCGTGTCCGTGCAACTGGATGCCGTTCAGACCGAAACGGATGACCTTGTCGGCAATTTCTTCAACGGTGGCATCCACAAAAACACCTATTCTGCGCACATGCTCTGGCAGATACTCCGGAACCTCGGTCACATAACGGGACGATTTGGGATAAAAAATAAATCCCATCCAGTTTACACCCAGTGCTTCAACCTCCTGAATGTTCTGTGCTTCGCGCATACCGCACACTTTGATGATTTTCATAACTTAACGCGTAACTTGTTCAATAAACATTTTCAATGATTCTGCCGGATTGGCGGTCTTCATGAAGCACTCTCCAATCAGAAATCCGCGGAAACCGGCTTGGCGCAATTCTCTGACGGTCTCTGCATTCGAGATTCCGCTTTCGCTTACCTTCAGCATGTCTGCAGGCAGTTTTTCTGCCAGACGGAACGAGTTCTCTACCTGTGTTACAAAGGTGCCCAGATTGCGGTTGTTCACACCTACCATATCTATGCAGTCGTTCAGGTAATCCAATTCGTTCTCCTGATGAATCTCCAATAGGGTTTCCAACCCTAATTCATGGCTGGTGCGGGCCAGTGTCTTGCACTCCTGAACAGTCAGATCGGCTGCAATCAGCAGTACCGCATCGGCACCCACCATACAGGCTTCAAGCAACTGGTACTCGTCTACGATGAATTCCTTGCGCAGCAGGGGAAGGTTAACCATTGGGCGCACCTTTTCAATGAAGTTCAAATGACCGCCAAAGTAGTACTCATTGGTCAGGATACTGCAGGCCGATGCTCCGGCTTGCTCGTAACCGGGAACCACCACGTCCACCCGTCCTTCCTCCTTGATCCATCCTTTGGAAGGCGACTTGCGTTTGAACTCAGCAATAATACCCGAAGGAGAGTCGGCCAGCGATTGGCGCATGCTTCTCTTCACTGCATCTCCGCATGAACGGTGCGACAGGCGGTATTCCACCTGCGATGCCAGTTCACTGAAGGAAAGCTGTTGCTTCTGCTGTTCCAGTTCCTGACGCTTACGGGCTACTATCTGTTCTAATATATCAGCCATAATCAACTGTTCAGTTCTACAAACTTCTTCAGGCAGTTCAGGGCCTTTCCGCTTTCCAATGATTCACGGGCAATACCCACTGAATCCTCAACAGACAGGTTGCGGTCCAATACGCTGATGGCGCAAGCCGCATTGGCCAACACTACGTTCTTCTGAGCCTCGGTAGATGTGCCATCCAGTACACTGTCGAAAATCTTCATGGCCTCTTCAGGGGTCTCGCCACCGTAGATGTCTGATTGTTCAATATAGTTGAATCCCAAATCCTTAGGAGTAAATACCTTCTCAAAGTTGTTGGTGGTAATTTTGAAACCGCTGGTCAGTGAGATCTCGTCATATCCGTCGTAACTGGTCACAACGCCATAGGTGTCGCCGATACGCTGATGAATGTTGGTGTACAGACGCAACTGCTCCTGATTGGCTGTGCCATGCAACGAAAACTTAGGGTGGCAAGGGTTAACCAGAGGGCCCAGCAGGTTGAAACAGGTTGGCACACCCAATGCCTTGCGTGTAGGGCCTACGAATTTCATGCCATAGGCGAACAGGGGTGCATGGAAGTAACAGATGTTGGTCTCTTCCAGGCTCTTTTTCAGTACATCCAGGTCATCGCTGAACTTAACGCCGTGACCTGCCAGAACATTGCTGGCACCGCTTACCGATGAACTGCCGCCGTTTCCATGTTTGGTTACCTTATAACCTGCGCCGGCCACTACAAAGGCAGAGCAGGTCGAGATATTGAAGGTGTTTTTGCCGTCGCCGCCTGTTCCTACTATATCCAGTGTGTCATACTCGCTGAAATCCATGTACTTGCCGGTCTCCAGTAAGCCCTGTCTGAAACCTAACAGCTCATCCACGGTGGCACCGCGTGTCTGGATGGCCATCAGCAGGGCTGCAATCTGCTGAACGTTATACTGCTCCTGAACAATGTTGAGCATAATCTG
>JAZQPA010000190.1:0-3978 GCA_045628125.1 Bacteroidaceae bacterium
CCTGCACCTACAACGGCATTGTCACCGATTGTTACACCAGGAAGAATGGTTGCACCTGCACCAATCCATGCTCTCTTGCCGATGTGTACAGGTTTACATGTAATCACCCAACGGTTTTCAAGGTCGTGGTTGTTTGAAATCAGTTGGCAGTTGGCGGCAATCATGGCTTCGTCTTCGATGACTATGCCACCGGCAGACATCATCAGACAGCCGTTCATGATGACGCAGTTCTTGCCAATCTTCACCTCATGGAACCGTACACCTGTCAAAGGCGTGTTCACACGGCTGCCTTCTCCTATAGTAGGGAAAAGATTTTTCACAAGGGCGTCATATTCTTCTGTATAAGGCATGGTGTGGTTCAGCTTGAACAACGTCTGTGCCTGTTCCTTGGCAAGAGCCAGTTCCTCTGGTGTCTGCTTGCTGCAATCTATACGTATTTCTTTCATACATTATTTTATCAGATGAATAGTTCATGTTATTTTTAATGTCAGATTCTTTATCATTACTTTTGATTTCTGACCTTTTTGTTGTACTTAGCCCGATGCTCGATTACATGGTCAAAGTGCTCTATGGCCCAACCCGTCAGGGCCTGCAAGTGTGGAACGAGCGAAAGGCTGGTTTCCGTAAGCGAGTATTCCACCTTTGGAGGCACTACCGGATACACCTTGCGTGAGATAAGGTCATCGGCCTCCAGGGTGCGCAGGCAGGAGGAAAGCACACGGGAGGAGATGTCGGGAATGCTCTTCTCCAGTTCGCTGAAACGAAGAGGTTCTGCACTGGCATTCAGCACATACAGGATGAGTAGTGACCACTTGTCACCAAAGCGGGTAATGATGTTCCGGAACGGACAGGTGGGGTAGTCGGGAGCCAGAATGCCGTTTGCGGGCATCTGGGTCTTTGGGGCTTTAGAATTATTTTTCATCTTTTCTGAACTTTTTTTGCCGTATAACTTCCTGATAATTCCAATTCCGACCAAAAGGTAAGTAAGTGAGTAATTTATCCCCTCTTGTATGGAACTGAAAGATACACTATCTTTGTACTTGCAAAATGAAAGTACCTTTTACTTTGAAACAGTGCAAAGGTAGTTAAATTTTGCAACGGACAAAAATACTAATCTCAAAAAAATTAAACGATGAAACGTTCAAGTGAATTCATTTTCGGCCACAGCGCACAGGCTATTCTGCGTGCTGAGGCAGAGACGCCTGCAGCTTGCGGTGCTGCATGTGGAACTGCAGACAAACCTGCAGAGGAAAAACCTGCAGCATGTGGTACAGCTTGTGGCGCAGGCGACAAGGAGGAAAAGCCTGCAGCTTGCGGTACAGCATGCGGTGCTGGTGAGAAGTAATCAACACTAAAAACTGGAGAATGGAATACTTTGCTTTTCAGTGGCACATTACCGATGCCTGTGACCAGCGGTGCGAGCACTGCTACATATTCAGTGAGGGACACCCTAAACTGGTAGAGATGCCCTGGGAACGCCTGATGGCTGTTCTGGACACTTGCAGGAAGATGTGCGAGCGCATGAACCGTCTGCCATATTTCTATATCACAGGAGGTGACCCTATACTGCACAGCCGGTTCTGGGATTTGCTGGAGGTGCTGCACGGGCAGGGTATTCCATTCACCCTGATGGGGAATCCTTTTCATCTCACTCCCGAGGTATGCCAACGGTTGAAATCATTTGGTTGCCGTAAATACCAGTTGAGCATTGACGGATTGCGAGAGACACATGACATGATACGTAAGCCGGGGTCGTTCGACGCCACACTGAATGCCATCCGGCTGATCCGGGAGGCGGGCATTCACTGTGCTGTAATGACTACCGTGAGCGGAACGAACATTCATGAGATTCCGGAAATTGTGGATCTGGTGGTACAGCATCAGGTGGATATCTTCGCATTCGGACGTTATTGCCCCACATCGAAGGAGAAGGCCATCAGCGAACGTACGCACATAGAACCACAGGAATACAGAAATCTGCTGGAGGTGCTTTGGGAACGTTATGAGCGTTATAAGGACAGTAACACCACATTCAACCTTAAGGATCACCTTTGGACGTTGTTCCTGTATGAGAAAGGCCTCTTCAGGATTCCTGAGGAATTGGAGAAAGATGTGGTTTATGACGGATGCAACTGTGCCAACTGTCATGTTACCATTCTGCCAACCGGTCAGGTCATGGCTTGCCGCCGTTTCGATTCTCCTGTCGGGCGTCTGTTTGACAACGGTACCGCTGAGGTGGTGACTCCGTTGTATGACATCTTTACCGGAGAAAAATATAATGTATATCGTCAGCATGAGAAGATGGAGAAGTGCAGTAGGTGCGAGCTGTTGCGTTTCTGCCGTGGTTGTCCTGCCGTGGCATACGGCTACCATCATTCCTTCTTTGCTGCCGACCCTCAATGCTGGAAAGAAGTATGAACCTGCAGGAACTGATCAAATACCGTCGCTCTATCCGTAAATATGCCGAAAAGCAGATTCCCCGTGAATGCCTGGAACAGATTATAGAGGCAGGTATTCATGCTCCGAATGCCGGAGGTGGCCAGCGTTCGATGGTGATGGGCATACGTGATGCCCGTTTAGTGGAGCAGATAGGGCGGATGAATGTGGCATGCATGGATCGCAGCCGTTTGGCGGGTCGTTATGTCAGTGCCGATCAACCTTCCATCATCGATGACCCGAGCATCATGAGCGGTTTCTATGGCGCTCCCTGTGTGGCGGTCATCTTCTCACAGAAGAATTTCTATTATGCCGTTCCCGATGCCTATTGCATAGCCACTAACATGATACTTATGGCCACGGAATTGGGATTGGGCAGTTGCATTGTGGCCCGTGGCGAGCAGACCTTTGCCAATGCCGAGGGTGAGCGCCTGCTTCGTGACTGGAACATTCCCGAAGACATGATTGCCCGTTGCTTTGTTACTTTAGGCTATCCCCTTGGCGAGTACCCTAAACCTAAACCTCGTAAGAATAACCGTACCTTGATTATTGAATAAAAAACTATTGATATAACATGTTAAAGAAACTATTCCTTATTACCGTCATGATGTGTATGAGCATGATGGGTTATGCATTGCCTGAGAGTCATGGACAGTGGGTGTTGCTCCTTTCCAATCCGTCGGCCGACAGCCGTTATAATACATCCAGCTATACCGATGAACTGAAACAACAGGGAGTAAATATCATGACTCCTGAATTGGGTGAACATGCCGATACGCTGACCCTGGAGCAGAAAGTGATGAAACTGATGACCGAGGCCACTAAGACCACCCGTATGCCTATTCAGATTCTGGCGTTTGGCGAGGAACTGGCTACTGCCTGTCTGACTTCGGAACTCTATCCTCAGTATGTAGATAGAATCATATCTGTGGGCGGTGAGCAACCTGCCGATGCTCACTTGCATTGTCCGCTGAAGGTGGTGCCGGGAGATGAGAAGTTTAAAAAGACATGGCCAGAGGTGAAACAGTTTCTTTCCGCCGACCTGAAGGATATTTTGAAACCACTTCCTGCATCAGCCAAAAGAGTGCTTTTCGACTTGTCCCATAGCCAGTGTACCGATACCTTCAAGGGTTACGAAACCTATCCTTATCTGATACCGGCTTACACCCGTATGATGCATGAACTGGGTGTGGAGCTGGTGGTGAATCAGAATCAGGAATTGAGTCCTGAACTGCTCAAGGATATTGACCTGGTACTTATGACATCGCCACTGAGCAATAAGTTACAGAAGAATCTTACCGCAGTAGAGCGCAAGGCACTGACTAATCAGGTTGGTGGTGGCAAGTCGCTGATCTTTTTCATCGATGATTTTCACCGCTGTGACAACAATGCCTATGGTGCAAACGAGGTGACTGCCCCCTTCGGTGTATTCTTTGAAAAAGATGTACCAGTGCCCGGCAATGCAGGTGCGGTGTCTATACAGAATAAGATTTTCAGCAGACGTCTGGAGATTCCATTCAGTGGAGCTACACTGATGACCGG
>JAZQPA010000191.1:0-6570 GCA_045628125.1 Bacteroidaceae bacterium
TGTTTTCCCGGATGCGCGACTGGAGAAGATAGAGGGTGCAGGTCATGGTTTCCGTGGCGAGCCTCTGGAGAAGGCTGTAAAGCTGATGACTGCCCAGTTTAACGAGTGGGAGAGCAAGTAAAGTGAAAGTACTGATCATAAATGCTTCTCCCCGGCCCAAAGGGGTTATTTCACAATACCTGGAAGTCATACATTCAAGTCTGGAAGGTAATGGAGCTGAGGTTCAGTTTGTTAACGTGAAGAATCTTCAGGTCAGACCTTGTATGGCGTGTATGAAGTGCAGGTCTACTCACAACTGTGTGCTTCCGGAGGATGACGCTCAACGGGTGCTGAAGATGATACAATGGTGTGATGCCTTGGTGGTGGGGGCTCCCTGCTACTGGGGTAACATGCCCGGGCAACTGAAACTGCTGTTCGACCGAATGGTGTATGGCATGATGGGGGAGAATAAATTGGCCATTCCTGTTCCCATGCACAAAGGGAAAAGGTGCGTGCTGGTGAGTTCGTGCAGCACCATGTGGCCGTTCAATATCCTGGCCAACCAGAGCCGGGGAGTAATCAAGGCGCTTAAGGAAATATTAGGTTGGAGCGGTTTCAAAACCGTGGCTACCATAGAAAGAGCGGGTACTTTCCGGAATGCGGAATTTACTGATAAAGACCGGAAAAAGGCGGAAAAAGCAGCAAAGAAACTGTTGAAATAAAGGCTGAGACATAATCTCAGCCTTTATTTATTACTTTTAATGTCACTTATTTTGCTATCAGTTTCAGCGGACCGATAAGACCGGTTGGGAGCAGAGGTTCCATACCGAAGTAGTAGGGCATGTCGGTGAAGGTGACTGGAGTAGCTCCCGGCTGCTTGTCACCAATCAGAAGGTTTCTCCAGAGGTTGGCCACTTCGATAGTGAGCTGGTTCTCACCGGCTTTCAAAGCTCCGGTTACATCAATGCGGTATGGCTTTTTCCATACGATTCCGAGGGATTGGCCGTTGACTTTCACATCAGCCATTACACCTACTTCACCCAAATCCAGGTACTGTTTGTCACCTTCCAACTTCTCCACATTGAGGGTAGTGGTATAGGTGGCTAAGCCGCTGAAGAACTTCACTCCTGCATCAGCATGCTGGCTCAAGTCGGACAGTTCGGTTAGGGTGATGCTCTCTGGGGCTCCACGGCCTTCCTGGAACTGAACAACCCATTCTGCTGGGGTAGCGGACAACTCCTTTTCCACAGCCTGAGGAAGGGTGACATTCGTTTCATTGGCCTTCTCACCGAACACTACAAATACGGCATCGTCCTGAACCATAGGAATTTGTACGGTAGTTCCCTGCTCGGTAATTGAATATGAGGCATCCTCCATAACTCCCGTTTCCGGATGCCAGATCTGTGGCTTCAGACCGGTAACTCGGAAGGTGGCGGTTACGTTCTCCTGCTCCAGCGATGGCTTGTTGACCCAGTAAATCTGAATGTTACCACAGTCGCGATGCAGGTAGCGCATACCAGCCGTTGCGGTATCGAAATCAGGAGCGATTCCCTGTTGCTGCAGCACCTGCTTCAGGTCAATGCCGGTAGATACATTCTTCAGACCGCTTCCCCAGATTGCATTGACCAACTGCTCGAACTCGGCAGGATCATCGGCTGCTCCGGCTGGATGAACAGGCTTTCCTCCGGCAATCACAGCTCCAGCCTTGGCCATCTGAGCCAGTTTGCGGAGAATCTTATTGGACATGTAATCTACATTCTTATCCAGCCATAATACCTTGTATTTCATGGTGCTTGCCTTAGACTGATAGTGGCCCTGATTCCAATCGATTACATTCAGCAAAGTGTTAGGGCTGCAGAAATCGTACTGGTAACCGGCTGGAACCGAAGGACCGTGATGGCTCTCATACAGTTTGGTGATATTGGTATCCTCGCCATAGTAAACCAGCACATCGGCCACATGCTGTCCCTGCTGCAGCATATAACTGCTTCGTGACAGATAATCTACCCAAGCCTTGGCCTGCTCGGCCCATACCTCATGGCGGTTGAACCACTGGCCGGTACTCATCAGGCTCAATCCGGGTTTGTGGCTATCCAAAGGCTGATGGGCACTCTCGTGAACCACAATACGGTTCACACCTTCCGACAGAATCAGATCGGCCACCTGCTTCAGGTTGCCTGGCCAGAAAGTATAAGCAGAACCACCCATTCCCATGGCAGTCATGGACTCGGCAGCAGCAATGTTCTGTCCGTAAATGTGTGCCACAGACGAACTCTCCTTATCATCCATCTGGTAACGGGTGCGGTCATAATCCTTCAAATCGGTAGAAGCGTGCTCCAGCCACTCGGCATTCATCCACATGGCACTCATCGGAATCTCGGCTGTAGCCTTCAGGTCCATGCCATCGCCAATGTATGCGCGTCCGTTCTCATGACTCTCGGTGTAACGGCCCTTCATGCCATAATCGTTTTTAGCAATAACCGAAAGGCGGTCGTAGTTCTCGCTGATCAGTTCACCCAAAGTCTCGCGCCAATCCTTCAGAAAACCATCGGTCTGGGTAGGAGAGGCGATAACGCGACCAGCCAGAGCGGGCAGATAACTGAGCATGGAGTAGCCGTGGCGTTTCTGGAACTCCTGCATCATGGCTGGTGTCCAGGTCATCAGTTCGGCCTCATAACTATCGGTCAGCACATAGCGGATACCCTTTTCACCCATCATGCCGTTGCTGGCTTTCTTGTACATATCCAGATAGTTATGGAAATAATCGTTCCAAGCGATAGGGTCCAGTTTATCCACTTCCAGACCGGTTGCCTCGGCAGGTGCCGGATGATTCTTCTTACCTGTCAGAGAGAATCCGAAGCGGTACACACACCATTTTCCATCGGTTGGAGCATCCCAAGTGAGATGACCATCCTTTACCTTATCAGTCACATCATATACGTCATCCACGCTGGCGAAAGTCTCCTTTCCGATAGTAGGAGTAGGCTGATTCAGCACATCAAAGGCGAAGGTGAAAGCGGCCTTATCCTCAGCCAGATGGACTCGGGTGTATGGATAGAGCTTGAACTCGGAAACATCGGTTCCGGGAGCTGGTGGAGTGGGTGGCATTATGCCGTACATACCCGGAGTTTCAACCGGATTTGCCATGGTGAGTCTGAAATAAGGAGCGGTAACCGGCTGGAAGTCGACTGTAGTGACAGTCACATCACTTGGGATTACGGCACAGATATCCTGCCAGTTGCTGCCATCCTGAGAATACTGCAGATGCATGTCATTACCCTTGGCGCAAACGGTAGCACTCTTGATGGTCTGGGCCTCGGGGTACTGGTACTGAATCCAGGCTCTGCCTGATGGATGAGCCATCAGCATGGTGCTATTGGCCAGATCGCCATCAGTCATGGAAGCTAAGGTGAATCCCTCACTTGAGGCGGTCAACTGGGCTTTCATCTCTTCCTGCGACAGTTCGCCATCGGGCAGTTTGACTGCGATTACAGCAATATCCTCGTAATACTGATCAGGATTGTCATCAGGTCCACTCAGCACACTTCCGCTAAGTGGCATGTTCTGGTAACGGCCAGTAGTCTTATAAGGCTCAGGCAGTTGCAAGTCCAGTTTTTTGCCGGATGCGGCAGTCTCGCGCCAAACCAACTTCTTCATGGCATTCTTTGGCTCTACCCATGGGCCACCAGTCGAGCTCCATCCGGGAGCACTGGCAATGGTCATTTCCAAGCCCAGACTATCGGCCAGATGAATGGCATAGTTGAAGGCATCTTTCCATCCTTCATCCATGTAAATCAGTCGGTTCTCCACAATTTGCGGAGTAATGCTGGTACCGGCATCGAAATGGTGGAAACCACCTAATCCGATGCGTTTCATCCAAGTCAGATCCTTGTAAATTCCGTCTTTTGTGATGTTTCCGTTCATCCAATGCCACCACACCTGAGGGCGTGCCTCCTGAGGAGGATTCTGGAAATTGGCACGCAACTCGTCCAGCGTGACGGTTGGAACGGCCGGTTTCTGGGAGCAGGAATACAATGCCAAAGCACAGATTCCGCCAATAATCAGTTTTTTCATGTTATTATTAAGACTTGTTTTTTAAGGTTTGTATCTTATAAAAAGTACACAAGGGGCATGAAACCACTTGTGTACCTATTCAGCTCTTTTATGCTTCTTTCTTTTTATGATGGTAATATCTTCTTTTCTTTTTAGGCTTGGGCTGTTCTGAACCTTCTGCTACTGGTGCTGTGGCAACCGGCTGTTCCACTTTAGGCTGTTCAGCTATAGGCTTAAAGTCCTGCTTGGGCTGAGCTTCTGGTTTTGAAGCCAGTTCAGGTCTCTGATTCTCAGCAGGTTTCTGCTCACCGGCAGGTTTCTGAGCCTGAGGCTTATTTCCTTTTTTATGGCGGTTATCACGGTTACCGCGGTTACCCTTATTGTCTTTATTCTGGCCTTCTTTCTGATTGCCGTTCTTTGGAGCATCCTTTTTCTTATCGCCCTTTCTGTCTTTCTTCTTATCGTTCTTCTTGCCGTCTTTCTTTACACGCTGGCCGGTATATTCTGGAACTTCTCCAAACTCAGCAGGTACGGGTTCCTTCTCTACCTCTTTTTCCAGGAACTTCTCGATGAAGCGGAAACTTCTCTGCTCGTCCTGACTGACGAAAGTGATGGCACGACCGTCACGATTGGCTCGTGCAGTACGGCCGATTCGGTGTACATAATCCTCGGCATCGTGAGGCACATCGTAGTTGATGACCATGGTGATATCGTCAATGTCAATTCCACGGGCTACAATATCGGTGGCAACCAGAATGGCTACATGATTGTTCTTGAACTTGTGCATCACCTCATCGCGCTCGGCCTGAGTAAGGTCGCTATGCATCTCGGCCACATCCATCTTCAGGCGTCTCAGGGCCTTGGTGACTTCCTTTACCTTCATCTTACTGCCGGCAAAGATGATGACACGCTCGGGTTTGGTGCCCTTGAACAGGTGTTCGATAAGCTTCAGTTTCTGAACCTCATAACAGATAAAAGCCGATTGGCGGATTTTCTCGGCCGGTTTGCTGACTGCTAGTTTCACTTCAACCGGATCATTCAGGATGGTCTTGGCCAGTTTCTGAATCTCCTGAGGCATGGTGGCCGAGAACATGATGGTCTGACGGTCCTTTGGCAAGTGCTTGACAATCTGCATGATGTCGTCATAGAAACCCATGTCCAGCATACGGTCGGCCTCGTCCAGAATGAAGAATGACACCTGACTGAGGTCCACATTACCTAGGCTAAGGTGACTGATGAGTCGTCCCGGAGTGGCAATGACTATATCGGCACCCATCTCCATGCTGCGCAGCTCCTGGGCATAACGGATACCATCGTTGCCGCCATAGACAGCTACACTACTTACGGGAACAAAATACGAGAAACCCTCCATGGCCTGATCAATCTGCTGAGCCAACTCTCGGGTAGGCGACATGATGAGACAGTTGATCTTCTTCTCAGGATATCCACCCTGTGAAAGCATGCTGATGACGGGCAACAGATAGGCTGCCGTCTTTCCGGTTCCGGTTTGAGCTACACCAATAAGGTCGTGTCCGTCCAAGATGACGGGAATAGTATGTTCCTGTACGGGAGTACATGTCTGGAAGTTCATTGCGTCAAGCGCGTCAA
This sequence comes from Bacteroidaceae bacterium, assembly GCA_045628125.1. Classification (GTDB taxonomy): domain Bacteria; phylum Bacteroidota; class Bacteroidia; order Bacteroidales; family Bacteroidaceae; genus Minthousia. The sequence goes on from JAZQPA010000191.1 coordinate 5,641, forward strand.
GTACGCAATCTTCCAAGTCTAAATCGTAAAAATCCACCTGAATTTACTGTTATCTTTTACCTGTTAAAAAAATCTTATACTAAATCGTGTGCAAATGTACAAAAAGAAATGGAAAAGAACAAATTATGCTCTTTCCCATTCCTTAATTATCCATTATTATACGCTATTTATTCCTTTACTTCGTCAAACAAGGTGTTTGACTGTGGATTTTCCTGCTCCAGGGTATAAGCGCTACTGCCATCGAAGCAGTGAGTACATACCATATCCTTTGGCAGGCCGATAGCCTCGATCAAGGTCTCGCAGCTGCTGAACTTCAGGGTAGTCAGCTTCAGACGCTTGCGGATTTCCTCCACCATACGCTCGTACTCTGGAGTACCGGTTGTGGCATACTTCTCCAGGTTCTTGTTGGCATCGCCCTCGAAGTCCTGAATGATTCTGCGGGTAATCAGCTCCATATCGCTCTTTGAAGAGGTGAAGTTGATGAATGGGCAACCGTAAATCAATGGAGGACAAGAGATACGCATGTGAGCCTCCTTCAGACCAGAGTCGAACAGAACCTGGGTGTTGTCACGCAACTGGGTACCGCGAACGATACTGTCGTCACAGAACACAGCACGCTTGCCCTTCAGCACATCCTGGTTGTGAATCAGCTTCATCTTAGCCACCAGATTACGCATATCCTGAGTAGGAGGAGTAAATGAGCGTGGCCATGTAGGAGTATACTTGCTGATGGCACGCATGTAAGGACACTTGTGGCCCATAGCATAACCCAATGCCATACCTACACCTGAATCAGGAATACCGCAAGCGCAATCCACCTCGGTCTGATCCTCGGCACCCATTACCTCGCCAATGCGGTTGCGAACCACCTCAACGTTCTGGTTCTCGTAAGAACTGGTTGGGAAACCGTAATATACCCACAACAAAGAA
>JAZQPA010000192.1:0-7129 GCA_045628125.1 Bacteroidaceae bacterium
TAGTTCCCCTCCTTGTGAAATCTCATACAAAGCAACACCGACCGAGAAGACGAAAACCACCAACAAAACAATAATCAGTGGATCACGGAACTTCTCGATATAGCCTTTCCACAACGGTTCACGCTCTGGAGGAGGTATAATGTTCTTTCCTTTTCCCTCAGCGATGCGGGGATCGGACTCTAAGAGGGCCTTTATTTCTTTCATTCGTTTAAAACCCTAATTTTCAATTATCAACTGTAAATTAGTCCTGATAGCCCTGGAACCAATTGCCCAGTTTTATTCCCTTAATATCGGTGGTCTTCTCACGATTACCGTTCAGATGTTCAGAGAAATAGTCCACCATCTTCCAATAAAAATATTCGTTGTAATCCTCGAAATGATGCTGCTTGCCTGGAATCATCAACATATCAAAACGCTTTCCAGCCTTAATCAGCTCATTAACCACACGGGTAGTATTACCCGGATGCACATTGTCATCCACATCACCATGAATCAGCAGCAAATGACCCTTCAGGTTCTTAGCCAGTTCCTGATTTACAGGTACATGGATATTAAATTTCACGTTTCCATCCTTATCCACTACCTCAGTCACACCATGATGGCGCTCGCTCCATGTCACATTATAGATATTGTTGTCATGGTTTCCGGCGCATGATACGGCAGCCTTGAAGAAATCTGGATACAGGAACATGGCAGCAGTAGACATGAAACCACCACCGGAATGACCGTGGATACCCACACGGGTAACATCCATATAAGGATACTGAGCGCAAAGCTGCTCGGTAACGGCCTTATGATCAGCCAAAGGATAATCGCGCAGATTACCATAACCGTAGTTGTGATACCACTTGCTACGCTCAGGAGCACCACCGCGATGACCTACTGTCATGACGATAAAACCAGCCTGAGCCAAACGGTCGGTACGTGGATTCATCGGACAGAAACGGTAGTTGGTACTCTCCTGCTGAGGACCAGGATAAACATAGTTAATAATAGGATAAACCTTAGTAGAATCAAAGTCAAATGGCTTATAGATTACACCATACAAGTCGGTCACGCCGTCAGCAGCCTTGGCCTTAAAAGGTTCTGGGAATTTATATCCGTGAGCAAAATACTGGCTCATATCGGCAGTTTCCAGATCCATAATCTTCACACCCTGATTGTTATACAGACAAATAGCAGGAACAGTATTTACACGGCTGTAGTTATCTACGGCATACTGATACTTGCTGTCCATATAAGTAAGATGGTAAAAATCGCCAGCGGTAATCAGCTTCAAACCACTGCCATCCAGACCTACACGATACAAATGCTCATAATATGGAGTGGTATCGTCCTTCTCACGTCCGCAAGCGGTAAAATAAACGGTGCGTGATGACTCGTCAACTCCCACAATGCTCTGAACATGCCAAGGTCCCTTTGTCAGACGGCTTTTCAGATTACCCATATTATCATAGAGGTACAGGTGTGCCCAACCGTCACGCTCGCTCCACTGGATAAATTCGTTGCCCTTGTTTAATGTAATCAAGCTCTTGCTATCAATATATGTATTGGAACGGTCCTTCACGATGGCACGTATAGAATCCTCACCAATGGTATAAGTACAGATATCCAAACGTTTCATATCACGACTCAAACGAGTAACATAGAATGAGTTATCCTGTCCATTCCATGAAGCAGCACCATAACCGCTCTTTCCACTTACCAGGCGGATGAATTGCTGAGGATAACCGCCAGTCTTAACTTCTTTCATCTGACGGTTACTCATCTCAAACACATACAGATGAGGTATCTCACCTTCCTCACCAGGCATCTGGTATTTATAGGTCTGTAATGTAGGACGTGGTTGTGAAAGGGCATTTACTACCCACAAATCCTTAACGGCACGTTCGTCAGATACCACTTGAACGAAGTGTTTACTATCAGGTGACCACATACCGTTCGCTCTACTGCGGTTGCCGCTATTGTCCTTAACCGGACCACCATCACTATAGGTAGAGCCTGGCATAGACTGGAAACTGAAGTCTTTCACACCTGTAGTAGTCAACTGAATCTCATTGGCAGTTGAATCCTTTGGGTTCTTAAGCAACTTCTGGTAATCATCGTATGATACCATATATAGATTGTAGTTCTTGCCATAAACTACGGTCTTCTTATCAGGAGAGATATTACCCCATTCACGTGGTGAAGTAGTCTTTCCTACCTTAGTCAACTTATTCGATTTATACTGATATTCAAAATCTTGAGTTCCTAATGTGAAAGTAAATGTTGAAGGGTCATCCTTCTTCAATTTTAAGCCCTTTATAGGCAGATGTTGAGCATCGTAAGGATCACCTGTCATCAAGGTAAGCTGTGCTGCCATGTCATCATTGTCGAACAATGGGCGCTTACTGCGCAAAGCAGGTTCTACGATATACCATTTTTTCCCCTGGGTAGTTTGGAACTCATACCAGAAATTTGCAGATTCTGGGAAATAGTTTGGGCGGATGGTGTAAGAAAACAACATGTTCTCTGCCACATCAGGTGTCCACTGACGAGCCTGAATATACTCCGGCAACTCCTGCTGTGCAAATGCAGGAAATGAAAGGCCAGCAACAGCCAAGCCAATCAACAATCTTTTTGAAAATGAACTCATTATACTAATCAATTTTTATTCTTATCACTTCTGTAGTTTGCTCACTACACTTAAACCGGTCGTCAATGCGCTGTCCAACCAGCCACACTATTCTGCCCTTTGCATCAACCAGGACTGTCTGACGAAGTTTCTGCAAAGGTGAGAACTTGCGGTCTGTCATGAAGTCGCTCACCAATTTGCTGCCTTTCATACCCAAAGGAACAAACCTGTCTCCAGCAGCCACCTTCCGCTGAGTTAGCGGAAAATAGACTTTAGCCGCATCCAGCCACGCTTCTCGTGAATCACGTTTTAGGCTGATTTCACCGACAGGAAAACGGGAAATCACCCAATTGGGCATATCCGTTTCTTCCTCATTTTCAGCACAAATCAGTTGGTCTCTATCTATCCAAAGTGTATGCGATGCACTGCATATACATTTTCCCGTAGCATCGGAACTAGCCACACTCAGCACCTGTTCCAACAAGGCAGAATGAAATCCTTTCGAATTCAACCATTCGTGCAGCAGAAGACCTCCGTATTCGGATCTAACCATCTCGCGACGGAACGTATTATCATTTATCCGGTAATGCTGTAGTTCAGCAGATACCGATGATTTCAGTAATTTTTCTGCCTGCAACAAGTATTCTGCGCTACGATTAATGGCAGAAACAGCCTGCGGATTAATAGTCTCAAGCAAAGGCACGACTTCTAATCTAATCTTATTTCGCTGTGGTTCAGTACTTAAATTACTGCTATCCATCACATAGTCCTGGCCCAAATCAGTTAGGTATTGCAGAATCTCCTGTTTGGAACAATCCAAAAGCGGACGTACCACCCCATTATACTCCGGTTTCATTCCCGTCAAACCGTGAATACCTGAACCTCTGAGAAGATTCAGCAGTACAGTCTCGGCCTGATCGGAACGATGATGTGCCACTGCCACAAATTGAATGTCATACTCTTTCATCAACCGGCGGAAAAAAGCATAACGCAAGTCCCTGGCAGCCATCTCAATACTCAAAGCATGTTCTTCAGCATAACTTTCAGTGTCAAAAGACTCAACATGACAAGTGACCTGCATTTGCTGGCACAAATCCCGTACAAACAACTCATCGCGCTGGGATTCATTGCCTCTAAGATGGAAATTGCAGTGGGCAGCCACACAGGAATAGCCCAAACGTAACAATACACGAAGAAGGGCCACTGAATCGGCTCCACCGCTTAAAGCCACCAAAACTGGCTTATCGGATGCCAATAAACCGTTCTTGCGGATATATTCTAAGACCTTACTTTCCAAGCTGTCACCAATCTTATTGTGTCAATTTTGGGCAAAGTTACAACATTTCTACTATATAAGGTGACAAAAATGGCAGAAAAGCACTAACTTTGCGCCACAAAAATAGGACATGTGACGATGGCAAGGAATTTGTTCAAGAAAATATTAAAATTTAGGATTATGAAACCAAACGAAAATATCAACGAAGAAGTAAAGGAGCAGCAGGAAATTGCTCAGGAAACCCCTAATGAGGCTGTAGAGAACCAGGAAGAGACCGTAGAGGCAGCAGAGCCTGAAAAGGAATTGACAGTGGAGGAACAGCTGCAGCAAAAACTGGACGAACAGACACTCCAGTTGGCTGCCATGCAGGACAAATATTTGCGTTCAGTTGCCGATTTTGACAACTACCGTAAGCGTACCATCAAGGAAAAAGCAGAGTTGATCAAGACTGCAGCCGAGAAAACCATCACCGAGATTCTGCCGGTTTTGGACGATATGGAGCGTGCACTGAAAACCATGGAAACCGCAGAGGATGTTGCCTCGGTACGTGAAGGTGTGGATCTGATCTATCAGAAATTCCTAAAGACACTGGGTCAACAGGGACTGAAATCAATCGAGACTCAGGGACAGGATTTTAATGTGGATTTCCACGAGGCGATTGCTCTTGTACCTGCGCCAAACGATGAATTAAAGGGTAAAGTATTAGACTGTGTACAAACCGGTTATACACTTAACGATAAAGTAATACGTCATGCCAAGGTGGCAGTGGCTCAATAATGCGGATTCGATATGGAAAAGAGAGATTATTATGAAGTACTTGGCGTCAGCAAGACAGCCAGTGACGACGAAATAAAGAAGGCTTATAAGAAGATTGCCATCAAGTATCACCCTGACCGCCAAGGTGACAAAACGGAGGCTGAAAAGAAGGAAGCTGAAGAGAAGTTTAAGGAGGCTGCCGAGGCTTACAGCGTATTGCGCGATCCTCAAAAGCGTCAGCAGTACGACCAGTTCGGATTTAATGCTCCTGGCGGCGGATTCGGCGGTGGTGGATTCGGTGGATTCGGCGATTTTGACATCAATGATATTCTTAATTCCGTATTTGGAGGTGGCGGATTCGGCGGTTTTGGCGGATTCGGCGGCGGTGGTAGAGGCGGTGGCCGCCCTGCACAGTCCCGCGGTTCCGACCTTCGTGTGCGTGTACGCATGAGTCTGAAGGAAATTGCTTCAGGCTGCACTAAAAAGTTTAAGGTAAAGAAGGATGTAACTTGTACATTCTGTAATGGTTCAGGCGCTGAAGGCAACAGTTCTACAGAAACTTGTAACACTTGCCATGGAAGCGGTTATGTTACCCGCACTCAGCAGAGCATCTTCGGTATGATGCAAACTCAGGGCGTATGTCCTACCTGCCAGGGCGAAGGTAAAATCATCAAGAATAAATGTACTCACTGCCATGGCGAGGGTATCATCAAGGGAGAGGAAGTCGTTGAGGTTCAGATACCTGCAGGTGTTGGCGAGGGTATGGTTGTAAATGCTCAAGGTAAGGGTAATGCCGGACGTCACAATGGAATCCCTGGTGACATCCAGGTACTTATTTCAGAAGAAGAACATCCAGAGCTGGTACGAGATGGTGTTAACCTTATATATAATTTGCTGTTGCCTTTCCCTATCGCAGCATTGGGCGGCACTGTTGAGGTCCCAACTATCGAAGGTAAAGCTAAGGTGAAGATTGAGCCTGGAACTCAGCCTGGAAAAGTGCTGAGACTCCGTGGCAAGGGCCTTCCTGCCGTTCAGGGTTATGGTTACGGCACTGGTGATGAGTTAGTAGACATCAGCATCTACGTTCCAGAGACACTGAACAAGGAAGAAAAGGCAGCTTTGGAGAAACTGCGTGATGCAAGCAATTTCTCTCCTAACCCTTCTGCCAAGGAAAGTATCTTTAAGAGATTCAAGAAGTTATTCGATTAATAATTGCATTCTGAGCGGAGCGAAGAATCTTACTTAGCAAGTGCGACCACTCGCCAGGGAAGATCCTTCGCTTCATTCATTCCGCTCAAAATGACAAAATACTTACTTTTCATGACCTATCAGGAAACCATTGATTATCTGTATAATGTCACTCCATTATTTCAGAATGTAGGAGCCGGAGCATACAAGGAAGGCTTAAGTAACACCAAAGCACTGGATGAGCGCTTTGGCCATCCACACCGTTATTTTAAGACCATCCATGTGGCTGGAACTAACGGAAAAGGCTCATGTTCACACACATTGGCTGCCATTTTCCAGTCTGCCGGCTATCGTGTGGGTCTGTATACATCGCCACATCTGGTCGATTTCCGTGAGCGCATCCGCATTAACGGTGAGCCCATTCCTGAACAGTATGTGGTGGATTTCGTGGAGAATGAGCGTGCTTTCTTCGAGCCTCTCTACCCTTCTTTCTTCGAACTGGCAACAGCCATGGCATTCAAGTATTTTGCCGATGAATTGGTGGATATTGCCATTGTGGAAGTGGGTTTAGGCGGCCGTTTGGACTGCACCAACATCATACAGCCCGAGCTGAGCATCATTACCAACATCAGTTTTGACCATATACAGTTCCTTGGCGACACACTGCCCCAAATTGCTACAGAAAAGGCTGGAATCATCAAGAAAGGTGTGCCTGTGGTGATAGGTGAATGTACCCCTGAAACACGTATGGTTTTCCAGCAGAAAGCCGATGAGGTTGGAGCACCTATTGTTTTTGCCGAGGACGCAAAATTCGTGATTTCATCGAATCCTACCTTCAAAGACGGTCATGCAGGACGCACCTATCAACTCCGTCCTGGAATCATCAGCCAAACAACACTTTATGGAGAGTTGGGAGGTGATTGTCAGGAAAAAAACACAAATACCCTACTTCATGCCATCCGCCAATTGGTTTATGCCGGACACATGTTTGAGATGGAGCATATTCTGAATGGTTTTGCCAATGTGTGCAGCCTTACAGGTCTGATGGGCAGATGGCAAGTACTTAGGACCAACCCCACCGTAATCTGTGACACCGGTCATAATGTGGGAGGTTTGCAATACATCACCCGGCAATTGCAGGAAATGCCCTGCACACAACTGCGTATCGTGATGGGAATGGTTAACGACAAGGACATTCACGGAGTCCTGGAAATGCTTCCCAAAGAAGCACGATACTATTTCACCCAGGCCAGTGTGAAGAGAGCCCTACCCTATAAGGAAATGGCTCAGCGTGC
>JAZQPA010000193.1:0-3197 GCA_045628125.1 Bacteroidaceae bacterium
GGGCGAGGTGGTTTATGTAGAGGCACTGAACAGCGAGGCTGATATTGAGAAGTACAAGGGCAAGCTGGCAGGTAAGATTGTGCTGATGCCTGTTACCCAGACTTACAACATCTCATTCGAGCCTCTGGCTTCTCGTCTGACTGACAAGCAGTTGGAGGAGATGGAGCTGGATAGCCGTGCTGACGTGAACCGTGGCGGTGGCCGTATGAACTTTGATATTGCCGCTTACCGCAAAATGCGCGAGCTGCAGAACAAGTTCAGCGCTATGGTAAAGAACGAGGGCGCGCTGTGTATCATCAGCACCCGCGGTACTTTCAATGTAACCAGCGGTACCGGTGTTAGCTATAAGATGGGTGATCCAGAACCAACCCCAGAAGTGATTCTGCCTTTGGAGGACGGTGGCCGTATGGCTCGTCTGCTGAAGCGTGGCGAGAAGGTGGAGATGGAGCTGGACCTGAAGAACGTGTTCACCAAGAACGGTCAGATCAATAATGTAGTGGCTGAGATTCCTGGTACCGATCCTAAGCTGAAGGACGAGGTTGTCCTGATTGGTGCTCACCTGGATTCATGGCATGGCGGTACCGGTGGTGCCGACAACTCATCCGGCTGTATTGTTATGATGGAGGCGCTGCGCATCATCAAGGCTGCAGGCATCAGCCCACGCCGTACCATCCGTATCGCTCTGTGGGGCGGTGAGGAGCAGGGTCTGTATGGTTCTCGCGGTTACTCTGAGAACTTCCTGTACAACTACAACGACAGCAAGAAGCTTCCTGGTTTCGACAAGTTCGCCCTGTATCTGAATATGGATAACGGTTCTGGCCGTTTCCGTGGTATCTATCTGGAGCAGAATGATTTGGCTGTGCCTTACTTCAAGACTTGGGGTCAGGCTATCGAGTCACTGGGCTTCAAGACCCTGACTCTGCGTAAGACCGGTTCTACCGACCACGTCACATTCGACCAGATTGGTTTGCCTGCTTATCAGTTCATTCAGGATGACCTGGAGTACGACCGTACCTATCACACCAACATGGATACTTACGAGCGTCTGTCACTGGACGACCTGAAGATTGATGCTGCCATGACCGCATGGCTGGCTCTGAGCGCTGCCAACGATAACGGCCGCGTGCCTGTTAAGCCTGGCTATCCAAAACCAGGTACCAAACCTGCATATTAATAACACTTTTTTAAATATAGTATAATGAAAAAATTATTTGTTGCCGCAATGGCATTCGCATTTGCTTCTCAGATGAACGCTCAGACTGCTTTGTCAGATGAGTTGGCATTCCGCCTGAAGGCAGAGGCATTTGCAAACTCTCAGATCGATGATCTGTCAGAGTACATGACCGACGGACTCGGTCCACGTTTGGCTGCATCTCAGGGTAAGTTGCGTTCTGAGCAGCTGGTTGTTAAGAAGTTGGCTGAGCTGGGCCTGTCAAACCCACGCGCAGAGAAGGCTACCGATTTCACCAAGGGTGGCTGGGACAACGAGAAGAATTATGTGGCAATGACTGCTCCTTACTACTGCAGTTTCGCTGCTAATCCAAAGGCTTGGTCAGGCAGTACCAAGGGTTTGGTAAAGGGCGAGGTGGTTTACGTAGAGCAGATGGCTACCGATGCTGACCTGAACAAGTACAAAGGAAAGTTGGCTGGTAAGATTGTCCTGATGCCTGTAACTCAGACATATAAGGTAAACTTCGAGCCATTGGCATTCCGTTGGACCGATGAGGAACTGGAGACATTTGCTACCGATTCTCGTCCAGGTCGTCACAACTATCGCCGTGTTCAGGCTGGTGCTGCTCCTGCTGCACAGCCAAGCCGCGAGGCTATGTTGAAGCAGCGTGAGGTTCAGGCTAATTTCAGCAAGATGGCTAAGGAAGAAGGCGCTCTGTGCGTTATCACCACCCGTGGTACTTTCAATGTAACCAACGGTACCGGTGTTACTTATAAGATTGGTGATCCAGAACCTCTGCCAGAAATCGTTCTGCCATTGGAGGACGGTGGCCGTATGGCTCGTCTGCTGAAGCGCGGTGAGAAGGTAGAGATGGAGTTGGATCTGAAGAACGTGTTCACCAACAACGCTCAGATCAACAATGTAGTAGCTGAGATTCCTGGTACTGATCCTAAGCTGAAGGACGAGGTTGTCCTGATCGGTGCTCACTTGGATTCATGGCATGGCGGTACCGGTGGTGCTGATAACTCATCCGGTTGTATCGTTATGATGGAGGCTATGCGTATCATCAAGGCTCTGGGCATCAGCCCTAAGCGTACCATCCGTATCGCTCTGTGGGGCGGTGAGGAGCAGGGTCTGTATGGCTCTCGCGGTTATCTGCAGAACTATCTGTGGGACGGCAAGAAGAAGTTGGCTGGTTACGACAAGTTTGCTCTGTACCTGAATATGGATAACGGTTCTGGCCGTTTCCGTGGTATCTACCTGGAGCAGAACGACGGTGCTGTACCTTATTTCTCAACTTGGGGTAAGGCTATCGAGTCACTGGGCTTCAAGACTTTGTCTCCACGTCAGACCGGTTCTACCGACCACGTAACATTCGACCGTCAGGGTTTGCCAGCATTCCAGTTCATCCAGGATGAGTTGGAGTACGACCGTACTTATCACACCAACATGGATACCTACGAGCGTCTGTCACTGGACGACCTGAAGATTGATGCTGCCATCACTGCATGGCTGGCTCTGAGCGCTGCACAGGATAGCGGCCGCGTTCCATTCAAGCCAGGTTATCCAAAGGCAACTCCTGCTTTGCGTTAATTTGAACAAAGAATATTGGGAACTGTGGCAATCGCCGCTTTTCCAACTTATTATCCCACTAACTACCGGCATGGTGGCTGGACTCTGGGCCCAAGGCTCAGGATTCAGCCACCTGCTGTTTTTTAAAGGTCTGCTGCTGGTAACGGCACTGACCGTAGTTGTCTGTCATACACTGCTGCATCGGTTTCCCCGCATCGGGGCACTGCATGCCATATTCTCCGGGTTGATTTTCACGGGGTTAGCTGTTATTGGCTATCTGCTGTGCTTCCGTTCAGTCCCGGTTTTGCAACTCGATTTTCTGTCTTTCATCCGCGAAAAACTGCTCAAAGTGTGCCAATGTGCCATTGTGACACCAAAATATATGCCACTACTCTCTGCCCTACTGCTGGGTGAAAAGGGCGGTTTGGATGCCGGAATGAAGGAGGCGTTCCGC
>JAZQPA010000194.1:0-7529 GCA_045628125.1 Bacteroidaceae bacterium
ACCTGTATGGATACCCGACTGGTGGAACTGCTGCCGGCGGCATTAGGCATTAAGAACGGTGACGTAAAGATTATCAAGAATGCCGGAGGTACCATTACCAATCCTTTCGACAGTACTGTCCGCAGCCTGCTGGTGGCTATCTATGAGCTGGGCGTTAATGAGATTATGATCATTGGTCATACCGGTTGCGGTGTACAGGGCATGGACAGTCAGGAGATGCTGCACCTGATGCGTGAACGCGGCATTGATGAGGAACACATCAGCCTGATGAAACATTGCGGCATTGATCTGGACAGCTGGCTGCACGGTTTTGAGGATACCGAATCGGCTGTACTGGAAACTGTAGATTTGGTCAGCAAACATCCATTAGTGCCAAAGGATATTGTGGTGCGCGGTTACATTATGGATTCCACTACCGGTGAATTAACACCATTGGCCTAATTATTTCCCTTATTATAATAGGTAAATCAGTAATTTGTAGTAAATTTGCGCAAATTTTGAAATAATAGTAGTACTACAATGGAATATAATTTCAGAGAAATTGAGAAGAAATGGCATGAGCGCTGGGTGAAACAGCAGACTTACAAAGTGTACGAGGATGAAAGTAAGAAGAAGTTCTATGTACTGAACATGTTCCCTTACCCATCAGGTGCCGGTTTGCACGTAGGTCACCCACTGGGCTATATTGCCAGTGATATCTATGCACGTTTCAAGCGCCAGCAGGGTTACAATGTATTGAACCCAATGGGTTACGATTCATACGGATTGCCAGCAGAGCAGTATGCTATCCAGACCGGTCAGCATCCTGAAAAAACTACTTTCCAGAATATCGACCGTTACCGTGAGCAGTTGGACAAGATTGGTTTCTGCTTTGACTGGGACCGTGAGGTACGTACCTGTGCTCCAGGTTACTATCATTGGACACAGTGGGCATTCCAGAAGATGTTCAACAGTTTCTATTGCAATGCCTGCCAGAAGGCTCAACCTATCGAGAAACTGATCGAGCACCTGAACGAGAAAGGTACCGAGGGTTTGAATGTAGCTCAGAGCGAGGAACTGAACATCACTGCCGAGGAATGGAAAGCTATGGATGAGAAGCAGCAGAGCAATGTGCTGATGAACTACCGTATTGCATTCCTGGGTGAGACCATGGTGAACTGGTGTCCAAAACTGGGTACCGTACTGGCTAACGATGAGGTAGTGGACGGTGTCAGTGTACGTGGCGGTTATCCTGTAGAGCAGAAGAAAATGCGCCAGTGGTGTCTGCGTGTTTCTGCATACGCTCAGCGTCTGTTGGACGGTCTGGATACTATCCAGTGGAGCGAATCCATCAAGGAAACCCAGAAGAACTGGATTGGCCGTTCAGAGGGTACTGAAATCAACTTCCAGATTGCTGACAGCGACGAGAGCTTTACCATCTTCACTACCCGTGCAGATACCATGTTTGGTGTTACCTTTATGGTATTGGCTCCTGAGAGTGAACTGGTACAGAAGGTAACTACCCCAGAGCAGAAGGCTGCTGTAGAGGAATACCTGAATTATGTAAAGAGCCGTACCGAGCGTGAGCGTCAGATTGATCATACTGTAACCGGTGTATTCTCCGGTTCATATGCCATCAACCCATTTACCGGTGAAAAGAATCCTATCTGGATTGCAGAATATGTATTGGCTGGTTACGGTACCGGTGCCATCATGGCCGTACCTGCACACGATAGCCGTGACTATGCTTTTGCCAAGCATTTCGGTTTGCCTATCGTTCCACTGATTGAGGGTGCTGATGTTAGCGAGGAAAGCTATGATGCCAAGGAAGGTATTGTATGCAACTCACCAGCTGAAGGTGCTACTCCATACGTGGATTTCAACCTGAACGGTTTGACCATCAAGGAAGCTATTGCTGCTACCAAGAAATACGTTAAGGAACATAAGTTGGGTCGTGTAAAGGTAAACTACCGTCTGCGTGATGCTATCTTCAGCCGTCAGCGCTACTGGGGTGAGCCATTCCCTGTTTATTATAAGAACGAGATTCCTTGCATGATTCCTGAGGAGTGTCTGCCATTGGAGTTGCCACAGGTAGAGAACTTCCTGCCTACCGAAACCGGTGAGCCTCCATTGGGTAATGCTAAGATTTGGGCTTGGGATGAAGCTAACCAGAAGGTTGTGGACAAGGCACTAATCGACAATAAAACCGTATTCCCTATCGAGTTGTACACCATGCCAGGTTTTGCCGGTTCATCGGCTTACTACCTGCAATATATGGATCCTAACAACAAGCAGGAGCTGGTAAGCAAGAAGGCTGATCAGTACTGGCAGAATGTGGACCTGTATGTAGGTGGTTCCGAGCATGCTACCGGTCACTTGATCTATAGCCGTTTCTGGAATAAATTCCTGTTCGACCTGGGTGTAAGCTGCAAGGAAGAGCCATTCCAGAAATTGGTTAACCAGGGTATGATTCAGGGTCGTTCTAATTTTGTATACCGTATCAAGGATACCAATACTTTCGTATCCCTGAACCTGAAGAAGGACTATGATGTTACTCCTATTCATGTGGATGTAAACATTGTAAAGAACGATGTACTGGATGTAGAGGCATTTAAGGCATGGCGTCCTGAATACAATACCGCAGAATTTATTTTGGAAGACGGTAAGTACGTTTGCGGTTGGGCTATTGAAAAGATGTCTAAGTCTATGTTCAACGTAGTGAACCCGGATATGATTGTGGAGAACTTTGGTGCAGACACCTTGCGTCTGTATGAAATGTTCCTGGGCCCTGTAGAGCAGAGCAAGCCATGGGATACCAACGGTATTGACGGTTGCCACCGCTTCCTGAAGAAACTGTGGAACCTTTTCTACAGCCGTACCGATGAGTTCCTGCCTAAGGAAGGTGAACCTACACCAGAGGAACTGAAGAGCATTCACAAACTGATAAAGAAGGTTACCGGTGATATTGAAAACTTCAGCTACAATACCTCAATCAGTGCATTCATGATCTGTGTGAACGAGTTGCAGCAGCTGAAGTGCAGCAACAAGATGGTATTGGAAACTCTTATTACCCTGCTTTCTCCATTTGCACCTCACATGGCTGAAGAACTGTGGGAAGCATTGGGTCATAGAACTACCGTATGTGATGCTCCATGGCCATCATACAATGAGGAATATCTGAAGGAAAGCTCTGCTACTTATGCAGTAGGTTTCAACGGAAAGACCCGTTTCACTATTCAGTTGCCTGCCGACATCAGCAAGGAAGATGCTGAGAAGGCTGCTTTGGAGAATGAAAACAGTGCCAAGTATATGGATGGCTTTGTAGTCAAGAAAGTCATTGTTGTTCCTGGCAAGATGATCAACATCGTTTTGGGTAAGTAACGGATGAAGAAACTTGTAATTGCTACCAACAATGCCCATAAGCTGGAAGAAATAAAGGCTATATTGGGTAATGAATTTGAACTGCTGAGTTTGAAGGATATCCACTGTGATGTGGATATTCCTGAGAACAGCGATACGCTGGAAGGCAACGCCAGCCAGAAATCTCATTATGTGTATGAGAACTATGGTCTGGATTGCTTTGCAGATGATACAGGTCTGGAAGTAGAGGCTTTAGGAGGCGCTCCTGGCGTGCATACAGCCCGTTATGCCACCGAAGGTCATGATACCGATGCCAACACCCGTAAGCTTCTTCATGAACTGGAAGGTGTGAAAAACCGTAAAGCCCGTTTCCGTACCATTGTCTCCTTAATAGAGAATGGTGTGGAACATCAGTTTGAGGGAATTGTAAACGGTGAAATTACCGAATATAAGAAAGGTGAAAAAGGATTCGGTTATGATCCTGTATTCATACCCGAAGGCTATACCGAAACATTTGCCGAATTAGGCGTAGATGTAAAGAACCAGGTTAGCCATCGATCAAGAGCTATCGCTAAACTTTGTGAATATCTAAAAAAAGGTGCTTGTTAATAAGCACCTTTTTTTAGATATATTATAATCCTAATTTTGCTGATATATCCAGCATGCGCTGAATAGGCTTTACTGCCTCCTTTGCTACTGCCTCGTCCACCTTAATTTCCGGTGTCTCGTTCTTCAGACAATCATACAGTTTCTGAAGTGTATTCAGCTTCATGTAACTGCACTCATTGCATGCACAGGTGCTGTCGTCTGGAGGAGCAGGAATGAAAGACTTCTCAGGACACTTCTTCTGCATCTCGTGCAAGATACCGCTCTCTGTAGCCACGATAAACTCGTTTTCAGGCTGTGTGGTGGCATATTTCAACAAAGCGGCTGTACTGCCCACTTCATCGGCCAATTTAGATACAGCGCCCTTGCATTCAGGATGTACCAAAATCTTTGCATTAGGATACTGCTTTTTCAGTTCCAGTATCTTCTCTACACTGAAACGCTCGTGTACATGACATGCACCATTCCATAACAGCATTTCACGACCGGTAATGGAATTGATATAACTGCCTAAGTTGCGGTCAGGACCAAAGATAATCTTCTCGTCCTTTGGCAGACTTTCCACAATCTGACGGGCATTGCTGCTGGTTACCACAATATCGGTTACTGCCTTAACAGCAGCTGTAGTATTCACATAAGAGATAACTGTATGATCAGGATGCTCACTTACAAACTTGGCAAATTCATCGGCAGGGCAACTGTCGGCCAATGAGCAGCCTGCAGCCATATCAGGAACCAATACTTTCTTTTCAGGACACAACACCTTACAGGTCTCGCCCATGAAATGAACACCACACATTACTATAATGTCAGCATCGGTATTAGCAGCCTTCTGAGCCAATGCCAAACTGTCGCCAATAAAATCGGCAATATCCTGAATGACACCATCGGTGTAATAATGACCCAGGATAATGGCATTCTTCTCCTGGCACATTTTACGGATCTCAGCCTTCAAATCAACAGATTCCTTATTCATTATAATTAAAATTTATTTCTTTCCTTTTTAAAAAAAATCTTTTTATTGTGATGATTGCCTGTTCATACTGTTGAAAGAAAAATCAGCACATATTTGCATATAAACTTATTAAATGAAGAATGAATGTTATAGTCATTTTATGAACATTGTTTTATACTGAATGCTAACATATTGACCATATTATCCACACCCTGTTTATAAGTTGCAAAGTTAAAAACTTTTAGAAAATATACCTAATGAATGCGGTTAAAAACTCTATTCAAACATTGTTTTAAACTTTTCATAAATAAGTTGTATGTTATAAAAATAGGCCTATATGGATAAATCATTCAATCATCCAAATTTATTATTCATTTTTTCTCCTAAACTTTTCAACAGGTTTTCACTAACTTTTCATTACCTTTGCAAAAGAATAGAAAGTATCTTATGCATAAGCTGAAAATAACTGAGATGAACCGTTTGAACCAGGAAGAGTTCAAGCAGGCAGATAAACTTCCATTGGTAGTGGTATTGGATGATGTACGCAGTCTTCATAATGTGGGTAGTGTGTTCCGTTCATCTGATGCTTTTAGAGTGAAAGACATCTATTTATGTGGTATTACTGCCGTTCCTCCACAGCCAGAGATTCATAAAACAGCATTGGGTGCAGAAGATACCGTAAGTTGGAAATACTTTAAAAATACCATGGATGCAGTCAATGAACTGCATGAAATGGGTTATGTGGTTTATTCTACAGAACAGGTAGAGGGAAGTATTAAATTACAGCATCTGGAACTGGACCGTACCAAAAAGTATGCCATTATAATGGGTAACGAGGTAAAAGGAGTAAAACAGGAGGTTGTTGATAACTCTGACGGTTGTATTGAAATCCCTCAGTTTGGTACTAAACATTCCTTAAATGTTTCTGTTACAGCAGGTATTGTAATTTGGGAATTTGCCAAGCAATTACTTATCAACGATTAAATCTGACCGTTTTCAACAAGAATACAGATTCTTTCTACGGTTTTATCATCGTTATCCTCATCAGGATCGAACGTTTTTTTCAGTGAGGCACCAAAGATAGAAGCAAAAGCATTATAAACACCTGCTTTAAAACTTCCCATAAATGCCTTGATCAAATCGTATGCCCGGGAATCACATTCCCTGTCAACCAATTTAATAAGCAGCTTACCTTGAGAATAGGTAAGCTTTTTCATTTCAGGCTTATACTGTTTCATAAGACCTTTCTCCACATCTTCCAGATGATTATCTCTTTCCTTTTTGGTGGGAATGGTCTGCAGGTATTCATAAGTCTCAATGATTATGCCATTAATGGTCTTGGCTATAGGAAGTGTGCGCTTTACATTACGCACCAATCGGGTATATTTTTCACGCTGACGGTTGTTCTTAAACCTCATATCCGGAAAAATATAGATATTGGGTAATTCAAATAAAGGAATGATATCTCCATTGGTATCCGAACAGCTGCGAACAATAATTTTCATAGCGTTGATAGGAGCTCCAACATCGTATTTATCCTTATATACAGGTTCCTCATTAACCTTAACCTGTGCAGATATGTGTAAACTGATACACAAAAACAATAAACTATAAATCAGTTTTATAGTTTTATTATCTGTATGATCAGAAAAGATACGCATATATCTGCTTAATAATAAATTCAGTATTATGCTGCAAAAGTAAATATATTATTTGTGATTGTCAAAACTTTACTTTATCTTTGACGAAACTTAACTACTGACTGCAAGTTTTTAATGACGTTATACCGTCGGATGCGGTGGTTAATGGGTTGTGCTTTCATGGTATTCTATCCATACAGAGCGGGAGCACAATCACTTACCTGGGATGATTTTGTAGATAAGTTGACAGATCAGGAATCGGAAAACTATACTTTCCTGAATGATTTCTATGATGATCTGTGCTATATACATGAAAATCCCATCCGCATCAATTCAGCCACCGCAGAGGAACTGAAACAACTGCCGTTCCTTAACGCTCAGCAAATAGAAGAGATTGAAGCATACGTGTACTCCTATGGTCCTATCCGGTCTGTGGGAGAATTGAACCTTATTCCTTATCTGGATTATGATACACGACTCCTGTTAGCCCTGTTCATAACTTTTGAAGAAAAAGAAAAAGAGAAAAGTAATAAATTGTCTTTCAATGCTATAAAAAAGTATGGAAAGCAGAACATAGTGTTGAGAACTGATGTTCCTTTCCAGGCACAGGATGAAAAATATAAGGGATCTCCGTTGTATCATTCATTGCGCTATCAGTATAAATATAACCAGCGCATAGAATGGGGATTAACTGCTGAAAAAGATAAAGGTGAACCCATGCTTAAAAGTGTTGATAAATGGTTTGATAATTATAATTATTATCTGATTATAAGAAATTTAGGTGTGTTGAAAACCCTGGCTATAGGAAAATATAAACTCCGATTCGGGCAGGGATTGGTATTGAACGGACAATTTACTCCCGGAAAGATAGCTTTACTTTCACAACTGAATAGCAATAGCGGAAATGCTATTACCAAACATTCATCAACCAGTGAAAACGGGTATTTTCAAGGAATAGCCACCGAATGGGGATGGAAGAAATGGCAGTT
>JAZQPA010000195.1:0-1858 GCA_045628125.1 Bacteroidaceae bacterium
CTAATTTGACAACGGCAAAGAGACTGTAAATGTAACCACATGATTTTTGCTGGATGCGCTGATTGCCCCGCCATGCAGCGTGACGATCTCCTTTGCTATGGCTAATCCAAGCCCTGTGCCGCCTGTATCAGAGGAACGAGACTGATCTACCCGGTAGAATTTATTGAAAAGAGACGCCAATGCCTCATTTGGAATATCTTCGCCGCTGTTCTGAAACCGAATGATGACTTCATGTTCCAATTTTTCTGCGGAGATCACAATCTCGGTATGTGGGAAGCTATACGATGCGGCATTTTTCAGAATGTTGTTGAATACCCGTGCCAGCTTTTCCGGATCGGCTTCGATGGTCAAGTTCTCGTCAAGATGCAGGGTAACAGTGTTTCCCCTGGGAGCCAAAACAGGAGACAATTCATCCGATAGTTGGACCAGCATATAATAAAGGTCGATGGTTTCCTTGGACAAGGTGATTTTCTGAGATTTATATTTTGTGATCTCAAAGAATTCATTTACCATCGTCTCCAGTCGGTAGGCTTTTTCCAACACGATATGAACCCGCGCAGCCCTCTGCTCAGAGGGCATATTCGGATCTTCCTCCAACAGATTGAGGTATCCAATTACAGATGTGAGTGGGGTCCGAATATCATGGGCCAGGTACATAACCAATTCGTCTTTCCGCTGTTCAGCCAAAGCGGTTTCCATTTTTCGTTCTGCTAAAGTTTGTTTTACAGAGTTTAGCTTCCGCTCAAATGGCAGCATTTCCGGTGACAACTGGATTTGCTTTTCATCGTCTGCCAGCAATGACTCTATCCCTTGATTGACCTCTCTGAAATAGCCGGTAACCCACCGGAAAATTCGTACCATGAGGACTGTAAATATTAGAAGAACGGCCACAGCGAAAAAAATTTCTTTATTACCTCGAAAATGATCACTGTAATAATAAAATGCTGCTTCATGCTTCATGTCGAATACGGTTTCCAGAATCCATACAATCAGATCGCCAATTCGCTGTTTCCAGATGAAAAGATACAGCCCCACCACCACAACGATAGAGGTAATGACATTCATGCAAACTCGTCGAATGAGTTTGGATTGAAAAGCAAAGTATTCGTCTTTTTTATCAACTTTCAATTTTATATCCTACCCCCCATATCGTCTTAATGAATCTGGGCTTGTCCATGCTATCTCCCATTTTCTCCCGCAGGTGGCGGATATGAACGGTGATGGTGTTGTTGGATTTGCTGTAATACTCGTCCTGCCAGATTTTGTGAAACAAATCTTCTGAACTGACTACATTCCCGGTATTTTCCAGAAGAATACGCAGGATCGAAAACTCTGTAGGTGTCAGCACCAAGGGCGTTTCCCCCAAAAAGCAGGTATGTGCCTTGATATTCATTGTCAAGGAACCGCAAACAAGATTATCTTCTGATGCGGCAGACGAGGTTTCACCGGTATCAGAATGAGCAGGATTGTACTTTTGATACCGGCGAAGCTGAGACTTTACCCGTGCAATCATCTCCAGAGGGCGAAACGGCTTTGTAATGTAATCATCCGCTCCAAGAGTAAGGCCGGTAATTTTATCAGTCTCAGCATCTTTGGCTGTCAGCATGATGATGGGGTAGGTATGATGTTCCCTGATTTTCTTGCATAGAGTGAATCCATCTATGTCAGGAAGCATAATATCCAAAATTGCAAGATCAATGGGGGTTGTTTCAATGCAGTTAAGGGCTTCTTGGGCCGTATAAAATTTGAATACAGTGTAGTTTTCGTTTTTCAAATAGACTTCTATTAAATCCGCAATTTCTGTTTCGTCATCGACTACTAATATTTTATTAGACATGAAGTCACTCTCCCTTCAAAG
>JAZQPA010000196.1:0-12010 GCA_045628125.1 Bacteroidaceae bacterium
GTACAACCGAACAGACCGGCAATGGTACTTACAAAACCGTCACATGCCACAGCAGCACCCAACTCTGATTTATGAGGGTCACGGCCCAATGCACCGTTAGCCAAAGCACTGGTATCACCAATGGTCTCGGTAGCCGAAACCAGGAAGATGGCAATTACTGAAAGGGTGGCACCCAGATCAAACTGCAGGTCGAAAGGCAGCACCTTAGGCAGAGCCACAAAGCCTACACCGTTCAGGGCTGAGAAGTCGACCATACCGAAGCATACAGCCACAATATAACCAACAATCAGACCCACCAGAACAGACAGCGAACGCAGGGTGCCCTTGGCAAATACCTGAGTCAGCAGACAAGCCAGCAGGGTGATGGTACCCACAATCCAGTTGTTCATGGAACCGAAATCCTCGGCACCCTGACCACCGGCAAACGAGTTGGCACCGATAGGCAGCAGCGAGAAACCGATGGCAGTCACCACGGTAGCAGCCACCACATGAGGAATCAGCTTGGTCCAGTATTTAGGGAACAGACCCAGAAGGCCCTCCACCAGACCACCGATCACCACAGCACACATCAGCGTGCCCATGCCCTGTGAAGTACCGATAACAATAGCGATGGACAGGAAGGTGAAACTGATACCCATCACGATAGGCAGACGGGACCCGATGCGCCATACCGGATACAGCTGCACCATGGTACCGATACCCGCAATGATCATACAGTTCTGAATCAGAGCCGCACTGATCTGAGCATCCAGGCCCACCACATTGGCCAGAATAATAATAGGAGTAATGTTTGACACGAACATGGCCAGCACATGCTGCAGTCCGAAAGGAACAGCTTGCAGGAAAGGTACGCGGCCATCCAGTTGATACAAATTACTTGTATTAGTCATAATGTGTTTGTTTTATTATTGTCTGAATTTAATCGTCTGGGTCTCAAAATCCATATCATCGATAATGGCAATCGACTCCACCTGATAACCCATGTCGCGAAGCTTGGCACCACCCTTCTGCTGACCCTTCTCAATGGCTATACCGATACCGGTTACTGAACCGCCAGCCTGATTCACAATGTCAATCAATGCCGATGCAGCCTCACCGTCAGCCAGGAAATCGTCCACAATCAGCACCTTATCGTCGGCCGACATGTAAGGGCGTGACACAAACACGTTATTCATCTTCTTGTGGGTGAACGAATATGCCTGAGCCATATACTTATCGTCAGTGCTGTTCACGGTAATACCCTTCTTGGCAAATACCACAGGCACATCATACAGGTCGGCCAGCATGGTGGCAATAGCAATTCCACTGGCCTCGATGGTCAGCACCTTGGTTACAGGTTTGCCCTTGAAACGGCGCTTGAACTCATACGCTATCTGGCGCATGATGTCGATATCAATCTGATGATTCAGGAAATTATCCACCTTCAGCACATTGCCGGGATAGATCTTACCGTCCTGAATGATTTTTTCTTCCAGAAAATTATACATCGTTATACTATATATTTAGAAGGTATATTTAACAGCCAGTGTTGGGTTGAAATAGAAACTGGTATCAGGAGAACCCCAGATAAAGTCGCTGCTCAGCTCCCACTCGGTACCAATGCTGAACTTATCGTTCTGACGGTCCTTACCTGCCACATTCAGCCAGAACTGAGGCTCTGACAGGAATACCATACCCTTGGTGTCCTTGAATGGACGGTAGCCATACCACAAATCAGCAAAGCCGCTGAAAGTACACAGACCACCAGCAAATGTGGTGCTCCAAACTTCGGTCAACTGGAAACTAGGATGTGCCTTCAGGTCGCCCTGCTTCAGGAACTGCTTGTAGTTCACCTGAATGGTGTTTGTCTTACTGAAGTCGCCACTGTGCCACTGCCAGGCTGGACCCACCAGCAAAGCCTGCTGGAATGACTGATTGTTGTTCAGACCACCGTTGTACTCAAAGTGAGCGGTGAAGCTGCTGTTGGTGTTAGGAACAGTAGCAAAGGTAAAGTCGCGTGAAATCTCCAGATAAGTACTGATCATACCCGAGTTGTCACCCTTACCGCGATAGTCGGTATCGATGAACAGGAAGGTAGAACCGGTCTTGTCAGCACGGAAGAATTCAGCTGTAGCGGTGAACAACTGGCGTCCGGCTTCTGAATCAGAATAAACTGAACGGCCTAAATCATAATGAAACTGCAGATTAAACTGTGCATGAGCAGCAGTACAAGCCAGGATGGCACAAACGGTTAATAAAATCTTCTTCATGTTTTACAGTTGTTTTAGATGTTTTTGCAAATTTAAACAATTTTCAAAGATTGAGCAAGGAAATGCAATTATTCTTTGTATCTTTGTATGGAGAAAGAAATGGCATGAATTACAAGGAATATATCGAGAGGCAGTTGCGTCAGATCAACCGCGAAGGCACGGAACAGCTGTTGCAATATATGGACGAGCACGGTTTTTACACAGCACCGGCATCGCGTTCCCATCACCACAATTACGAGGGCGGATTGGCCGAGCATTCCATCGAGGTGATGCTGAATGCTCAGGACCTGAAAAGAGCCCATCCCGAATGGGAGGAATACCTGGAGGACGAAAGCCTCATCATCTGTTCCCTGCTGCACGACCTGTGCAAGATGGAGCTATACAAGAAGAAGGAGGATGGAAAATACAAAGTCTGCAGGCGAATCTGTTCCCAGGGCCATGGCCGTCTGTCCAACGATCTGTCCGAAAAAGCCGGTTACAACCTAACCGGAGAGGAGAAGCACGCCATCCGCTGGCACATGGGCCGTTTCACTGAGGACCTGCTGAAAAGTGAGGATGTGATTGACTACAAGGAAGCACTCACCCATCCCCTCACCTTTGTCATTCATACTGCCGATTCCATGTCGGCTAAGAAATCAGGCAACTATTCACAAATTTAATGAGATTCCTGTCAAATAATGTGTAACTTTGCAAAAACCAAAACAAAATACCATGAAACGAATTTTACTATCCCTGGCACTGGGTGGCAGTGTGCTTTCGGCTTCGGCTCAGAAGCTGGTGGTGAGAATGGATGATATTGGTGCTACCCATTCGGAAAATGTGGCTGTCATCAAGTGTTATCAGGAGGGTATCGGACGGAGCGCCGAGATTATGACTGTCTGCCCCTGGTTCCTGGAAGGTGCACGGATGTGCAACGAGAATCCGGGTTTGGATGTGGGTATTCATGTGGCTTTCAGCAGCGAATGGAGCAACTACAAATGGCGCCCTATCACCCACTGCCCTTCGCTGTGCGATGAGGATGGCTTCCTGAAACCGTCCCCTCAGATTACCAACCTGGAAGAGGCTGAGGCGGAACTCCGCGCTCAGATTGAGCTGGGTTTGAAGTATGTGAAGAACGCTACCCATATCACCGATCACATGATGTGGACTTTCCAGCCTGGCATGAACGACATGGTGGAGAGAGTGGCCAAAGAGTATGGCTTGTTCTATCAGGGTGGCAACGGCGATTCACGCTACGGACTGAACTCGCTGGGTATCATCATGGGACAGAAGGACCGTGAATCGGTGCTGCTCGACCTGCTGGCTAAGATGGAGAAGGGTAAGACTTACTGGGTGATTGAGCATCCTGCCATTGACGGCCCTGAACTGGAGACTGTCTATCTGAAAGATCCTTCGGAGAAAGTGGGTGCCGACCGCCAGAACGTGACGGATGCGTTCTGCAGCCCGAAGGTGATGCAGTACATCAAGGATCACGGCATCGAGCTGATCAGTTTCAAACAGGCTTACGACGAGAGTCAGAAATAAGTAAAAATCTCCCGACACATCTTGTGCATCGGGAGATTTCTTTCATAATGAGTTATTTTTAAATGGTTTTTTATTAGTGTTTCTTTTCAAAAAGCAGCGGAGTGGCCTGCTCGAACGTGCGGAACAGGGTGTCCAGTGCAGGGCCGTCGCCTTCCTCGTAGGTGTCCAGCACCAGTTCGGGAACCTCTCCGCGGATGCTGTAAATCCGTACGAAATGATGACCTGCCACCATCAGCTTGTCATTGGCTACCGACACCGGATAAAGGGTGCCCTGTGAGCGGATGGAACCCAAGGCTACAATCTTTCCCTCGGTGTCCTGGGCAAAGATGGATGCCTCGATGGCCTGCAGATCGGTGTTCACATTGTTCCCGAATACCTCCTGCGATACCAGCATCAGCTTACGTCCACCCAGTGTGGTGTAGGAGAATGCTGCTGTATCACTGAAATGATCGGCAAACTGCTGGAAGGCTCCGTCAGCATTGGAGCATGCCATACAGGTTACGGCCATCAGGACGGTAAGAACAACCTTATATATATGTATCATTGTTTTTTTCATTTTCTTCATTTTTTTAAATTTAAAAATCTCTCATGCGCTTCACAGCTAGGGAGATTTTTGGACTTTTTCATTCTGTAAAAACGGGGCACACTTGCCTCATTTAATCACATTCATTAAGGGGAGTTGAGTTTTCAGTTCAATGAGATTTCTTCTAGATGAATGTACCTATGAAGAACATATGTATAATCTTTAATTAATCACTTATGCATTCCCAAATCATGCGGAATATCAGTACCACACTCATACCTACTACGGTTACCCAGGAGGCTAACTGCAGGTACCTGCTCAGTTTGTTTTTATCATGCTGTGTCATACCTTTACTTGATTTTTGTTGCTGCAAAGTTAGGATGCACAAACGCCCGATTTATTGTAAAAAACACTTTATTTTTGACAAGTTATTGTAAAAATCACCGTTTTCATTGTAAAAATCACCGAAAACGGCAAAAAAAAGAGGGTAAACGCTGTGTTTACCCCCTCTATTTTTAAAAAATTCGTTCGGTTTAGAATGCTACCAATCCAGCCTCCTTCAGGGCATCCAGATAGCTCATGATGTTCTCCAGAGAGTCAGCATCTGGGAACTGTGCGTCCTGCATCTTCTTAATATCGAGGATGCTGTTCACACCACCTACGGTCAACTTGGCGATATCGTCACCGTGAGCCATTACTGAGCGGCCCTGAGCATTCACCAGGTTGTACTTCTTCAGCAGGTCGGCAGAGATAGAGCGAACCACACCGTAACCTGTCTCCTTCACCTTAGCGGTGGTGGTAGGATAAATCTTGGCAGCCTTCTTCTCCACGTCGGTCAGCACCACAGCCTTAGGAGCGGTAGCACCCAGTGCTGGAGCGATAGCCTTGGCAGCGGCATCGATTTCCTTATTGAAAGCAGCCGACTTCTCCTGCAGTGATGCAGTCAGGGCAGCCACGTAGCTCTTCAGGTTAGCGTTGTCAGGCAACAGGCGCAGAACGCTGTTCAGGGTAGCCTTCTCATTGCTCAACACAGCATCCTGGTTGAAGTGAGCGTGCTTGTACTGAGCAGCGAAAGTCTCAGCAGTAGCCTTGTTCAGACCGCTCAGGTCGTCAGCCAGACGTACAGACATACGCTTTGATGCGTTTGAAGCCACCTCGGAAGCGATAGAGATAGCGCCCTTCTCATCGGCATTGGCAATGGTGTAAGCCATAGCAGCGCAGATTACAGCTGAACGGTGCAACTGGGTTGGGTCGCAAACCTCAGGACGGTCCATTGAGGTGTGATAGTATGAATCAGGCCAGGTGTTCTGGATGGTACATGGCACCTGAACGCCCCAATCGTTGAATACCTCATGGTCAGATGAACCGTAGTGATGGCTGATAGAATAGTAGAACGGATCACGTGAACCGGTAGCACTGTAAACAGGCTTCAGCGCATCAGGACGACCCATACCGGTACCTACGAAACCCTTGTTGGTAGCACCCATGTAGTGGAAGAATGACTCCTGTACATCGTTCACGAAGTGAGGGTTACCGAACAGGGTACGGTGACCGCAGTACATCGAACCGTCCTTTGACAGCCACAGACCCACCATATCCAGGTTCACACCACAGATGGTCTTGTCCATGATATCCTTATGCTTCTGTACCCAAGGAGTGGTACCTGAGAACTCGTTCACCCAGATGAAGCGGATGTTACGCTTAGGACGGGCAATCTGACCGTTGTCAATCAGGGTCTGCAGGGTACGAGCCACCTCCAACAGAACGGAAGCACCCGAGATGTTATCGTTAGCGCCCAACTTAACATAACCCTCGAACAGGTGAGCCACGAAGATCATCTCATCAGCGTTAGGGTCAGTACCCTTGATAACGCATGTAGGAACCTCATTATCGGTCTGCTCGGTGGTAGTCTTCACATTCGCCTTAACGGTAATCTTCTCACCACGCTTCAGACGGTCGCGCAGCACATGGCCATCGCGAGGAGTCAGGTTGAAGCAGAAAGTCTTCTCAGCACCGCGCAGACCGCTGTTAGGAATCTGCAGAGGGTCGCGCAATGGACGTGGAGAATTGAAGCTGACGATACCTACGGCATCAGCCTTAACCACGCGAGCCTGAACAGCAGCGCCACTGGCCTCGGTCACTACAATCTTACCCTTCAGGTCCAGCTTGCTGATCTCATCGTCGGTACCGGCACCAATCCAAACCAGTTCGGCAGTCACATCGGCATCCGAGCTGCCTGAAGCCAACTGAGCAGCCAGGTCGCTGTAATCGGCAATCTTGGTCAGCTTTGGAGAAACCTCCCACAGGGTACCACTTACGCCATCCCATGCTGAGGTCTGGCTAACCACCTCCAGCTGAGCATCCAGACCGAAGCTCTTCAGCTTGTTCATCACGTACTCAGACTCGAAGAAATGACCCTGATACTCGGCGTGAGAACGGTCGCGCTCGTAAGGAGCAATATCCATAATGTAATTATACGCTCTGTCACCTGATGACTCTCCCACAATCAGGTCGTAAGTGTGCTCATCCAGCAAGGAGTGCATGAATGGCGTGGTGTAGTTCTGTGCAGATGCATGCATGGCAGCAACGGCAAACGCAACAGTCAATCCTTTCTTTAAAATACTCATGTCTTTGTTTGATTTTGTAATAAATTGCGGTGCAAAAATACAATATTTTAAGTAAAACCAATCAAAAAGTAATGAAAAAAGCAGTACATTTGCATAGTTGTTTATAAATACTTAGAAAATATGAGAAAATTATCAATTATTGTGATGTGCCTGTTGGGAATTACGACAATGGCACATGCCCAGTTTGCGTGGCAGACCCCTCCCCCTGAGGAACCTGCACCGGTTAAGGGCGAGGCTGTGGAGAAGGTGGTAGCCTATACCGCTGTGGACGATTGGGGTACGGTGGTGAAGAAACTGGAGGTGACCGTCAAGAGCGAGAAACTGCTGAAGAACCTGACCGAGGCCGACTTTGATATCCTGAACAATGCGGCCAACACCTTATATGATGTGGAGACCGGAGAGATGTCGGCTCCGTATACCGACGACCAGCTGAAGATTGAGAAGAACGGCAAGGTGCTGACTATGACTGCCAAGCCATTCGACTATGAGGGTGCCCGCAATGCGCATTTCCGCAAGGACCCATGGCGCGTGATGTGCTCGAACCCTAAGCTGAATTTCTCGGCTGCCGATGTGACCGAAAAGAAGACCGAGGTGATTGACGACTGCATCAAGGGTGAGTTTACCTTTGCCGGCATCACCCGCGAGTATATGCTGTACCTGCCTAAGGATGCCAACGGCAATACCATTCCTAACGTGCCCTTGTTTGTATGGCAGATTGGCGGTGGCGAGTACAACCAGCCTCTGATGGTGGCAGCCCTGGCCAACCGCTGTCTGGCTTCGCTGCCTCAGCACAACCAGAAGTGTGCTACCCTGGTGTTTGCCCTGGCTAATCCAAACTATTCTTATAGCGCATCTTTGGATCCTGAGAAGATTAAGCTGGTGGACCGCAACAATGCCCTGCAGATGGCGTTCATCGACCAGCTGATTAAGGAGGGTAAGGTGGACGGCAACCGTCTGTTCTGTGCCGGAGCCTCCAGCGGTGGCGGTTGCACCATGCGCTTCATGATGCAGTTTGCCAACCGTCTCAAGGCTGCCATTCCGGTCTGCGCCATGGACCCTATCGTACCTATCCACATGCCTCTGCGCGAGAAGCCAGGCACCAACATGGGCGAGTTTACCAATCAGGTATCGGAGGTATGGAACAGCAGCACAGCGGTTTACAAGTGGAACGGCAGCGACATGGTGGCCAGCCCGATGGACAAGGAGGCATTTGCCAAACTGCCTATGTACTTTGTTCATGCGCAGGACGATACCACCTGCAACGTGCTGAGCACCTATATCTATAGCGATGCCCGCAAGCGTCTGGGTGCCAAGAACGACATTATCCGCATCTACAGCGATGACGAGATGCGTGCCTACGGATTCGGCGGCATGCTGAGTCACTTCAGCTGGTGCCGCATGCTGAACGACTACGGCAAGGGTGAAGCCATGGATTGGCTGATACACCAGTTCTAAACATAAAAAAGCCTGCTGATTATTCGGCAGGCTTTTCTGTTTTATCTGTTGCTCCGTTTCAGGGCATTATCGTGAATCATGCGGCTGTAGAACAGCAAATCCCAGTGGTGCAGGTTGTCCGGTTTCACTCCGGCATCCCCGTAGAAGGTAGCCTGCTCATAGTACTGATGATAATAATCCGGATTATCGGTCTCCACAATCAGCAGATTCGTCTCCTTATCGATATGCACCGTATTGGTCGTGCCGTCGAATGAGAACTCAGCCGGGGTATCATCGGTCTTCCAGTTCACCGGATTGATGGTAACGGCAGCCCCCTCAGCCAGCAAAGGCCACATGGCATCCGGCTTCTGCACACTGTTGAAACTGATGGCCACTCCCCTGTCGGTCTCACCCGTGGCAGCCTTCACATGCGGATGCTTCAGGTCGTCGGCACTCAACCGGTAGCCCTGCATATAGCACGCTATCATGCGCGAGTACTGCTCATCGGTCATGTGCTTCAGAATGTCCAGCATCAGCATGGCACCCTGACTGAAACCCGCCAGAATGAACGGGCGGCCGTGGTTCTGGTGCTCCATGTAGTAATCGAACGCCTCGCAAGCCTCAACGGCCACCTTCCGATACACCGCATCAAACGCCTTCTTGTCCAACTGCCAAATGGCATCGAAGGTAAACTGATGGTAATACGGTGCGATAACGTTGAAATCGCTGTAGAACTCGTTCTGCTCTATCCACGCTATCTCGCCCTGCATGGCTGCTAAATCGGTGGGAACCAACTGCGACTGCCATGCCACATTCCCCAGGCTGTCCCGGGCCGACAGTACCTCGGTGGACACGTAATAAATCACATCTATCTTGCTGGTATCATACGGTGCCTCGGAGCGGTACCACAGCGAATCATTGTCCCACACACTCACCGCTGTGGACTTGTTTCCCGTGCAGGCACAGAGCAGCACCAGAAGCAGTTGAACGGCTATTACCGTGCGCAGGGTCTTAAAAGGCTTGAAGACTGATTTCATCATAAGGCTGACAGCATTTATCATTTTACTGCAAAGATATAACTATACGCTGCCACTACCAAGCCCTGCCCTGAAAAAAAATAAATGGGCAGAATGTAACATGATGGTCTCTCATTTTGTAACAGTTACAATGTTACATTCTTCTTACTTCATCGAATAAGTGTGCACGCTCTTGCCCTGAGCCGCAGGCAGATAATTGATACCCCACCAGCACATCTGCAACAGGCAGAAGCTCACAACTAGCGTCCAAAGGGCAAACTTATGCTTAAGAGGCTGTGCCTCACGGAAATGCACATAAACCAGATAAGACAGCCACGAGATGGCAGCCCATGTTTCCTTAGGGTCCCACGCCCAATAGGTTCCCCAGGCCTCCTTGGCCCACAAGGCACCGAAGAGCATACCGAAAGTCATGAAGGAAAGGCCTACGTATACTAAGTTGTCCAACAATGGCCACAGGTTCTCGTCATGTGCAGTCTTCCAACCGTAATGCTTGGAAAGCAAGGCCCACACTGCCACGGCAAAAGCGGCACCGAAAAGGGCATAGCAGAACATATAGACGATGACATGAGGTGCAAACCACGGACTCTGCAGCGCCGGCATCAGCGTAGTGCTGTGAATCTCGGGCTTGAACAGATTGACGCAGATAAAGACAAACGCCAGAAGGGTGCTGAACGACAGGATCCACTTGTAGTTCCACCGTGCATAGGTAATCAGTCCCGCCACGGGTAGGAAAAAGCTGTACCACAGGCGGGTCTCACCCATGGTGCGCAAGGGCGGACGCTCCAGATTGATCCACATACCCACGATAAAGGCAGCGAAAAGCAACAGGCCCGCCAATGTAGCGGCATAAGATACAGCCTTACGGTCACGGAAGGCACTCCAGGCACCCACAGCCCAGAGCACTACAGAGGGTAAGGCAAACCAAACGAATGTATTCCAGCTGATTATCATATTCTGCGATTGTTTTTAGGAATGAGAAACAGGCCCAAAGCACCGGCCAGCATCAGGAAGATACCGGCATATACCCAAGGCAACCATGGGTCGCGCACCAGTTCAAAGACAGAGGTGTCTGACCACCGTCCCAGGGCTTGGTCATAAGACAGCTGGTAAATCTTCCAGCCATTGATCTCCAACGGATGATTCACCTCGATGACCGCATCCACCTGCTGCTCATCCTCGGTATAGACCGTCACATCCGACACATAGCGCTGCGGCTCACGGTCGGGCATCACAGCACTGCAATGGTCGTCCAGGCGAAGCGCCTTATATGGAAACATGAAAGAGCCGCATGACACCCAGCCGCTTACCTTTCTGTCGCCGTTCGTGGCAGTGATGTACGCAGCCGTACAGGCTCCCATGGAACGCCACTCCACATAGCGGTTATCGTCCTGGTGCCCCAGGCTGTCTGTAGCGCCATAAACGATGGCCGCATAATCCAGCAGGGAATCCTGACGGATCACCCACTGGCTCGCCTCCAGAACCTGCCCCGTCTCATTATCTATCACTTTATAGGCAGGCGGATACTCGTCTATGGTAAAGCTGTGCAGTTCCAGGGCAAGAGGCAACTCCCTGACCTGGTTGTGGTTATTCACATCCACGGCACGCCATTCCGGTGTACCCACACGGGTGGTCAAGTGCAACTTCTGCATGTCGGCATACCCCAACACGCCACAGACCAAGGCCAGGAAAAGACCCAGATGGTTGCACACAAACGTCAGCTGGCGTAGGGACGGACGCTGGAACAGATGATGCAGCGTGGTGAGTCCCAGAAGGAACATGAGCCACACATACACCAGCACAAAAGGCCAGGAAGACAGCATATTGTCCCATCCGGTAAGTCCCATGACCAGGGTGACCAGCAGGCAGCACACCAACGCAGGGATGGCAGCCTGAAGCGTCATGCACCATCGGATGACGTAAAAATGCTTGCGCACGACATAACAGCCACCGAGCGCAAGCAACAACAAGGCAAATAAAATAACATTCAGCGGGAAGGCCAGCAGCAACCAGTCGATAGGGCCGATAGTAAGCTGCAGCATAGCGCCCACTGTCAGAAAGCCCCCACCGATGGCTGCGCCTTCAATCATTCTCCATGGTTTATTCCACACGTTTCAGCGAATATATTTATAGTGTTTGGGGTTAGAATTCGCAGGTGGTATACGCATCATCGCGTACCAGACCCTTCTTCTTGGCACTGTTGATCCACTTAGGACGGATCTCCTCCAGGAATTTCTTCTTGGCAGCCTCCTTGCCTTCCATATCCAGACCCAGATAAGCCTGAGCCTTGGCCTTGGTGCTGATATCAGGCATAGGAACCTCCTCCAGATGTCCCAGCTTAGCCAGTGTACGGGTAATCTCGTTCTGAGCCTTGAGAGAGAACTCCAGCGAGCGGGCCAGGATACGGGTAATTTCCTGTGGGGCATGGAACGATGCGCCATGGCTGGCTACTGCAAAGTCCCAACGCCACTGTGCCTTGCGCAGCAGGTCCAGTGTCTGCTTCATCTGCTCCTCGGTAGCACCGTTGTCCCAGGCATACTTAGCCTGAATGTGCGCCTTGGCCAGTTCCTTCTCCACCTGGTTGCGAACCTCGAAGACTTTCTCCTGACGCTCATAGAC
>JAZQPA010000197.1:0-1855 GCA_045628125.1 Bacteroidaceae bacterium
GCAATGCAACGAACCACTCCATCTGTTGCAGTCTGAATAAAACTTACTCTACGAGAATCATCGTCGCTAGCAATACCATTTTCCGTAATAATCAAATTTCCTTTGAAATCCTTTGCTACAGCACGAATGACATTTTCTAGCCCCTGTGGATAATACTCATATCCCATTTGCGTACGCTCAGCATTCTCTGGAACTGGCAAATCATCGTCAGGCCCAACCAAGGTGCGAGTGTAGTTTTGTACCCCAAGAAAATCATCATCTTGAATGAATGGAACATAGTGCGTAAACTCTTCTGCCCATTCTTCTTTGGCAAGCACTTCTCCGCCTTCCACCGGCTGCATATCATGGAGACTCAATGTAAGTCCCACCTGAATATTAGGATACATAGACTTTATAACCTTTTTAGCAGCCTGATGGCATTGCATAGTTAGAAGGTCACTGTGTTCACTTCCTCCAAGATTAAAACAATGTGGTTGAGAAGTTCCAAATATTGCCTCATTTTCAGCTGCTTGGAATTTCATATTTTCCATCATTGCCTCTAAATTTAGCCCCATCTGAACTTTACCATCATCCTGACCAGATGCAGCTGCTTCTGCCGCCAGCTGCATCATCTTCATATATTGACGAGAGATTGCAGCAACCTGCAGTCCCATATTGGCCTCATTAATGGTACACACATAATTCAGTTCACTGCCTAATGCTTTTATCACATAGTTAACGTATTTTTCAAAATCTTCCACAATCGTATCAGCTTCCCAACCGCCTTTACGAATAATCCAAACAGGAGATGAAAAATGAAATAATGTTACTACTGGCTCCACCCCATTTTCACGACAGGTATGAATTACATTACGATAGTGTTCAATTACATCATCATCAAATACACCTTCCTCCGGTTGAATTCGAGCCCATTCGATAGAAAATCTGTACGCGTTGAGTCCCGCGTCCTTCATCAGCTTGATATCTTCTACATAACGATTATAGTGATCACAGGCAATACCGCTTCTTTCCTTATAGGTAGAATGTGGCATCTGTTCCTGTGCCCAACAATCAGAATTCGTATTATTACCTTCTACCTGATGTGCAGCGGTAGCGGCACCTAATAAAAAGTTTTTTGGAAATTTTGACATTATTTTGCACTCCTTTTTTTATATTAGTTGATTACTCTGTGACTTCAAACTCTGCCTTCAAATCTGCGGTGCTATCACTGCCAACCCACAGGTCAAAGGCTGTTGCATCCTGCACGTAACAATGTTTTGCTGTACTGTAATACTTAAGTTCTTCTGAGCCTATGCAAAAAGTGACCGTAGCTGTCTCGCCACTAGGAATCATCACTTTCTTAAAGCCCTTAAGTTCTCTGCTTGGGCGTGTGTCACTGCCCCAACGTTGATGTAAATAAAGTTGCACTACCTCACTGCCATCTCGCACAGAAGTGTTTGTCACATCTACTGATACTGTTAGACTTTCCCCAATTGCCATTGCATTCTTACTCAATCGAAGATTGTTATAAGCAAAGTTGCTGTAGCTTAAGCCATATCCAAATGGATAAAGTGGAGACGATATCTCATTCCAGTATCTAGAAAAAGGCTGAGGCTGACTTTCCACCGGTTGATGGGTTTGGGTTGTAGCATAGTACAATGGACATTGACCTACACTTCGTGGAAAAGTCATTGCCAGATGAGCCGATGGATTTGCATCTCCAAACAAAATATCTGCAATAGCACGTCCACCTTCTCGTCCAGGCTGCCACGCCATGAGAATCGCATTTACATGCTCCTGCGCCCAGCTGACCGCCAATGGACGACCGGCTATCAGGATTAAAATAACAGGCTTTCCAGTTGCCACAAGCTTTTCC
>JAZQPA010000198.1:0-50393 GCA_045628125.1 Bacteroidaceae bacterium
TGGCTACGATCCGACTTCCAAATGGCGTACCTATGAATCTGATTCCTTATTTGACTCAGACCGCTATTGGTATTCGTGAAAAACTGAGTGTTTTTGGTAATGACTATAATACTCCTGACGGAAGCTGTATCCGCGACTATATTAATGTTGTGGATTTGGCAAAAGCTCATGTTGTGGCTATTGACCGTATCTTGGAGGATAAGCAGGCTGAACAGGTTGAAGTGTTCAATATCGGTACAGGTAAGGGCGTTTCAGTTTTGGAACTGATTACTACCTTCGAAAAGGCTACCGGCGTTAAATTGAATTATCAGATTGTTGACCGTCGTCCTGGTGACGTTGAGCAAACATGGGCAGATCCTGATAAGGCAAATAATGTTTTAGGTTGGAAAGCAGAAGCTACATTAGAAGAAACCTTGCAGAGCGCATGGAACTGGCAGCTGAAGCTGAGAAAAGATGGAATTCAATAAGAATAAAAGATATTAAACACGTTTGTGTTTATTTGCTAGATTGCATGTCTGAGATGCTTTGGGTTATTGGGAAATTGCCGATTGTGTTGCTAATCAGACAAATTGCAAAGTAGTTTTGTCGTGTTTTATTTTGTGTTTGTGTTGTAGCACCTCCTCGACGTGAGTCGAGGGGGTGTTTTTTTATAAATAAAGCCATCCCGGTTAGAGATGGCTTAGTCTGTTTTTATTCAAACTCTTCAAAATCTGTTATTTCAGTTTCCACACTGTCTGGTGGAAGAATGGATAACTGAGTCCGGATATCTTCAATGGTACTCGTCCGTCTGAAATGGACCGGTAGTTTATTGATGATTTTTTCTTGTTGCTCAGCATTCAGCCTTTGACTGAAGCGGCAGAACAGATAATAACCTACAGGATTATCGATGTTGTCATGAATTGTCTGGTCTATCAGCCGGTTGCCGATCCTTCTCAAGCTGTCCACCTTTTCTTTGGTGATTTTCTCCTGATTCTCATCAGATTCATTTTCAGGAGTCTCATTGTAGACGTTACCAATCTGTGCGTAAATTGCATTGATTTTGTTTAGGAACTGCTGATAGGTGTTGTTGTGTGGGGTTCCGGTGATATGGGACGTCTCATTGCTCAAGTCCATCTTGATTTGTCCATTTTCCAGAAAGAATGTTGCCCCCATCTTGTTACCTTTTATAATATAGGTAACAGTACATTCCATAACTGAATCCTGTTGACCGCTGAATGTAAACTGATGATTCTGTACCTCAGTCTTATCCAGAACCTCCAGATTTTGTTCCTTCTCTACTTGAAGTAACACGATTGAACCGTTTTCGGCATCATCAATGGAACCCTGGATATGATAAGCATGAACCCCTTCCTGCGGTTGGCATGCACCAAGCAGGAAGGGGATCAGTATGAATAAAGAATGCTTCTTCACAAAAAAATATTATACCAGATACTGGTTGCTGATAGATTCGTTTGACATCACGCGACGAATGGTTTCAGCAAACAAGGCTGCAATGCTCAGCTGCTTAACCTTAGCGCAACGGTTAGAATAAGGAATACTATCAGTGAATACCATCTCTTCCAAAGCTGAGTTCTGTACACGCTCAGAAGCAGGACCAGACATTACACAATGAGAAGCTAAAGCACGAACACTCTTTGCACCAGCCTCCTTCATGATATCAGCAGCCTTGGTAATGGTTCCGGCTGTATCCACCATATCATCAATGATAATAACATCCTTACCCTTAACGTTACCAATAATCTGCATGTGAGCCACCTCGTTTGGCTTCTCGCGGTGCTTGTTGCACAGAACCAATGGAGCGTTCAGATACTTAGAGTAGGTATTTGCACGCTTAGAACCACCGACATCAGGAGAAGCGATTACCAGATTTTCACCCAAGTTCAATGACTGAATGTATGGCAGATGTACTGCTGATGCATACAGGTGGTCTACTGGTACATCAAAGAAGCCCTGAATTTGGTCAGCATGCAAGTCCATGGTGATCAGACGGTTGATGCCGGCAACACTCAACAGATCTGCTACCAACTTAGCACCGATAGAAACACGTGGTTTGTCCTTACGGTCCTGACGTGCCCAACCGAAATAAGGGATTACAGCTACAATACTCTTTGCTGATGCACGCTTTGCTGCGTCAATCATCAGCAACAGCTCCATCAGGTTGTCTGAATTAGGGAAAGTTGACTGAACCAGGAAAACAACCTTACCACGGATACTTTCCTCGTAAGATACAGCAAACTCACCATCAGAAAATTTTGTAATGTTTAGATTACCCAGTGGGCAACCCAATTGCTGGCAGATCTTTTCTGCCAGATAGCGGGAACAGGTACCTGAAAATACCGCAAATTCTGAATTTGTGCTCATTATAATTATGATTACTGAATTTGAATGCAAAGGTAGGAAACTTACGCCACAAATAGAAACATAATCCTAAAAAAATGCGTATCTTTACGCCCAAAATTCCAAAGATGATTGATTACGAAAAAGAATTGAATGAAAGTCAACTCCGAGCAGTGACATATTGCGACGGTCCTTCGCTGGTTATTGCAGGTGCCGGTTCCGGTAAGACGCGTGTGCTGACTTATAAGATTGCCTATCTTTTGGAGCATGGTTATAAACCATGGAACATCTTGGCGCTGACCTTTACCAATAAGGCCGCCCGTGAGATGCGTGAACGTATCACGGCACAAGTTGGTAATGAATCTGCAGGTTTATGGATGGGAACATTTCACAGCATCTTTGCCCGAATCCTGCGTACTGAAGCAGCTACTCTGGGATTTACCAGTAATTATACCATTTATGATGCTTCCGATCAGAAAAGTCTGCTCAAAAGCATCATTAAGGAGATGGAGTTGGATGATAAGGTGTATAAGCCTGCATCGGTTGCTGCACAGATCAGCAATGCCAAGAACCAGTTGATTCTGCCTGACCGCTATGCGGCAAATCCTGCCAATTTGGAAGCCGATGCAGCACGAAAGATGCCTAAGTTGCATGAGATTTATTTCCGATATTGGAAACGTTGTCATCAGGCTGATGCTATGGATTTTGATGATCTGCTGGTTCATACCGCTGAATTGTTCAATTATCATCCTGAGGTGTTGCAGCGCTATGCTGACCGTTTCCGCTATGTCTTGGTAGATGAGTATCAGGATACCAACTATGCTCAGCACTACATCATCCGTCAGCTTACTCAGCAGACGCAGAATGTGTGTGTGGTAGGTGATGATGCACAGAGTATATACAGTTTTCGTGGTGCCCGGATTGATAATATCCTGAATTTTACTAAACAGTTCAACGGTGCTCAGATATTTAAATTAGAGCGTAATTACCGCAGTACTAAGATTATTGTTCAGGCGGCCAACAGCCTTATTGATAAGAATAAAAATCAGATTCGAAAGGAAGTGTTTTCTGAGAATGGTGAGGGTGAGCGCATCCCGGTTATTGAAGCATACAGCGACTTAGAGGAATCGGCTATCGTGGCTCAGCGGATACGTGATTTAAAACGGCGAGAGCAGTTGAATTATAGTGATATAGCCATTCTATACCGTACTAATGCCCAGAGCCGAACTTTCGAGGAAACATTCCGAAAAGAGAATCTTCCATACCGCATTTATGGCGGTCTGTCATTCTATCAGCGCAAAGAAGTAAAGGATATTATTGCCTATTTCCGATTGGTGTTGAACCCCAATGATGAGGAGGCATTCAAGCGTATCATAAACTTCCCTGCACGTGGTATTGGCGCCACTACGGTAGGAAAAATTGTGGATTGTGCCAATGCGCAGACCACTAGTTTATGGCAGGTGCTGAATCATCCCGAACAGGTGGGGTTGAAGGTTAATAAGGGTACATTGGCCAAACTGCAGAAGTTCCGTGACCTGATAGCCACTTGGCACGAACATCTTGATGATATGGATGCTTATGCCTTGGGACAGCAGATTGCCCGTGAAAGCGGAATCATTACCGAGTTGTTTGGCGACAACTCGCCTGAGGGCTTGGCTCGTCAGGAAAACGTGAATGAGCTTCTCACCGGTCTGCATGATTTTGTGGAAACTGTCCGTGAGGAAGGTGGGAATGATATGGGATTGCGCGATTTCCTTGCTGAGGTTTCGCTGCTTTCCGATTTGGATGCCGATGACAGTGAAAGCGAGGATAAGATTACCCTGATGACGGTTCATTCTGCCAAAGGATTGGAATTCGATACCGTCTTTGTGGTGGGCATGGAACGTGACTTGTTCCCAAGTCAGATGTCGAATACCCTGTCGGAGCTGGAAGAGGAGCGTCGCCTGTTCTATGTAGCCATAACCCGCGCTAAGCGTCATTGTGTTATTACACATGCAAAGAGCCGTTTCCGCTACGGACAGACAGAGATGTGTAATCCCAGCCCTTTTTTGAAAGATTTGGATTACCATTTCCTGGATATCCAGAGCAGTGGGGTAGAACGTCCCTCCATGGAACGCACACGTGTCAGTATCAAACCGTCCGGCAGTTATGGTATGCCGTCTTCACATCGTAACAGTTCTGAGGATGGTGCTCCTGTCTTTATTCGCCGTTCATCCACGCCATCCTCATCATCGGTGCCTCGTACTCCATTAGGAGGCAAATGCACACCGCTGTCATCCGTACCCCACAGTAATTCCAAAACATCGGTTCCTGTACAATCCGGAGAGTTGCATGCAGGAAGTGTCATCGAACATGAACGTTTCGGAATTGGTGATGTTCTTTCCGTAACCGGAACTGGTGAGAATACTAAGGCTGTGGTGAAATTCCGTCATGCCGGAGAGAAACAGTTACTGCTCAAATTTGCCCGTTTTAAAATCATAAGCTAATATGACAACATACAAAAACATACCAACCCCATGCTATGTCATGGAAGAAGAAAAGCTGCGTCGCAACCTGTCATTGATTCAATCGGTGGCGCAACGCGCTAACGTTGAGATTATCCTGGCTTTCAAGGCATTTGCCTTGTGGAAATCATTTGGTATTTTCCGTGAATATATCAGCCATACTACTGCCAGTTCTCCGTATGAGGCCCGTTTGGCATTCGAGGAGTTTGGTAGTCCGGCACATACCTATTCTCCGGCTTATACAGATCAGGACTTTCCTGTTATCATGGCATGCAGCAGTCACATCACCTTTAATTCATTCAGTCAGTATCAGCATTTCTATCCTCAGGTGCAGGAGTATAATGCTGGGCATCCTGAGAAAAAAATCAGTTGTGGTGTGCGAGTAAATCCTGAATATTCCGAGGTGGAAGTGGAGCTGTACAATCCGTGTGCTCCTGGCACTCGTTTCGGTGTTATCTCTGATCAGTTGCCGGAAACACTGCCTACAGGTATAGATGGTTTCCAATGCCATTGCCATTGCGAGAGCAGTTCATTTGAATTGGAGCGTTCGTTGCAGCATATCGAGGCTCGTTTCGGTAAATGGTTCGGTCAGATCAAGTGGTTGAATCTGGGTGGTGGTCATCTGATGACCCGAAAGGATTATGACACAGAGCATCTTATCGGTTTGTTGAATGGCCTTCATGAGCGTTATCCTCATTTACGCATCATATTGGAACCAGGTTCAGCCTTTGGTTGGCAGACTGGTCCGCTGTTGGCTAATGTGGTGGATGTGGTGGAAAATCACGGCATTCGCACAGCTATTCTTAATGTAAGTTTCACATGCCATATGCCCGACTGTCTGGAAATGCCATATCAGCCAGCTGTACGTGGTGCTAAAACATTGGAAGCCGATGTTATTAAAACAGCAAAACCCGAAGAACATATTTACAGATTAGGTGGTAACAGTTGTTTGAGTGGTGATTATATGGGTTGCTGGCAGTTTGATCATGAACTTCAGATAGGAGAAATGCTTATCTTGGAGGATATGATTCATTATACAACCGTTAAGACCAATATGTTCAATGGCATCAGTCATCCTAGCATAGGAATATTGCATACTGATGGAACATTTGAATTGTACCGAAGATATCAGTATGAGGATTATAGAGATAGAATGTGCTGAAAACAGAAAAAGGATGAGTAAAAAACTCATCCTTTTTATTTAGAGCGGAAAACGAGGCTCGAACTCGCGACCCCAACCTTGGCAAGGTTGTGCTCTACCAACTGAGCTATTTCCGCAAAATAATCTTTTTAGAGAGTGAGGAGAAGGAGACTCGAACTCCCACGCCTCTCGGCACTACCACCTCAAAGTAGCGCGTCTACCATTCCGCCATCTCCCCATCTTGTAGTGCCCAGAACAGGACTCGAACCTGCACGCCTCGCAGCACTCGCACCTGAAACGAGCGCGTCTACCATTCCGCCACCTGGGCAGCACTTGAGCGGAAAACGAGGCTCGAACTCGCGACCCCAACCTTGGCAAGGTTGTGCTCTACCAACTGAGCTATTTCCGCAAATTTCATCTAAATGCTCTTCCGCTGAATTGCGAGTGCAAAGGTAATCCATTATTTTAAATCTGCAAAATTTTTGAGAGAAAAAATGTGCGGATGCCCGGATAATGCTTTTTTCTTTTTACCTTTGTAACCGTTATGATAAAGAATAAGCCTATTGCCGCCTTGTTTGATCTGGATGGCGTGATTTTTGATACGGAACCGCAATACTCTGAATTTTGGGGAAGTGAGTGTGCCAAGTATCGTCCAGACCTGCCGGGTTTACACCATCAATTTAAAGGTCAGACCTTGAAATATATTTTCGAGGCCTATTTTACTGCTCCCGAAGTTCAGCAACAACTGCTCGTGGATTTGACGGACTTTGAAGCCAATATGCGATATGAATATGTGGCAGGTGCTTTTGAATTTGTTCAGGATCTGAGAACCAACGGTATTTACACGGCTGTAGTGACCAGCTCAGATACCACTAAGATGAATAGTGTGAAACGGGCACATCCTGAGTTGGAGCAACTGTTTGACCGCATTCTTACTGCCGAGTTATTTGCTGCTTCTAAGCCAAATCCGGATTGTTACTTGTTAGGTGCGCGTGTCTTTGATGCTCCATTGGAGAACTGCATGGTTTTTGAGGATTCGTTCAATGGTCTGAAGGCTGGAACTTCATCCGGTATTTTTACCATGGGGTTGGCTACTACTAATTCCCGTGAAGCTATTGCTCCATGCTGTGATTATGTTTTGGATGATTTTTCCGGTTTCCATGTGCAGGACTTCCTGAATTTGCTTTCCAAATAGTCAAATATAATAGGATGTCCATTTTTTGCTGTTCCTTTTAGGAACCGTATATTATATTTGCAGCCAAAAATGGAAATGAATAAGAAATCGAGACAATATGTAGGGGTGGCGTTATCTGTTTTGACCTATTACTTTATTCACGAAGGTGCTCATCTGCTTCTAGTTATACTCATGGGTGTCTTTAAAACAATCCGTTTTATGGGTGTCGGCATTCAGATTGATGTTTATCCAGATCAGATGAATGAAGTTCAGATGTTTTCTTTCTGTGCGGCAGGCTCCATTGCTACTGCTTTTGCCGCATATCTGTTGGTTATGTTAACTCCCAGACTTGTGGCACATCCTCAAAAGGTTGTTCGTGCTGTTACGTATTATATCACAATAACATTGTTGTTTCTTGATCCGCTCTATCTGTCTGTCATTTGCAGTTTTGTGGGTGGTGGAGATATGAATGGATTGGTGCTTTTACTGCCTGAGACAATTGTTCGCGTTTTTTTCGGAATAATGTTTTTGGTTAATGTTTGGGTGTTTTGGAGGTGGGTTTTGCCGTCTTATCGCCAATCTTTTGCCGATTAATACCAATATTATCGGTTATTCCATTGCATTCAATGCTGTTTTGCTCTCATAGCGTAAACCGTAAATTATTATGGTTAATACACCTCCACTTCATCCAGGAAGAACCAGGCAGGATGGCCAACACCATAGTGCCAGTTGGGACAAAGACCTAAGGTCTGCACATCCACTTTAATGTATCTGGCTGTCACAGGTGTGCTAACCTCGGAACGGCCAGGCACAAACTTGACTGTCAAATCACGGTCTTCCTCAAAAGCGAAACTGCCAAAGTCATTCCAGTTCTGCCCATCTTGACTCACTTGATACTGTCCGCCTTTAGGCAGCAGAATCCAAGCTCCCAACTGGTGCAGGAAGTCGGTCTCTATGCGGGTAAATTGCTTTTCCTCGCCTAAGTCCAGGATGAAACTGGCATCACGGCCTTCCCAACCAACCCAGCTTTCCACATAGGTGGTTCCACCATAAAGTCCGTCTGTAAGTGCCTTGTCTGATATGGGTTGATATTTCAAATCAGGTTTTGAGGCGTAGGTTACAGTCGCCCCCAATGCCTTGCTTTTTACTTCCTGAGGCAAGAATCTCTTTTTATACAATTGGCAGTAATCTGCCGGTTTGTTGTTCCGTTCATTCAGGGTCTGTACACCATATTCCTGGGTTCTACGGTCGAACAAATCCAGCAGTTTCACCACACTGCTTTTGTCACCATCGGGTTCTGTGCGGGCTATCTCCAGTTCGCTGTATTGCAAGGTTAGGCGCGATTGGCGTACATGGTACAGTCGCTCAGGATCATTGGCTACAGCCTTTTCTGCAAGGTCAAACAGCTCATTATAGCGCTTGATGAGGTGTTTGTTCAACATGCCGTTCTTATGTGATATAGGCGAGTCGTATATCCAAAGATCTGTGCCGCTTGATAGTAGTGCTCCTTCCATAATCTTATGATATTGATAGATATATGGTGATGCCTGGCCATAGTATTGATCCATAAAGTGAGTCATTAGTGAATCGGCATCTAAATAAGGATTCCACATCAGTTTGCCTAGCATGTAGGCACGCATCTCGCTGAAATCTCCACCCTTAATTCCATTTACTTGCGAGAAATGCATAGTGGCATGGTGCTCTTTGAACAGTTGGATGTTCTTTTGTAAAATATGGAAATTAGGGAAAGGTGAAACGGTATTGTCGAAATTGATGCCGTAATCCCATACAAAGATGTTATCAGAAATCTTTGACCATCCCTCCAGGGCTTTCATGAAATATTGGCCGGAAGCATTGTCAGTAAGCGGAACCTCTCGCTTACAGTCAATATCACACAGCATGATGTTCACGTTGGGCAGTGGTTTGGTATGCTTTGGCGGGTTCATGGTAAACAGATAAGCCAGAGTAGAGAACTCCTTATCGGGATAATGTTCGGCCAGTTTGTTCAGGAAACGGATGAAATTGCCTGAAGGTGAGCCCTCGTATTCGTCGATGGCGCGGCATTCCGGGCATGAACACTGAGTGCCGTTTCCGTCACTTTGGCTCACTGATATCATTTTCATGTCAGGATGTGCGGCGAAGATGCTGTCTAACTGTACTACTACTGCATCAAAAACAGCGGGATTACTCAAACACCATTGACTGTTGGCGCCTGGACGGCGCTCGCCATTGATGAAGGAGTAGTATTCCGGATGTTCTTTGCCGAATCGGTCAGAAGGTAGGATGCGATTGAATGTATGTACCCAAAGATTGTCAATAAAAAGTTCGTTGGGCTCTTCCAGACGGAACCACATTTTGTAAATGGGGTCTTCCGTTCCGTAACTTTGTGTTTGGCGATAGCGGAAGGCTGGGGTCTCTGCCCGGTTTATCTCAGGAAGAGTGATAGTGCTGTGATGAGGGTAATGAACGGTCTCAAAAGCCAGATAGTCAACACCTAAGTATTGCTCCAACAGGGTTACAACACCATAAATTGTACCTTTGTCACCTCCACTTTGAATATGCATGTGGTTGTCATGGCAGTGAATCAGGAAACCATCCTCGCCTGCTTGGTCGGTATGCCCGCCAATCATCACATCACCGTTCTGGTGCCTGGTGGTTGTGACGACAGGAAGGGTAGCGTTGCTGATCCGATGGATGAAATCCTGTAACAGAAAGGCGGCCTGCTGGTTTACTGGATTATCCTCGGTAACTACGATGCGTGAGGCTGGTTTGTTGTTCTTAACCAGAGTCAT
The DNA here is from genome assembly GCA_045628125.1 of Bacteroidaceae bacterium. Classification (GTDB taxonomy): domain Bacteria; phylum Bacteroidota; class Bacteroidia; order Bacteroidales; family Bacteroidaceae; genus Minthousia. The sequence continues at coordinate 9,949 of JAZQPA010000198.1, forward strand.
TTGTGCTGATGCGCTTAAGAAGCCCATCAATGAAAGAAGTATGAATATACGTTTCATAGTAATCGGTTTTATTTCACGGCAAATATACTTTAAAAAAAGGACATAAGGAAGACCGTTTACTCCTTATCTATATTAAACACTAAATATTTCGTTATATGCGATATTTTTTGTAATTTTGCGCCGCAAAATGAAAGATAAAGAAATACAACGAAATATGGCTAAGAAATTTGCTGAACACAAAGGCTTGAACCTGTCTGAGGTTAATAAGTCAGTGCTGAATGAGTGGGATGAGAAGGACTTGTTCCACAAGAGCATGTCGGAGCGTGAGGGTTGTCCATCATTCGTATTCTTCGAGGGACCTCCATCAGCTAACGGTATGCCAGGTATTCACCATGTGATGGCACGTTCCATCAAGGATACATTCTGCCGTTACAAGACTATGCAGGGTTTCCAGGTAAAGCGTAAGGCTGGTTGGGATACTCACGGTCTGCCAGTGGAGTTGGGCGTAGAGAAGGCATTAGGTATCACTAAGGAGGACATTGGTAAGAAGATTTCTGTAGATGAGTATAATGCTGCCTGCCGCAAGGAGGTAATGAAATATACCAAGGAATGGACCGACCTGACTCATAAGATGGGTTATTGGGTGGATCTGGAAAATCCATATATTACTTACGAGAACAGCTACATCGAGAGTTTGTGGTGGCTATTGAAGCAGTTGTATGGCAAGGGCTTGCTGTATAAGGGTTATACCATCCAGCCATATTCTCCAGCAGCTGGTACCGGCTTGAGTAGCCATGAGCTGAACCAGCCTGGCTGCTATCGTGACGTGAAGGATACCACTGTTACCGGTTTCTTCAAGATGACTAATCCTCGTCCTGAGATGACCGAGTGGGGAACTCCTTGTTTCGTGGCATGGACCACTACTCCATGGACTTTGCCTTCTAACGTGGCACTGTGTGTGGGCCCAAAGATTGATTATGTGGCTGCACAGACCTTCAACCCATACAATGGCGACAAGGTGACCGTTGTAATGGCTGAGGCTCGTCTGAAAGCTTATTGTGGCGGCGAGGAACTGCAGACTCTGGCTGAAATGGAGGCACTGGATATCAACAAGGTAGATGGTAAGAAATTGCCTTACCGCATCGTAGGTCGTTATACCGGTGCTGAACTGGTAGGCATGGGTTACGAGCAGCTGATGAAGTGGGTTAAGCCTGCGGAAAAGGTTGATGATCTGTCTCCTGCATTTGTTCAGGAATTTGCAACTGCACATCCTGAGAACCTGTTTACTGTAGGAAAGGATACCTTCGTGGAGATGAGTGCTCAGGCATTCCGTGTTATCCCTGGTGATTATGTAACCACTGAGGATGGTACTGGTATTGTTCATATTGCTCCAACTTTCGGTGCTGACGATGCCAAGGTGGCAAAGGATGCTTGCATCCCTCATCTGTTCATCATCAATAAAGCCGGTGAGACCCGTCCTATGGTAGACCTGCAGGGTAAGTATTATCCGGTAGAAGATTGCGCTGTTGAGTTCGCAGCAAAATGTGTTTCAGAGGGATATGCTACTCATGCCGGCGATTTCGTGAAGAATGCTTACGATCCACAATATAACGAAGGCGGTAAATATGATCAGAAGGCAGCAGAGAAGGCTGATGATCTGAATGTAACCCTGTGTCTGGAAATGAAGAAGGAGGGTACTGCTTTCAAGATTGAGAAGCATGTACACAACTATCCTCACTGCTGGCGTACCGATAAGCCTGTATTGTACTATCCATTGGATAGCTGGTTCATCAAGAGTACTGCAGCCAAGGACCGTATGGTGGAACTGAATCAAACCATCCAGTGGAAACCGGAGAGTACTGGTACCGGTCGTTTCGGCATGTGGCTGAAGAACCTTAACGACTGGAACTTAAGCCGTTCACGCTATTGGGGTACTCCGCTGCCTATCTGGCGCAATGCTGACACCCGTGAGGAGATTTGCATCGGAAGTATCCAGGAGTTGTGGGATGAGATTGAGAAGTCTGTAGCTGCTGGTATCATGTCCAGCAATCCATATAAGGATAAGGGATTTGTTCCTGGTGATTACAGCAAGGAGAATTACGATAAGATTGACCTGCACCGTCCATACGTGGATGATATTGTTCTGGTTAGCCCTAGCGGTAAGCCAATGAAGCGTGAGACCGACCTGATTGACGTTTGGTTTGATTCAGGTGCTATGCCTTACGCTCAGGTACATTATCCATTCGAAAATAAGGAAGCACTGGATGGCCGCGAGGTTTATCCTGCTGATTTCATTGCTGAGGGTGTAGACCAGACCCGTGGTTGGTTCTTCACCTTGCATGCTATCGCTACCATGATCTTTGACAGTGTTTCTTACAAGGCTGTTATCTCTAACGGTCTGGTTTTGGATAAGAACGGAAGCAAGATGAGTAAACGTTTGGGTAATGCGGTTGATCCATTCGGTGCTATCGATAAGTACGGTTCTGACCCATTGCGCTGGTACATGATTACCAACAGTGCTCCTTGGGATAACCTGAAGTTTGACGAGGAAGGTGTGAAGGAAACCAGTGGTAAGTTCTTCGGAACCTTACACAATACTTACAGCTTGTTTGCCATGTATGCCAATGTAAACGGTTACACTGGTGAGGAGGCACAGATTCCTGTAGCAGAGCGCCCACAGATTGACCAGTGGGTAATCAGCGCGCTGAACACCTTAATTAATGAGGTTACCGAGGCATACGACGATTACGAGCCTACTCGTGCCGGCCGTGCTATTCAGGATTTTGTGAACGACAAGCTGTCTAACTGGTATGTTCGTCTGAACCGTGCACGTTTCTGGAACAACGATGTGGCAGCTAATCAGACACTGTACACCTGTCTGGATGTAATCAGCCGCCTGATGGCACCTATCGCTCCATTCTATGCTGACCGTCTGTATCTGGATCTGCATGAGGGTGAGACCAGTGTACATCTGGCACAGTTCCCGGTTGCTGACATGACTATGGTTGATGCAGAACTGGAGACCGCCATGGATTATGCCATGAATATTACCTCTATCGTTCTGGCTCTGCGTAAGAAGGTGAACATCAAGGTTCGCCAGCCACTGCAGAAGGTAATTTTGCCTATTATGGACAAGAAGATCCGTGAGGGAATCATCGCCCTGCAGGATATCATCAAGAGCGAGACCAATATTAAGGAAATCGACTTTGTGGACGACAGCAGCAAGATGCCAGTTGTTAAGAAGGTAAAGTGTAATTTCCGCGTGATGGGTAAGAAGTTCGGCAAGCAGATGAAGGCTGTTGCTGCACTGGTTGAGGCTGTAAGCACCGAGCAGATCAATGAATTTGAGAAGAGTGGCGTTATGGCTCTGACCTTGGAAGGCGAAGCTATTACCATTGTTCCAGAGGATGTTAGCATCCTGTGTGAGGATATCCCAGGATGGCAGGTAGCCAATGAAGGAATCTTCACTGTGGCGCTGGATATCCAGCTGGATGAGCAACTGCTGAAGGAAGGTATGGCCCGTGAGCTGGTGAACCGCCTGCAGAACCTGCGCAAGAGCAGTGGTCTGGAGATTACCGACCGCATCAAGGTGACATTGGCACACAGCAACCAGTTGGATGCAGCTGTTGAGGCATACAAGGAGTACATCTGTGGTCAGGTTCTGGCCGTAGAGATGAATATCGAGGAAACTATCGAGAATGCAGTGGAGTTGGAATTTGACGACTTCAAACTGCCTGTACATATTACCAAAGCTTAATTAAATCTTTAACCAAAATGCCAGAGAAGAACCATTACAGTGACGAAGAACTTTTGGAGTTCAAGGTACTGATTGAAGAGAAATTGGAAAAGGCTAAGGCTGAGTATGAAGAGATGAGAGCCTCTCTGATGAATGCGAACACTAATGACGTAGAGGATACAATGCCTACCTACAAGAATTTGGAGGAAGGTTCATGTACCTTGACCAAGGAGGAAAGCCAGGCATTGGCCGAGCGTCAGCTGAAATTCATCAAGGGATTGCAGGCTGCTCTGATCCGTATTGAGAACAAAACCTATGGTGTGTGCCGTGTAACCGGTAAACTGATACCAAAGGAGCGTTTGCGCGCTGTACCTCATGCTACTTTGAGTATTGAGGCCAAAATGGCTCAGAAGAAGTAAATCATGAGAAAGAAGCAAAAGCAGCATCTTATAACATTCGGAATCATTTTCGGTGTGTTGTTGGTTGACCAGATCATTAAGATTCTGGTCAAAACCAACATGCATCTGCACGAATCCATTGAAATTACCAATTGGTTCTACATCGCATTTACCGAAAATAACGGTATGGCTTTCGGTATGGAATTCATTGGTAAACTGTTTCTGACGCTGTTCAGACTCATTGCCATCGGTGTCATCGGGTATTTTGTGGCAGAGTGTATCCGTAATAAGGCTAAGACCGGTTTTATCGTATGTATGGCCATGGTCATAGCCGGTGCTGCGGGCAATATCATTGATTGCCTGTTCTACGGTTGCATATTCAGTGAGAGTACCCATCAGACCATAGCTACTTTTGTGCCGTTTGGCGAGGGATATCAGACTCTGCTTCACGGCAAGGTTGTGGATATGTTCTATTTCCCTCTTTTTGAGTTTGACTGGCCGATGTGGATGCCTGTTTTAGGTGGAAATCATTTTATATTCTTTTCTCCTATCTTCAATTTTGCTGATGCCAGCATTTCGTTGGGAGTTGTAGGACTGATTGCGTTCTACCGTCATTCTTTAAACCGCCATTTTGATGCGATTTTCGGCCGTTAGTATCCTGGTGGTCTTGCTGACCCTCTGTACTTTGGCTGCCTGTTCTGGTAATGGAAGGCCAAAGGGGGTGCTGTCGCCTAAGATGATGGAGGACGTGATGCACGACTACCATCTGGCGCAGGCTATGGATAAAATGGCAGAACATATCGATTCTGCTTCCGTTGGTACTGTGGCTACAGTCCTGAAAAAGTATGGAATCACACAGGCTGATGTGGATTCGTCCCTGTCATATTATGCCCATCATATTGATGATCTGAAAAAGATTTATGATAACCTGAATGACCGTCTGTCGGATGAGGCATCTGAAATGGGTATCCGTAGAAGTCAGACTTCAGGAACATTCTCGGAATCAGGAGATACGACAGATATCTGGCAGGATATACGCTTCGCTACGATTTCTACCGCTCCACTTAACCGCATGACAGAGTTTGAGATTCAGGCCGATTCCTCATTCTATCAGCGTGATGCGTTCCAGTTGCAGGCATTTGTTCATTTCATGGGATTGCCTTCGCCAGAAAAGAAAAATGGAGTATCGGTAGGTTTGACAGTTGTTTACGCCAATGATTCAACCCAATCATCCACCCGCGTGTTACCGTCCAGTCAGCAGTTTTACATCGAAGTACGTTGTGACACACTTCAGGATATCAAGTCCATTCACGGCTATATAGCAGTATCCAATCCCACATCCGACCCTGCGATTATTGACGGTTTCCGCCTGCTGAAGATGCATCGTCGGAATCTGTTGAAACCTCAAACTGTTGAGGCCGAGGAACCAGAATCAGAGGAGGCGGAATGAGAAGGGTATTGGCCAGTGTCGTATTCGTAGATGAGGAACGTGAGCTCCGTCCCGGTGTGGTGGAACTCTATGGACAGCGTGTGGTAAATTATTACCCTGTTTCCGATGATGATTTAGGTTCGTCAGAATGGTTGGGAGGTGCTATTCTCCTTTCGGGAGAGGACTTGCCAAATACGGTGGGTGATATTGAATTTCAACAGCTTAAGTCACTCTTGCTTCATAGCGAACAGCCCAAATGCTTCGCATATCATATTCCGGTAAACGTATACGAATCCGGAAATCCTATATCTTTTTCGCAAATCGTGTGTTTGGAGGATGAAGACTATTGAAGCCTTCTTCTGAATTCAGCACAAAGGATGGCTGTTGCCACGCCCACATTCAGTGATTCACTTGTCTCACAGTCGGCAGGGTAGGATGGGATATAGAGTGAGCGATTCAGCAATTCTCTGACCTCCGGTGTCAGGCCATTTCCCTCATTTCCCATTATCAGCAGACCTGTATTCTCCAGATCCTGGCTATACAGATTCTCTCCATCCAGTAATGTGCCATAGACAGGAGTTCCTTTTGGTAATCGGGTGATGAATGACACTAAGTCCACATAATGTATTTTTACACGCGCAATGGCTCCCATGGTGGCTTGAATGGTTTTGGGCGCATAAACATCAGCAGTCTTTGGAGAACAGAATATATGACGGATACCGAACCAATCGGCAACACGGCAGATGGTTCCCAGGTTTCCGGGATCCTGAACACCATCTAAAGCAAGACATAATTCTTGAGCGGGGATACGTGTCAGATCTCCCTCCTGGTCCTGGGGTAATTGGAAGAGTGCCAGCACCTCCTGTGGTGTTGTAAGGAAAGAAGCTTTCTGTAATTCCTCCGATGTGCAAGACTCTATCTCATCTGCCGTAATGCTCCATTCTTCCGGCAAGACATATTCGGGCGTGTGATATAATCCGGCGCAATGCATGCTTTTCAGCAGTTCGTTCACCAGTTTAGGACCTTCAGCCACAAATAGTCCTTCCTTTTTACGGTATTTCTTCTGCTCAAGACTGTGAATAAGTTTAATCTTGTTTTTGCTTAACATGTATTTTGCCCTTTTATCGATTTTTATGTAGCAAATCTACAAAGTATTTTTATTAAATCCTTATCTTTGTAGCGTTTTTTATAGATTTTCTACGTTACATGGTATTGAAATTACTCCGCTTGGGCTTTTTGGTAGGATTGCTGGGATTCTTAGTCTCATGCTCTACCACTAAATTCGTACCCGAAGGAGCCTACCTGCTGGATGAGATTTCACTTACTTCTGACACAGAAAATGTGCGTGCCGGATCTTACCGCGGCTACATCAAACAGAATCCGAATGCCAAATGGTTCAGCCGGTTCAGAGTGCCATTGAGTATTTATTCTCTGGCGGGCAGTGATTCAACAAGACGTGTGAATAAGGCTCTGAAACGAATGGGAGAGGCACCTGTTCTGTATAACGAGGAGGAAGTTGCCAAATATGCCCAGGATATCCGTCAGGCTGTGATGACTCATGGCTATATGCAGGCCAATGTGGATTATGAAACCCAGTTGCATGGCAAAAAGGCAAAGGTGACCTATCATATTCATCCCAATCGTGTTTATAAGGTGGCTTCCATAAAGAGAGAAATAGCTGACCGCAGAGTGGACTCTATCTTGAAGGCTGATTCTTTGGCCTCAAAGCTTTATGTGGGCATGGATTTCAATGCCAATGTACTGAGTGAGGAGCGCAGCCGCATCACTAATAATCTGCTTGATTTGGGATACTACAAATTTAACAAGGAATTTATCTCGTTCCAGGCTGATACGGTAGAGGGGTCATATTGGGTAGATCTGACGCTGAGAATCCGTAACCAGATAGGATCGGGTGGTCATGACCAGTTTCATATCGGAAAAATTGATGTATACTCTACCTTAAATCCGACAGATTGTCTGACTTTTGACGGCTGTAATATCCTGTTTACTGATCAGCTGAAAATCCGTCCACGTGTCTTAGCTTCGGCTATTCCGATGCGGATTGGCGATCTGTACAGCCAGTCTCAGGTACAGAAGACATACGATAATTACAACAGACTGAGAGCGTTGCGCTATACTAACATCCGGTTCCTGGAGATGCCTGGGGATACTTTAGGCTTGTGGGCGCAGATTCATACGGATAACAGCAAGTCGCAGTCTTTCTCGGCCGAATTGGAAGGAACAAATTCGGCAGGTGATTTGGGTGCTGCCGTATCAACCACTTATTCTCATCGTAATTTCTTTAAAGGTTCTGAGACCTTCAATGTAAAACTTCGTGGAGCCTATGAGGCCATCACCGGTTTGGAAGGATACAGCAACCAGGATTATGTGGAGATTGGTGCTGAGACCTCCATTAATTTCCCCCGCTTTATTTTCCCGTTTGTGCCCCACAGCTATATGCGTGAGAAGAAAGCCTCTTCCGAGATGGCCTTGCAGTATAATATGCAGAACCGTCCGGAGTTCCGCCGCCGTGTAGCCTCATGGGTTTGGAGATACCGCTGGACTAACAGGAATAAGAAAGTGTCTCACCGATTTGATGTGGTGGATTTGAGTTATGTCTATATGCCATGGATTTCCAAGACGTTCAAGGAACAATACTTGGATAACCTGGATGATTATAATGCGATCCTGAAATACAATTATGAGGACCTGTTCATCATGAAGATGGGTTATAGTTTTACCTATAATTCACAAGGATTGATGGGTGTTGCAGGAAGTAATATGGGCACCAACTCCTATACCATTCGTGGTAATATAGAAACTGCAGGAAATCTGTTGTACGGCATTAGTAACCTGTTGGGATCAAAGGGAAATTCCGAGGGCCGTTATACTATTGCAAACATTGCTTATGCACAATATATAAAAGGTGACTTTGATATTTCCAAGAGCTTCCGCTTTGATGAGAAGAACTCCTTGGCCTTGCATTTGGGCTTTGGCATAGCTTATCCTTATGGAAATGCTACTATCCTTCCGTTTGAAAAGCGTTACTTTTCTGGAGGTGCTAATAGCGTGCGTGGATGGAATGTAAGAACATTAGGTCCTGGCTCATATTCCGGTGGCCATAAAAGCATTGATTACATTAATCAGAGCGGCGACATGAAACTGGATCTTAATGCAGAGTACAGAACCCATCTGTTCTGGAAAATTGACGGCGCATTGTTTGTTGATGCCGGTAATATATGGACCTTGCGCGAATATGCGGACCAACCAGGTGGCCAGTTCCGTTTCGATAAGTTCTATAAACAATTGGCTGCAGCCTATGGCATGGGTTTCCGATTGGTATTTGACTACTTCATCCTCCGATTCGATGGAGGTATGAAAGCCGTCAATCCTGTGTATACTAATGGCGCTCAGCATTTCTGTTTCCTTCATCCAAATTTCTCAAGAGATTTCACCTTCCATTTTGCGGTGGGATTGCCATTCTGATTGCTTTTTTGAAGTACGTCATGAATCTTCCAAAAAAAACAGAATAGCAGGAAGATTATTCCGAAATTTATTGTAAATTTGCGCAAATTACGAAAATCATGGAAATATCATTCTTCTGTTTAGCTAGTGGTAGCAGCGGCAATTGTTTTTATTTGTGCGCTGATGACACGGCTATTCTCATAGATGCGGGTCTGTCCCAACGCCATGTAAAAAAAGCCTTAAAGGAAAAGAATCTCTCACTGAGTAAAGTAAAAGGTATATTTGTTACTCATGACCATGCCGATCATATAAAAGGCGTTTCCACTTTATCCAATGAAAATGTCATTCCTGTATATGCTACAGCAGAAGTGCATAAGGGAATGAAGAAGAGTTATTGCATGACTCGTGATATCGATGCGCCATTGGTTCGCAAATTGGAAAAGGGAGAGGAATTGCAATTGGGTAATTTTACCATCCATTCCTTCGAGGTGCCACATGACGGAACAGACAACGTAGGCTATCATATTTCTGTGGGTGATATCAATTTCTGCATCATTACCGATGTGGGTCATGTTACTCAGGAAGTGGCTGAGCATATCGGCTTGGCAAATTATCTGGTTTTAGAGTCCAACTATGACGAGAGCATGCTGGAGATGGGACCGTATCCACGTTATCTGAAAGATAGAATTTCTGGAGACAACGGCCATTTGAGCAATGCCTCATGCGGCAATGCTTTGCTTAATTATGCCACACCGTCTTTAAAACATGTATGGTTGTGCCACCTTAGTGAGGAAAACAATCATCCGGAGTTGGCCAGAAAGACCGTAGAGTCTATTCTCCGTTCCGGTGGTATTATTCCAGGAAAGGATCTGATTCTTGATGTCTTGCGCAGAAAGATTCCATCAGAACTGTTTTTGCTTGTGTGATGTGAAAAATCGGGTGCAAAATTTGGCTGAATCGCAAAAAACTCCTACCTTTGCACCGCAATTAAGATAAAGGATGCGTTCTTAGCTCAGTTGGTAGAGCAACTGACTCTTAATCAGTGGGTCCAGGGTTCGAGCCCCTGAGAGCGTACAAAAAGGCGAAGATTATTCTTCGCCTTTTTTTTGTTTTTCATACGTGATAAATCAGTTTCTCGGACTTTGATAAAATGTCGGTTTTTGCGCCTTTTTTCTTGATGATACTTAAAAAAAAGTTACGATTCATAATAGATTATCATTTTTTATTTCTATATTTGCAAAGTTAATGTACTGTGTTGCTACCTATGAAAGCTGATTTTTTGAAATATTTCAATCGTAAGCCCTCCGAAGGGCAGACCGATAATGATAATATGCAACGAATTGTAACAATGGCTCTTGCCGGATTTACATTGGTTGGCATTTTGTGGATTTGCTTGCTTTCCGACACATTTTCCCAAGCTGCACAGGTGGAACCTAAGGATTATGCCATGGAAGAGTTGCGTAATCTGGAATTAGCTAAGCAAAACCGTGATCAATCGTCCTATGATAAGCTGAGAGATGAGAATGCCCAGCAATATGTTAATGATGCTGCAGAGGAAGAGGCAGTAGAGGAGACGGTTGAAGAAGAGGAAATCATCCTGCCGGAAGTAGAAGAGGCAGAGCCAGAGGGCGAGGAATTCTAAACCGAAAATTCGAAATCTAAATAAATTCTAAAACACATGGAAAATAAAATTCAGGAATTGACCGAAAAACTCTTTCATGAAGGAGTAGAAAAGGGTAATGCTGAGGCTGCCCGCCTGATTGAGGCTGCACAGCAGCAGGCTGCTGCCATTTTGGCAAAGGCTCAGGAAGAGGCTGCTGAAATTGTTGCTAAGGCAAATAAGCAGGCTGCTGATACTGCTGCTAATACTAAGAACGAATTGCGTCAGTATGCTGCACAGTCAAAGAATGCCCTGGTTGGTGAGATCGCAAATCTGGTATCTGACAAGGTAGTTAAGGAAAGCGTTGCAGATGTAGTTGCTTCTAAGGATTTCGTTGGCAACTTCTTGGTAGCTCTTGCAACCAAGTGGACTGCTAATGAACCAATCGTCATTGAAACTGCTGACGCTGCTAATTTGAAGGCATTCTTCGCTGCAAAGGCTAAGGATCTGCTGGATAAGGGCGTTTCTATCAACGAAGTTAATGGCCTGAAGACCTTGTTTACCGTTAAGCCTGCTGATGGCAGCTATAAGGTTGACTTCGGCGCTGAAGAGTTCGAAAATTACTTTAAATCATTCCTTCGCCCACAGTTGGTGGAGATGTTGTTCTAATCATTTCCGATATGGGTAATTATTATTGCTTGATGACAGAAGTTCCTGTCGTTGCCATGGAGGGCAGTAATAGCGGTATTAGCTATGCTGAATTCCGTGAGCAGTGTGATAAGGAACTGACTGCTTCCGATAAGAAATTGCTCGCTTACTCATATTTGAAGAATGACTGCCGCAATCTGGTGAAGTTGCTTCGCAATGCCGATGCAGAATTGGAATTGGAGGGTAACTATACCAAGAACCAGTTGGTGGAGCTGATAACATTGGCAACCGACCCTGAGGTGACAAAGATTAAGGATTATCCAGCTTTTATGGTTGATTTTATCCGTAAATCTTATTTGCCTAATGAGGAAAAGCCAGGCTATTTTGCTGACGATGCTGTCATGTTGGCATATTATCAGTATGCCATGAAGTGCGACAATGAGATGTTGGCTGAATGGTTCGCTCTGAATTTCAACCTCACCAATATCCTGACCGCTTTGATTGCCCGTCAGAATGGATGGAAGGTGGCAGATTATGTGCTGGGAGAGAATGAGATTAGCGAGACAATAAAAACAAGTAAGGCGAAGGATTTTGATCTGGGTAGAGATTATGACTTTGTTGCCGAGCTGATAAAGATTGTGGATACCGATGATCCTGTAGAGAAGGAGAAGCGTATCGATGCATTCAAATGGTTGTGGCTGGATGACAAGACATTCTTTGACGGATTTGGTGTTGAGGCTGTTTTTGCATATCTGTGCAAACTGGAGATGCTGAACCGTTGGGAGATGCTTGATCCGGAGAAGGGCAAGGAAACATTCACTCAGATTATTGAGAACTTACGCAGTGAGGCTAAGGTGCCTGCGGAGTTTGTTCGCTGAAACATTAACAAGAAAAATCGAATAAATAAAATACTATGACTAAAGGTACAGTAAGTGGCGTTATCGCTAACATGGTAACGCTTAAGGTTGACGGACCAGTATCTCAAGGCGAAATCTGCTATATTGAGACTGGTGGAGACCGCTTGATGTCGGAGGTTATTAAGGTAGTTGGCGAGGCTGTTAACGTACAGGTATTCGAGAGTACCCGTGGTTTGAAGGTTGGCGCTCCTGCTGAATTTACCGGCCACATGCTGGAGGTGCAGTTGGCTCCAGGTATGTTGTCAAAGAACTTCGACGGTCTGCAGAATGACTTGGACAAGATGGATGGCGTTTTCCTGAAACGCGGTTGTTACACTGATCCATTGGACCGTGAGCGTCTGTGGGATTTCAAGCCTATCGTAAAGGAAGGTGATGAGGTTATTAATTCTGCTTGGTTGGGTGAGGTTGAGGAAAACCACCAGCCACTGAAGATTATGGCTCCATTCCAGTTGGAAGGCACTGCTAAGGTTAAGAGCATCGTTCCTGCTGGTCAATATAAGGTAGATGATACTATCGCTGTTCTGACTGATGAGAAGGGCAACGATATCAAGGTAACCATGGTTCAGCACTGGCCTGTAAAGTTTGCTATGACAAACTACAAGCAGAAGCCACGTCCATTTAAGTTGCTGGAAACCGGTGTTCGTACCATCGATACATTCAACCCAATTACTGAAGGTGGTACCGGTTTCATCCCTGGTCCTTTCGGTACCGGTAAGACCGTGCTTCAGCACGCTATCTCTAAGCAGGCAGAGGCAGATATCGTAATTATCGCAGCTTGTGGTGAGCGTGCTAATGAGGTTGTTGAAATCTTCTCTGAGTTCCCTGAGTTGGTTGACCCTCACACCGGCCGAATGCTGATGGAGCGTACCATTATTATCGCAAATACCTCAAACATGCCAGTTGCTGCCCGTGAGGCATCTGTATACACTGCCATGACTATGGCTGAGTACTACCGCTCAATGGGTCTGCGCGTTCTGTTGATGGCCGACTCTACTTCTCGTTGGGCACAGGCATTGCGTGAGATGTCTAACCGTATGGAGGAGTTGCCTGGTCCTGATGCATTCCCTATGGACTTGCCAGCATTGATCGCCAACTTCTACGGCCGTGCAGGTTATGTATATCTGAACAACGGTGAGGTAGGTTCTGTTACCTTCATCGGTACTGTATCTCCTGCCGGTGGTAACCTGAAGGAGCCTGTAACCGAGAATACCAAGAAGGTAGCTCGTTGCTTCTATGGTTTGGAGCAGGATCGTGCGGATAAGAAACGTTATCCAGCTGTTAACCCAATTGATTCTTACAGTAAGTATTTGGAATATCCAGAATTCGCTGAATACATTAGCAACAAGATTAATGACAAGTGGATTCCAAAGGTATTGGCACTGAAGACCCGTATGCAGCGCGGTAAGGAAATTGCTGAGCAGATCAACATTTTGGGTGATGATGGTGTACCTGTAGATTACCATGTTACTTTCTGGAAGTCTGAGATTATCGACTTCGTTATCCTGCAGCAGGATGCATTCGATGACGTAGATGCTGTAACCTCTCTGGAGCGTCAGGAGGAGATCTTGAATCTGGTTACCGATATTTGTGACCATGATTACAGTTTCGACAACTTCCTGGATGTAGTAGACTACTTCAAGAAGATGATTAACTTGTGCAAGCAGATGAACTACTCAGAGTACAAGAGTGAGCAGTACTACGACTTCAAGAATCAGGTTATGGATATGGTTAACGCTTAAAATCTGAAATTATGGCAACAGCATTTCAAAAAGTATATACAAAGATTAGCCAGATTACCAAGGCTACTTGCTCTCTGAAAGCAACTGGTGTTGGTTATGATGAACTGGCTACCATCAACGGCAAATTGGCCCAGGTGGTAAAGATTGCCGGCGAGGATGTAACCTTGCAGGTGTTCGAGGGTACAGGTGGTATCCCTACCAATGCCGAGGTGGTTTTCCTGGGTAAGTCTCCTTCATTGAAGGTAGGTGAGCAGTTGGCTGGCCGTTTCTTCAATGCCTATGGTGACCCAATCGATGGCGGTCCAGCTATCGAAGGTAAGGAAGTTGAGATTGGTGGTCCTTCTGTGAACCCAGTTCGCCGTAAGCAGCCAAGTGAGTTGATCGCTACCGGTATCGCTGGTATCGACTTGAACAATACACTGGTATCTGGTCAGAAGATTCCATTCTTTGCAGACCCTGACCAGCCTTTCAATGAGGTTATGGCTATGGTAGCCCTGCGTGCTAAGGTTGATAAGATTATCCTGGGCGGTATGGGTATGACCAATGATGACTACTATTTCTTCCGCAATACCTTCTCAAATGCAGGTGCACAGGATAGAATTATCTGTTTCATGAATACTACCGAGGACCCTGCTGTAGAGCGTCTGTTGATTCCTGATATGGCACTGACAGCTGCAGAGTACTTCGCAGTTGAGAAGCACGAGCAGGTACTGGTATTGCTGACTGATATGAGCTCTTACGCTGACTCTTTGTCAATCGTAAGTAACCGTATGGACCAGATTCCTTCTAAGGACTCTATGCCAGGTTCTCTGTATTCAGATTTGGCTAAGATCTATGAGAAGGCTGTACAGTTCCCACAGGAGGCTGGTGGTGGTTCTATCACTATTATTGCCGTAACAACTCTGAGTGGTGGTGATATTACTCACGCTGTACCTGATAATACCGGTTATATCACTGAGGGTCAGTTGTATCTGCGTATGAATAGTGATATTGGTAAGGTAATTATCGACCCATTCCGTTCATTGTCTCGTCTGAAACAGCTGGTTAGTGGAAAGAAGACACGTAAGGATCACAGCCAGGTAATGAATGCCGCAATCCGTCTGTATTCTGATGCCGCAAATGCTAAGACTAAGTTGGAGAACGGTTTCGATTTGACCGACTACGATAACCGCTGTCTGGACTTCGCTAAGGAGTATGCTGACAAGTTGCTGGCTATTGACGTGAACCTGGATACCACCGAGATGTTGGATGTTACTTGGGGCTTGTTCACCAAATACTTCAAGATTGAGGAGGTTAACATTAAGAAGGAATTTACCGATATCTATTGGAAATAATCTACAATGGCAATAAAGTTTCAATACAATAAAACGTCCCTTCAGCAGATTGAAAAGAACCTGAAGATGCGTCAGCGTACCTTACCTATTATTAAGAGTAAGGAAACCGCGTTGCGTCTTGAGGTGAAGAAATGCAAGGAGGAGGCCGCCGCATTGGAAGAGAAACTGCAGAGCCAGATAGGAGGCTACGAATCCATGTATGCCTTATGGGGTGAGTTTGATACATCTCTTGTTGCCCTGAAGGATGTGGAAATGGATGTCAAGAAGATTGCGGGCGTTAGAGTCCCTATCTTAACTAATATCCGTTTGGAAGTTAAGCCTTTTGGTCTGTTTAGTTCTCCAAAATGGTATTTCGACGGTATCAGCCTTTTGCAAGGTCTTGCCAAGACTGCGGTAGAACGTGAATTTGCCCTGGCCAAGTTGGGTTTGCTGGAGCATGCACGTAAAAAGACTACCCAGAAGGTAAATCTGTTTGAGAAGGTTCAGATTCCTGGTTTCCAGGAGGCTGTGCGCAAGATTAAGCGTTTCATGGAAGATGAGGAGAACCTGTCTAAGTCTAGCCAGAAGATTCTGAAATCACTCCAGGAGAAACGTGCCGCAGCTGAAGCAGAAAAAGGAAAGGAGGCAGCCGTATGATTACGAAAATGAAGAAAGTGGACCTGTTGGTTTTCCACCAGGAATACGACGAGTTTCTGAATCAGTTGCGCGACCTTGGTGTGGTTCATATTCAGGAGAAGGAGAGTGGTACCAGCGAGGAATTTGAGCAGGCTAAGGCTCAATCTGAGCTCTATTCTCAGTTCTTGAAAACATTGGATCGCCTTCCTGTTGGCGAAGAGAAATCTTCAAAGACTCTTTCTTTGGATTCTGCTGAGTCAGTGATTTCTTTTACTGAAGAGCAAATCAGCCTGAAGGGTGAACTGGCCCGTCAGTTGGATGCTACAGTAAAGGATCTGGAAGTGTCAGAGCCTTTCGGTGATTTTGATGCAGATAAGGTGTCTCAGTTGGAAGCTGCAGGCTATCAGATGAATTTCTATTCATGCTCGGCCGCTGCTTTTAAAGAGGAATGGGCAAACGAATATTATGCTACTCCTGTAGCTCAGAATGGTTCAACTACTTATTTCGTTACATTCTCTCCTGAAAAGCCAGCTATTGATGCTGAAATCATCACCTTGCCAGCTAAGACAATCTCAGAGTTGAAGGAGCAGCAGGCTGCAATCGAGACTCAGATTGCTGATGTTGATGAGACTCTTCAGGCAGTTAATGAGCAGTGCCGTTCAATTATCGAGACAGCGGTTGTTGAGAATAAGAACGCTATCCAGTTGTCAAAAGTTCATTTGAACAGCCAGAATGTGGCAGGAAATGCTCTTAAACTGATTGAGGGTTGGATTCCTGAAGATAAGGAATCTGCTGTCAAGGAAATGCTGACATCGTCAAGTGCTTACTTTGAAATCCGTGAGCCTCAGAAGGGTGATAGAGTGCCTATCAAGTTCAGCAACGGAGGTTTCTCAAAGATGTATGAGCGTTTGACCAAAATGTATGGTTTCCCTTGCTATGACGAGTGGGATCCAACACCAATTGTAGGTATCTTCTTCACTTTGTTCTTTGCAATTTGTATGGGTGATGCCGGTTATGGCGTGTTGATCATGCTGTATGGTATCCTTGACATGACAGGTAAGGCAAAGAGTGTGCCTATCCTGGGCGAGATGCTGGAGGGCTGTGGATCAATGATTACCTCATTAGGTGTTGCCACTACCATCATCGGCTTGTGCTTGGGTACTGTCTTTGGCTTGAATATCGTAGATGCCGGTTGGCTGAATCCTAATGCCGGTTTCGGCGCTATGGTAAACTGGCTGAGTCATGGTGAGATAGCAGGTTATTCTGTTCAGATGGTAGCTGCCATTTGTATCGGTGTATTCCATATCTGTCTGGCATTGGTTATCAAGGCTGCTCTTTATACCAAGAAAGAGGGTTTCAAGAGCCAGATCAGCACATGGGGTTGGGTTCTGCTGCTGGTAGGCGGTGTCATTACCGGTGTCCTGTTCTTGGCAGGTGCTTTGTCACAGGATGCAATGACAATGGTTCTGATCGGCATCGGTGCAGTCAGTGCATTGGCTATCTACTTCCTGAACAACATCGGCCGTTTGGCTAAGAATCCAATCGTAGGAATCTTGGTTAACCCTCTGGCTGGTTTGTATGATACCTATAATATGGCATCTGGTCTGATGGGTGATATCCTTTCATACATTCGTCTGTATGCACTTTGCTTGGCAGGCGGTATGTTGGGTGGCGCTTTCAATATGATTGGCGATATGATCCGGGGCGATGAGGGCTCAATTGTACTGTTGATTCCTGCTATCCTGATTTATGTTTTGGGTCATCTGTTCAATCTGCTGATGTCTGCAATTTCTGCATTTGTTCATCCTCTGCGTCTGAACTTTGTAGAATACTTTAAGAACGCAGGATACGAGGGTAAGGGTCATGCCTATAACCCTTTTGAAGAAAAAAAATAAAAAATTAATAATTATAAATCATTTAAAACTATGGATTACAATTTAGTTCTTGGTTATCTGGGTCTGGGCCTGATGTTAGGCTTGGCTGGTATTGGTAGTTGCTATGGTACAACCATCGCTGGTTCTGCAGCTGAAGGTGCGTTGAAGAAGGATTCTTCTAAGGCTTCTGGTTACATGGTGCTTTCTGCACTTCCTGCAACTCAGGGTCTGTACGGTTTCGTTGCATTCTTGATGACTGCAGCTAAGATGGGTGACGCTAGCAATGGTCCTTTGATGTTTGGTATCGGTCTGGGTGTAGGTATCACATGTTTCTTCTCTGCTGTTCGTCAGGGTAAGATTTGTGCTGCTGGTATTCAGGGCTTGTCACAGGGTCATGATGTTCAGACTCCTACCATGATTTACGCTGCTCTTCCTGAGTTCTATGCAATTTTGGCTTTGGTAGCTTCTTTGATGGTATAATAAATACTGTTCAATTCAAAAAAGGCTGGTACGTAAGTATCAGCCTTTTTTATTTTTATGCCAACTTTCTATCTAATGGCTTGCTCGTTTCATTAAATCTTCTTACTTTTGAACATTGATTGTAAATTTGTAGTATGCCACTATATCTGGTCCTATTATTCATTCTATTAGGAGTTGTACTTGCACTTTTCCTATATGTGATTTGGCAGTTCAGGGTTCGTTATCGTAAAATGAATTCTGAATTGAGTTTGTTACGTGAGAGTACCCAACAGTCCCAGACTGACTTGTCCTTGGCTCTGGAAGCTGGTAACCTTAGTGTATGGGTGCATGATCTGGCTACTGATACCATCCGTTTCATGAAGAAAGACTTCACCATGGCCGATCCTATACAGTTGGAGGAACACTTCAAATTAAAGCATCCGGATGATTTGGAGGCCTGTAAGGTTGCAATGGAGGATCTGCTGACCCGAAAGAAAGAAAATACGAAGGTTATTTATCATTATATTGACTCCTCTGTTCCGGGTGGATATCGTATCATTGAGAGCTTTGTGACCGCTAAGTGGCATAATGGCTCGGTGGTTGAGATGATTGGTGTGGAGCATGATGTAACCCATGAGAGATTGGTTCTTAGCGAATTGGAGTTAGCCAAGAAGAAATCATTATTGGCCATTGAATCAAGTGGTATTATCTCCTTTGAGTTGGATATTCCATCCAGCACGGTTACAATCGTTAACGCTTATGGAATGATGAAAGAGCGCAAAATTCCAATAGGCACTTGTCTTGATTATATCTATGAGCCGGATAAGGAAGTGGTTCGCCAGTCCTTATATGAAATGATTCTGAAAGGAAAGAATGAACCTTTCCACCTGCATTTCAGGATGATTCTTCCTGGTCGTGAAGGTATTCAGTATTGCACAATTCATGGAAATGCGTTTGAGATTGGCCAGAACAACCGCCCATCTCTGTATATCGGTTACATCACCAACCAAACGGCGTATGTAGAGGTTAATGAACGCTTGAATAGAGCAAGCCGCCACAACCAGATTATCCTGGATAATGCAAATTGTGGCCTGCTTTATGCGGATAAGGACTATAACATCCTGTGGCAGAATATTGATCATGTCTTTCCTGGAGTTAATGTCTTCTGTCATTTCTGTAAAAAAGGCCATTTGTGCTCTTGCCGTCAGTCCAATCAGCCGGGAACCTGTGTGTCATGCTTAATAAAACAGTGCTTGGATTCACAATCCGTTTTTTGCGATGATTATGTGATTAATGAGGATTTAGAGGTCCAGATTCAGCTCATCCCTGTAGTGGATAATGGCCAGGCAGTGGGTGTGGTGTGCCGTGTAGATGATGTTACATCCAGAAAGAAAGCTATTCATGAATTGGAGATAGCGCGCCAGAAGGCCGAGGCATCCAGTCAGTTGAAGACTACATTCCTTGCCAATATGGGGCATGAGATTAGAACCCCATTAAATGCCATAACCGGTTTCGCTTCTTTACTGGCAGATGCTTCTGACGAGGAACGGCTGTCTTATATCAATATCATTAATGAGAACAGTCAGAATCTGACTAAATTGATTGAGAACCTTCTGGAGTTGTCTAATCTGGAGTGTGGAGAATTGCAGTTATCAAAGGAACCGATATACTTGCCTGCATTGCTTGACTCTATTGTTGACAAGTATCAGGAAAACTCCACGACGAATGGAGTAAAGATTCAGACGGATTATGCCGAGGCACTGACCATTAATTCAGATCCGAACAGAATTTTGGAGGTGTTGGATAATTTTATGTCAAACGCCATAAAGTACACATCCGAAGGCTCAGTGACCATAGGATGTGAAAAAATAGAAGATGCTGGTGTGAGGATATTTGTTCGTGACACCGGTATCGGTATTCCGGAAGAGAAGCGTCCTCGTGTTTTCCATAGATTTGAGAAATTAGGTTCTATGGTACCGGGAAATGGATTAGGATTATCTATCTGTAAGGCCATAATGGACGCTTGCGGCGGTAGTATTGATTATGAAAGTAAAATGGGACAGGGCAGTACATTCTGGATTATTGTCCCAAATTAAAATAGGATATGACAACAGTAAAAATTTCAACGACTTTAGGTGACATTAAGGTTCGCCTTTATGATGAGACCCCTTTACATCGGGATAATTTCTTGAAGTTAGTTCAGGATAAGTATTATGACGGTACTATTTTTCACCGTGTAATTAAGGATTTTATGATTCAGGGAGGAGATCCTGATAGCCGTGATCCACAACCAGGAAAACAGTATGGCGTAGGTGGTCCGGATTACACTATCCCTGCAGAGATTAAGCCGGAATTAATCCATAAGCGTGGCGCTTTGGCTGCAGCCCGTCAGGGTGATGAGGTTAATCCGGAGAAACGAAGCAGCGGTAGCCAGTTCTATATCGTATGGGGTCAGGTCTATAAGCAGGGTCAGTTGGCACAACTCGGCAAACAGATGGAGATGCAGGCTGTTCAGCAGATCTTCAATGAACTGGCCCAGCAGCATCGTTCAGAGATTATGCAGATGCGCCGTGACAGGAATCAGGCCGGTCTGATGGAACTGCAGGATAAGTTGGTGGCCGAAGCTACCCAAAAGGCAAAGGAAAAGGGAAGTTCCGGATTATCTGACACTCAGAAGGAAGTATACAGCACCCTTGGTGGTACACCGTTCCTGGACGGTCAGTATACCGTTTTTGGCGAGGTAACCGAAGGTCTGGATGTGGTGGAGAAAATTCAGAATACAGCCACATCACGTGGCGACCGTCCAAAGGAGGATATTAAAATGGTAGTAACAGTAGAAGAATAAATAGCTATGGGAAAAGTCATTATTAGCGTATTGGGAAAAGACGCTGTGGGCATTATTGCCAAGGTTTGTACGATGCTGTCCGAAAACAACGTAAACATCAATGATATCTCGCAGACTATCATTCAGGGATATTTCAATATGATGATGATTGCCGACCTTTCGGCATCGTCTATTAAATTGGCCGATCTTCAGGCCAATCTGGATAAGATTGGTGAGGAAATGGGTGTGCAGATTAAATGCCAGCGTGAGGAAATCTTTGACAAGATGCATCGTATTTAATTCTGACAGGTATGATTAATATAAATGAGGTTGTTGAAACCAATAAAATGATCGAACAGGAGAACCTGGACGTGAGAACCATCACCATGGGTATCAGCCTGTTGGATTGTGCAGATGAGAATCTGGATATTTGCTGCGAGAAAATCTTCAAAAAGATTACCACCTATGCCAAGGATTTGGTGAAGACAGGCGAGGAGATTTCACGCGATTTCGGTATCCCAATTGTCAATAAGCGTGTGAGCATTACACCGATATCACTGGTGGGTGCTTCATGTTGCAAGTCTCCTGCCGATTATGTACAAATTGCTAAAACTCTGGATAAAGCGGCTGCCCAGTTGGGTATCAACTTCATGGGCGGTTACTCTGCAATAGTCTCAAAGGGAATGACCCCTAGCGATGAACTGCTGATCCGTAGTATTCCAGAGGCTATGGCACAAACAGAGCGTCTTTGCAGTTCCATCAATGTAGGTTCTACCAAGACCGGTATCAATATGGATGCTGTCCGTCTGTTGGGTGATATCGTACTGGAAACAGCCGAGAAGACCAAGGAACGCGATTCCATCGGTTGTGCCAAGCTGGTAGTGCTGTGCAATGCTCCTGATGATAATCCTTTCATGGCCGGTGCTTTCCATGGTGTAAGCGAGGCCGATGCCATTATCAATGTAGGTGTCAGTGGACCGGGTGTAGTAAAATACGCACTGGAGCAGATTCATGGCGCATCGTTCGAGGTACTCAGCGAGACCATCAAGCGTACAGCCTTCAAGATTACCCGTGTGGGCCAGTTAGTGGCTCAGGAGGCTAGCAAGCGTTTGGGTGTGCCTTTCGGTATTATTGACCTGTCATTGGCTCCAACTCCTGCCGTAGGCGACAGTGTGGCTGATATCTTGCATGAGATGGGTGTGGAGTATGCGGGTGCCCCTGGAACAACTGCCGCTCTTGCCATGCTGAACGATCAGGTGAAGAAGGGTGGTGTAATGGCTTCCTCTTATGTGGGCGGTTTAAGTGGTGCTTTCATCCCTGTCAGTGAGGATCAGGGCATGATTGATTCCGTTGAGGTTGGTGCGCTGACCATTGAGAAACTGGAAGCCATGACCTGTGTCTGCTCGGTAGGTTTGGATATGATAGCCATTCCGGGGTCTACTCCTGCCACCACGATTGCTGGAATCATTGCAGATGAAGCCGCTATCGGTATGGTAAACCAGAAGACCACTGCTGTCCGTATCATCCCAGTAATTGGAAAAGAGGTTGGCGACCGGGTAGAGTTTGGCGGATTGTTGGGCTATGCTCCTATCATGCCGGTTAATAAATTTGATTGCAGCAACTTTGTGAATCGTACTGGTTCCATTCCTGCTCCAATTCATTCGTTTAAGAATTAAGAGGGGTGTGTCACATATGTGACACACCCTTATCATAATACAAATTGCGTTAGCCATAATGTTGATGGTTTTAAGTTAATACTATTCGTTTTTGTCATCCTGAGTGAAACGAAGGATCTTCCCTCGCGAGAATGACACGCTGTTCACAGTGCAAAGTTACGACAACTGGATAGTGTCATGGGCACTTTATGGCACTTTCTGTCACATTCTGGCAGAAAATGGCACTTTCTGTCACTTCATACCATTCATCTCCGTTTCGATTTATGTAAAGGTATACTCTAATTCAACATAGATATACCATTGATTTACATCTGTATTAACTCCATTTAAACACCGCTAAAAAACAGGGTGTGAAAATGGGGTTGAAGCGAAGGTGAAACGGAGGTGAAAGAGACCTGAAACGGAGGTGAATGAGAGGAGAGACGGTACTGGACTAGCCTAAATCCTCGATGATTAGCTTCACTATTCTGAATGCAACCCGGATTCATCCGGATGAGAAGGGGTGTCCCTATTATCTGGTACCTAAGTCCATTCGTGTAGCCTATGGTTTCCGTAAACTATATAATTCTATTCCGGTGGGCAATACCAAGTATATGATTTGGGACATGAGATGGGGAAGTGATTCCACCTATTACCGCACCAAGCGTGGTGACCGAGGACTATCCCCAGGCGAACAGCAGAGCATTCTGGCCACCATCAAGAAATACGGAGGCGATCCCAATGTGGGTTTCGACCGCTATCAGGATGAGGTGATTTATGTGAAGCCGTAAAAGCAAAATAAAAGAGGCAACCACAATTGTGATTGCCTCTTTTTATTGTTTGTTATTGAGATTAGAAGTACAAGTAGCGGTTGTCTACAACCTTTGCCTTCTGATACAATTCTGAGGTAAAGTTAGATGCTGCCTGCATACCCTGCTGCTGCAAACGCTGCATCTCTGCCTGCTCATCAAACTTCTCTTCGCTGTTCTCGGTGTTGTATACCTGGAACATCATTACACCACCGTTGCCCTTGAATGGACCTACAAAGTCGCCCTTCTTTGCAACAGCTGCCTTACCGCTTAATGTAGGCTCGCTAGACATGGTAACTGGAACAAATGCTGATGCTGCGAATGTAATGTGCTTAACTGAGTCTGTTCTAACATCCTGAAGACCCTTAGCCTGGTCCATAGACTTAACATCACCAATCTTTGCTAAGATCTGCTCTGCCTTCTTGTTGCGGATAGCCTCTGGACGTAAGGTCTCCTTTACAGATTCGAATGAACGATAACCTGCCTTGTTAATGCCTGTCAGCATAACTACCAGCATGTGGTCGTTGTCACCGCACTCATACAATGGAGATACCTGACCAACCTTAGCATCGAATACCCACTTCATAGCATCGCGGGTGCTGCTGATGCCGCAAACCTTGTGCTCATTATTGAACATATCCAGACGCTCCAATACGCGGTAGCCCTTCTCTTCTGCGTTCTTCTGGATAGAATTGATGTCAGTGTTGGTAGCTACAAATGAGCTGAAAGCATTGTATGCCTGACGGTAAGTGTCCTGAGAGAACTGCAGCTCTTTCTTAACGATAGCAACCTTGAACTTCTCAGTATATGCCTTGCGGCTCTTTACTTCCAGAATAGATACGAAACTCTGCAAATCAACCTTCTGCAGGTTGTTTACATCTGCGGTCAGCAGTGTGTTAACAAACTTGGTGTTGTTTACATCCAGCTGTACACCTTCATACTGATTTCCGGTCAACCAGGTTGTATTACCCTCCTGGCCATACTTCTTAGCCATCTCCTCGAAAGAAGCACCAGCCTTCAAAGCATCGTATACAGAGTCAGCCTTTTCAACTTCTACCTGAATCTGACGGAACTCGATAGAGTCTGGCTGGTTTACCTTATCTACATACTTGAATGTAGTGTAGGTGTTATCTGTTGCACTGTAATATGGATTTACTAGTGCACCAACAGATACAGAATCCAACTCAGTTGCTACGTCTGAAGGAAGAGAGGATTTCTTGACTGCAATGTTTGAATATGGAATCAAAGAAGCTGCATTACGTACGGTCTCTGTCAGATTCTCAGTGGTATTTAACTCCTCAGCATACTCCTGCATCTCAGTCATCATGTTGTCCTTATCCTCCTGGCTTGGAGTTACCAGAACGTCAATGTAACGGATGTTTCTGCTCTCTGCGGTCTGCAGCATAGCATCTTTCTGCTCGTCATATACCTTCTTGATGTCATCATCGGTAACCTTTACAGTGCTGTCTGCGATAGCGGTGTAAGGGATTGCTGCCAACAGAACATCATTGCTCTGGGTACGACCCTCGAAATTAGCTTTTGCAGATACTGGGTTTGATACAAATGAACCTGCCAGCAAAGACTGATACTTCTGCTGCAGAACATTCTGACGCAGAGTCTTCTCGATAAATGACCAGTAGTTGTAGATTCTCTGGTAGTATTCTCTCAATTCTGGCTGCATCTGGTTGTTGTTGATAACACGGTTGTATTCTGCCAGGAAGTTAGTCAACTGATCCTTGTCAAATGCACCTGTCTGCTGATCACGGAATGGTGACTGCAACAGCAACTGGTTGGTACCCTCATTGATAATGTTCTGAAGCTCTTTGTCTGATACACGAAGACCCAGCTTCTCACATTCTGCCTCCAACAATTTATTGGTTACATATGTGTTCCAAACCTGATCCTGAATCTGAGACATCTGATCCTCGTTCAGGTTGTTGGTGCCCTGAGACATTTTGATTACATCTGCAAACTCGTCAACCAAGTTCTGATAATCCTGAATATAGATTACGTCTCCATTCACACCACCAATCTCCTGTCTGCTCTGGTTCTGGGTAGACTGAATACCTTCCATTACTACCTCACCAATGAAAAACAGCAGGCCACCGCCTACTACTCCCAACAGGATCTTACGGTGCTTTCTAATTTTAGTTAAAATTGCCATTTCTTATATGATTTTCTTTTTTCTTTTACCTTTTTGCATTTTGAGCGCACGAAGATACGAATTTTCAGGCACTTGGTAAAACGATTTCTTAAAAAAATGCTTTATTCAGTGACTTTTAGGCGCACAAGCTCTATTTTGGTTGTTTCTACTTTAATTATTTTGAAAACAAAGTGATCAAAACGTATGATTTCATGCAGTTTCGGTATGCTTTGATATTGATGAAGAATCAAGCCGCCAACTGTCAAATATTCCTCGGATTCAGGCAGGTCTAAATCCAACAATTCGTTTACTTTTTCTATCTCTAGACGTGCAGAAATCACGTACTCATTATCTCCGATTTTCTTGGCAATATAATTGGTATTATCGTGCTCGTCTTCAATATCGCCGGTAATTTCCTCAACCAGATCTTCCAGGGAGACAATACCGCTGGTTCCTCCAAATTCATCCACAACAACAGCCAGACTCTTTTTCTGTTGCATGAACAGGCGCATTAATTTCTGAGCAGCCATTGTTTCAGGGACAATAGGAATCTGACGTATGTTACTCTTCCAATCGTCTTGTCTCCGGAACATTTCCGATGAGTGAATATAACCGATGATATGGTCTATATTCTCTTTATAAACAATGATTTTTGAATGTCCGCTCTCAATGAATTGTGCTTCTAATTCCTGTAAAGTTGCAGTATCTGGTACTGCCGTGATTTCTGTTCTAGGTAATATGCAATCCCTGATTTTCACGTTCGAGAAATCCAAAGCGTTCTGAAAAATCTTCACTTCATCTTCCAGTTCCTCTTCCTCATTTTCTTCAATGCTACTCTGAATCAGATTATCCAAATCCACTTTCGTAAATGCTTTGTTGCTGGATTCTTTGCTGATTTTGGAACCGCAAAGCCATAAGAGGATTCCCGATAGCATCGTTGAGAAACGTGAAATAGGGTAGAGTACGATGTAAAAAATGAATGTAGGAATTGCAAAAATCCGTAATGTCCGGTTGGGGTTTATTTTGAAAAGAGTTTTAGGAATAAACTCACCGGTAAACAGGATGATGAATGTAGAAATGAGGGTTTGGATAGACACATCCAGGAACTCATTAAAATGATCACCAAAGAGCGGTAAAATCAGTATTCTGTCAATAATGTGTGCAGCCAGAATACCATATACAACCAGCGCTATGTTATTTCCAACAAGCATGGTGGAAATAAAATTATTGCTGTGCTTGTAGAAAATGGATAAAATTCGGTTTACAACACCATTGTGCTCATTCTTTTCCATCTCAAATCTCAACTTGTTGCTGGAAACAAATGCAATTTCCATGCCCGAGAAATAGGCAGAGAAAATCATGCTGATGAAAAGAAAAAGAATGTTCATGTATTTGGTAATATATTGATTATTCGTCTGTTTGTTCTGTATCCGATACTGGAAAATATCCTTTAGGATTAGATACAGTATAGTTGGTCATCTGCTCGTTTGAACGGAATTCTGTACCCCGTAATTCTCTGTCGGGCGTTACTACCAACATGTTTTCATGAGAGTAGAATTCGCGTGTGCCTTGATCCCAATATAGGATCTTGGTTCTGAAGGTTGTTCCTTCACGGTTTCGTACGAACACGCGTCCTCTCAGTTCCCACAGTTTGTTCTGATCGTAAAAATAGGCTGTATCTGCTTGAATGGAAGCAGTTACATGCATGGTCTCATCAAACTGCTCAATGTAGAGACCTTTGATGAATTCCCATTTGCTGGGATTGGTTTTGGTGTAGATATCCCATTCTTCAGTTACTAATTTATAGCGGATTACTCCTGAATCAGAGATCAGAGTGGAAATACCTGTAGATGATAGGGTAGGCAGGGAGTCCTGCTCATTGATGGCTTCAACAAAATGTTCATCTGACGAAGCACATGATGTATATGACAAAAGCATAATAGCCGTAAAAAATACGGCTATTATGCTTAATATAGGTGTATGACGCAAATTACTTAGCATTCCAGAATGCGTCCTCCTTGTCTCTCTTAGCCTTTGCAGCAGCGGCAGCAGCATTGTATGCATTAACCTCAGCCTCACGCTTACGTGCAGTAGCAATTCTCTCCTTCAGACGAGCAGCAGCATTGGTGTATACAGCATCCTCAGCAGCCTTATCGCATGCCTCGTTAGCCAAATCCCACTTTCTGTCACCAGCATAGATCTGAGCGCTCAAGAAATCGCAACGACCGGTCAGAGCAGGGTTGAACTGCTTAGCCTGATTGATGAAACCGAATGCAGCCTCAGAGTTACCTGCCTTAGCCTGTGCGGTAGCCACCTTGTATGCGGTCTGACCCTTGATACGATCATTTGGACTCAGCTCAATAGCATCCTGGAAGTACTTAACAGACTCCTGAGCCTTACCCTCCTTATAGTAGTACTGACCTGTACCCATTGCAGACTCGTAAGTAGGCTGGATAGCATATGCATACTGTGCAGCGGTATAGTAGATGTCAGTATCATCAGCATCGTTTGAAGACATGATAGTCAATACAGACTTCAGGTACTCCAAGTTACTCTTGTTCTCCTCAACCTTAGGAGTGAAGATCTTGATCAACTCGTCGCGGTCAGCTGCCTTAGACTCAGCGAAAGTAATCTCGATGTTATAACCGGTTGGGTCATACTGGTCGATGATCTGCTGCTTCTTGTTTGCATCAGTCTCCTCGTTAGCCTTTGCCAACATACGGTCGCAAATATCCTTGCTCTCCATATAGTCCTTGATGAACTGCTCACGGTGATTGCTATCAGCCTTGAACTTCTCATATGACAGGTTGAAGTAACGGTTCAGTGCGTATCCTGGTACCTCCTCGTTCTCATCCTCAGAGTTTGCTACGATAGCCATAGCCTCGCTAAACATCTTGTAAGCGGTTTCTGCATCACCACCGTACTCAGAATAGTCATAAGCCTTACGGCACAGGTAAGTACCCTTCAAAGTCTTAGTTCTGTTGAATGAATTCAACTCATTCATGTACTGGATACGCTGATCGTATACCTTCATCAACAAGTCGAAGTGAGCCTGCTTGTTTGCCTCATCATTCAGAATCATCCAGTGCATGATGTTAACACCATTGGTGTACAAACTCAGCTGAGCTACTGGACACTTCTCAAAACAGAACTTCCATGGCTCATAAGCATCGCGATAGTTCTTGCTCTTAGCGTACTCACCATAAGTACTCAAGTTGGTCAAACAGTCGATACTGTCCTGGCCATGTCCAACACGATCTACCAGCTGGGTACCAGCGTACTGTGCAAATGCACTGGTAGAACCCATAACAGCAATAGCTGCAACTAATAACTTTACATTCATCGTAAAAAGATATTTTAAGTGTTTATAAATGATATTCTTTAATTAACCCTATTTAATCTGCTTTCCATTTCATGAACCAACGCTCATCGAATGTAATGCCAACACAGATGCGGAACTGATTCTCAACCAGCAATTGCTTTACGCTAGGCTTAACATGCACATATTGTGCAGTAAGATTGACCACTGAAAGGTTATTCCACTGGTTCTGTATAGGAATACCAAATCCAGCTGTTAATCCGAATTCCTTGCCTGCGGCATACTTGTCCACATTGGCATATTGTGTGGCATAGAATCCTCCCGCACGATATCTGATTCGTTTCAGGAAATTACGGCTCATGATGTTTGGAATATATTCCGCACCCACGCTGAACTTCTTTCTGTCTGACAGAAATCCGGTTTTAGAGCCGAATACACTATTCCCATTTCCGTCTTCATAGGTCATCGGATATTTACAATCTGACCATTTCTGCAGTGTGAAATCGGCCGATACGGTCAGTTTTCTGCCATGGTTATAGGTAAATCCAAATCCAAATGATTTAGGTAACTGGAATGCATTCTGGATGGTGTCTGTTGTAGATCCCTCAATCTTGTCGCTTGCAGCATCGAACAGATAATCCTGACGGTAGGCAGCATTGTTCACATCATGTCCCGGTGCAAAAGTAGCTCCTACAGTTAATCTGTCCAACTTGCTGACGGGTAATTCATATTGTAATCCCCAACTGGTATTGAATGTGGAGATACGTGCTGAATATTGGCGGACATTACTGAATACACTGGTATTGTTATAACTGTTTGTAATAGAGTGTGTCATATTGCCAAACAGGAATTCACCGTTAACACCTACAGATAATCCTGCAATTGGATTCCAACCGATGCCAAAGAACGCTTTTGAAACTCCTCCTTCTCCGGTATATGAGAAACCAGGAGTGGTACTTCCGTAAATGTCAGTAATTGGCTCTTTTGTTTCTCCAAAGTCATAGCCAATTTTTGAAAATGGAGCAAATCCCAATGCCATACCTATTTTGCGGAATGCACGGAATTGCATGGCTACATAATCAAAATTACCGGTTTTATTGTTTAATTTTACTTTTCCGTTACTGTAATTTGTATTTTCCAATGTAATGCCAGCATCTAACAGGAAAGTAAGTGAATCAACTGCTGAGTATGAGGCAGGATTCGCTATATTTATCTGTTGTCCGGCTCGTAATCCTAATCCAGCTCCACCCATTGCGGCACTTCTACCTATGGTCATATCCGACAAACGCCCAAAACCATATCGGGAAAGTGGTGTACTAACCCCATTTTGAGCATACGAATTAACCATAAAAATAGCCAGCAAAAGTAGGCTAAATGTATATTTTTTAATGTTCATTATAGTCTAAAATTCTATTTAGGCCTTTAAGCAAAAGTAATTTGTCTGCAAAGATGCCACTTTTTACGTTTGTATCAAAATTTAGAACGTTACCACCTGTTAAAAAAACTAAAACTTTTGGATTTTTTTCTCTCAGGTGTCTGATGTATCCCTCAATTTCATGCGAAATGCCTAACATCACCCCACTTCTCATGGCCGTCTCGGTGCTGTATCCGATGAGTGGAGTGTCGCCTTCGGGACTTACAATTGGCAGCAGAGCTGTATGCTCATGCATGGCCATAAACCGCATGTCTGCACCGGGCGAAATGTTGCCTCCAAGGTACTCTCCTGTATCCGAGATGAACTCGTAGGTAATGCATGTTCCTGAGTCAACAACCAGTAATGGAGTGTCAGGTTTTTCATTCACAGCCTCTGCAATGGCAGCTAAGCGGTCGGCTCCCATGGTCTTTGGGATCTTTTCCCAGTTTTTGATTGGCAAAGGAGTATTGCAGTTCAGCTTCAGCATGGGAATAGAAATACTATTCAGTTGCTCTGTGACTTTCTCATTAGGGTGAATGACTGAAGAAATTATGCCTTTCTCGGGCTGGTAGTCATTTATGATTCCATCCAATTCTGTTAAATCCTTGTTGCTGCATGCGCGAACTTCAAGGCAAGTGTCATCCTTAAAAATAGCGAGCTTGGCTCTGGTGTTTCCCAAGTCGATGATTAATTTTATCATTTCTTTTATTTTGTTTGTGCAAAATAAGATAAAAAACGCCAAATAACCATCCTCTATAACCCTAAAAAATGTTTTTTTTAGCATTTTCTATAGATTGAATGACAAAATAAAGCTATTTTTGCACTCGGTTATAAATTTGACGGCAAAATGAAGTTAAGATTAGCTCTATTTTTCACCTTATTATTATGGTTCATTCCTTTTGGACATGCTCAGACTGAGCAATTAGGGAATGAAGGGCCGTCTTCTATTAAGGGGTTTGTAGACCCGGACTCTCTTCAGATATCTCTTTTAACCTGTTCTCCCGGACCTGAGGTTTATGCCCTTTATGGCCATACTGCCTTGCGTGTAATTAATCGTAATACGGGCACGGATCTGGTCTTCAATTATGGCTCATTCAACATGTCAGAACCCAATTTTATCCTCAAGTTTATGTTGGGATTGCTGGATTATGAATTGGGTCTTTCTTCATTTGATCGTTTTTATTATCATTATACTAACGATGGTTGTGACATTACACAGCAGGTTTTGAACTTGTCTCCTGAAGAGAAAGCACGGATGCTGGATGTGCTGATGACGAATTACCTGCCACAGAACCGTGGATACCGATACAATTTCCTTTATGACAACTGTAGTACCCGTCCCCGTGATATCATCTCATCGGTGGTGGATGGGGAATTGGTATGGAACGATAAGGATGAGGCGAAAAGCTACCGTATGCTGATGCATGAATGCAATGATCCTTGGCCTTGGTCTAAACTGGGTGTGGACTTGGTTCTGGGACAAACTGCCGATCGTATGATTTCTCCTCGCGAGGAGGAATTTTTGCCTGTCTATTTGTTGAATCATCTGGATGAAGCCCAGATTCATGACAGTAAGGGTGCCGTAAGACCAGCTGTAGCTACCAAAATTGTACTGCAGGCTTCTCGCCCGATGGATGAGAGTAAGGAATTTCCGCTGACACCCTCGCAATGTGTTGTGATTCTTTTGTTTGCGGCTACTATTCTGGCTGCGGTTGAGAGGAGAATGCACAGACTGTTTTGGGGAGTAGATGTTGTATTGTTCTTTGCTCAAGGAGTGGCTGGAGTATTGATATTTATATTGTTCTTTTTCTCCGAGCATCCTACAGTAAATTCGAACTGGTTATTGTGGATTTTTAATCCGATACCTCTGCTTTATTTACCTGTGATGTGCTATCTCAGAGTCAAGAAAAAGAAGGAGCCATTCATGATTGTTAATTCAGTTTGGTTGCTCTTATTCGTTATTATAGCTTGTGTTGTAATTCCACAGGACTTACCAAGTGAATCGGTGCTTGCTGCAGTAGTATTGATGATTCGCTCAGTGAGTCATGTGCATCATGATTATCTAACTAAAACGGTAGTGCGATGAAGGATAGAATGCGTTTGTTGACATCCTTGATTGGATTACTTACCCTGACAGGCATTTCTGCTCAGACGGCTCAACCTGTTCCAAGGTTGGTGCTGACTGTTTTCATTGACCAGCTACGTTCCGATTATATTGAGGCTTTTTCTCCTTTGTATTCTCAAGGCGGTTTTGACCGATTGATGAAAGAGGGGAGGATGTATAGCTCTGTAAACTATCCATTGGCCAGAATAGACCGTGCCGCAGCCATTTCCACTTTGTTTACGGGTACTGTGCCATTCAATCATGGCATTGTCGGTGAGCAGTGGCTAGATCGTAATACACTCCGTCCGGTTTATTGTGTAGATGATTACGACCTGGGCTTTACTCCATCCAATCTGGCCGTAACCACCATAACAGACGAGCTGAAACTTGCAACCAGCGGGCGCTCAATAGTCTATTCCTTTGCTCCTGATCGTGAAATGGCCATCCTGTCAGCCGGTCATGCTGCTGATGGCGCATTCTGGGTGAATGAGGTGAACGGTGAGTGGACTTCTGCTGCATTTTATGGCTCAACTCCGGGTTGGTTCCAATATGCAGCTCAAACCGATCCATTAAGCCGCAGATTGGGGAAACTGATTTATGAACCTTATTCTCAAGAAGTTGCTCAATTTAATTATTTCTTGAGCAACGGATTGACAGCTCCATTTAAGCACAAATTCACATACAAAGACCAATACAGCAGTTTCAAGGCGTCTCCGTTTGTTAACGATGAGATGAATCTTATGGTCAAGACTTGCCTGGATAATACCCCAGTAGGGCAGGATGAGATTACGGATTTCATTTCGGTATCTTATTATGCTGGCAACTTTGAGCATCGGTCAGTTCTGGAAAGACCATTGGAGATGCAGGACATGTATGTGCGTTTGGACCGTTCACTGAAAGATCTGCTTGATTTGGTGGATGCTAAGGTGGGTTTGGACAACACGTTAGTGGTTCTTACATCTTCCGGTGCAGAGGAGAAGGTAGATGTCGATATGTCTGCCTATAAGATTCCCCAGGGTACGTTTTACATGAACCGTACTTCTGCTCTGCTCAACATGTACTTTATGGCCACCTATGGTCAGGGAAGATATGTAGATGCTACATTTAAAAACCAGATTTATCTCAATTATAAACAGTTTGAGGATAAACAGGTTGATTTATCCACTGCATTTGAAAAGGCCCGTGATTTTCTTCTCCAGTGTAGTGGGGTGAAGAATGTCTATACTTCCCGACAGTTGCTGTCGGGAACATCCAATACTGTTCTGAATTTATTACGAAATAATTATCACGCAAAATGTTCAGGTGATATCAGCGTGGAACTGCTTCCGGGTTGGAACATGATCGATGAGGACATGCAGATGTTCTATAGAGATTATACTCCACTAGCTGATTTCCCTTTATATTTCCTTGGCTACCAGGTTATCAACGAGCAGGTATATACTCCTGTCTCTATTGATGTTGTTGCGCCTACATTAGCCTCTTTCATGCGCATTCGCGCTCCAAATGCCTGCACTTCAGCCCCTTTAAAGGGTATTCGCCGTTAAATTAGGGCTAATTATGCGGTATAATCCGCTTTTTTTCACTAAATTTGCAGACTATTTCATTATTTGATAATAAAAAAACGACATATTATGGGATTTGTATCATTTTTTAGCTCATTGTTTGGCAACAAATCTACTCGTGACATGAAGGCTATGAAGCCTCAACTCGATAAGATTAGAACTCTCTATCCTGAAGTTCAGAGACTGAGCAATGACGAACTCCGTGCTAAGACCATTGAGTTTAAGAAGGTGGTTTTGGACAGTGCAATCGATGAGCGTGCCAAGATTGAGGAACTGAAGGCACAGGTCGAGAAGACAGAGATTGAGCAGAGAGAAGAGCTGTTCAACAAGATTGATAAGTTGGAGAACGAGGTTCTGGACCGTTATGAGGAGGCTTTGAATAAGGTTCTTCCAATGGCATTTGCTGTAGTTAAGGAAACAGCTCGCCGTTTCAATGATAATGCAGAGATTGTTGTTACTGCAACAGATTTTGACCGTGAATTGGCCGCTCAGGGCAAGGACTTTATCCGTATTGACGGCGACAAGGCTATTTGGCTGAATCATTGGGTCGCAGGTGGTAATGAGACTACCTGGAATATGGTTCATTACGATGTGCAGATGATTGGTGGTACCGTTCTTCATGAGGGTAAGATTGCAGAGATGGCAACCGGTGAGGGTAAGACTCTGGTGGCTACATTGCCTGTTTATCTGAATGCCTTGACGGGAAATGGTGTACATGTTGTAACCGTAAACGACTACCTGTCTAAGCGTGACTCCGAGTGGATGGGTCCTCTGTACATGTTCCATGGCCTGTCTGTTGATTGTATTGACAAGCATAAGCCTAATTCTGAGGCTCGTCGTAAGGCATACCGTGCTGATATTACTTTCGGTACCAACAATGAGTTCGGTTTTGATTACTTGCGCGATAATATGGCGTCTTCTCCAGAAGAGCTGGTACAGCGTAAGCACAATTATGCTATTGTCGATGAGGTTGACTCCGTACTGATTGACGATGCCCGTACTCCATTGATTATCTCCGGTCCTGTTCCAAGAGGTGAGGACCAGATGTACGAGCAGCTTTGCCCACTGGTAGAGCGTCTGTATGAGTTGCAGAAGAAGCTGGCTAATCAGCTGCTGATTGATGCGCGTAAGAAGATTGAGAGCGACAATCAGGACGAGGTGAATGAGGGTTATCTGTCATTGTTCCGCAGCCATAAGGCTCTGCCAAAGAACAAGCAGCTGATTAAGTTCTTGAGCGAGCCTGGTGTTAAGGCTGGTATGCTGAAGACTGAGGAGTACTATCTGGAACAGAACCAGAAGCATATGCCAGAAGCTATTGCTCCGTTGTATTTCGTCATCGATGAGAAGCAGAATAGTGCAGACCTTACCGATAAGGGTGTGGAAATCTTGAGTGGTAACTCACAGGATCCAAACTTCTTCGTGCTGCCTGATATTACTTCATTGCTTTCTCAGTTGGAGGCTGATACTACTTTGTCTTCTGAGCAGCGCATGCAGAAGAAGGATGAGCTGATGACTGATTACTCTGTAAAGAGCGAGCGTGTACACACCATCCATCAGCTGTTGAAGGCATATGCCATGTTTGAGAAGAACGATCAGTATATCGTTGATGAGAATGGTAAGGTGAAGATTGTTGATGAGCAGACTGGCCGTATCATGGAGGGCCGTCGTTACAGTGACGGTTTGCACCAGGCTATCGAGGCTAAGGAGCGTGTGAACATTGAGGCTGCTACTCAGACCTTTGCCACCATTACTTTGCAGAATTATTTCCGTATGTACCATAAGCTGAGTGGTATGACCGGTACCGCAGAGACCGAGGCTGGTGAGTTCTGGGACATCTATAAGTTGGATGTTGTTGTTATCCCAACCAATAAGCCAATTGCCCGCGATGACATGAACGACCGCGTTTATAAGACAAAGCGCGAGAAGTATAAGGCAGTTATCGATGAGGTAGTTAAGATGCGCGAGAGCGGTCGCCCATGTCTGGTTGGTACTACCAGTGTGGATATCTCTGAGCAGTTGAGTAAGATGCTGTCTATGCGCCGCATTCCACATCAGGTTCTGAATGCTAAGTTGCACCAGAAGGAGGCTGATATCGTTGCTCTGGCAGGTCAGAGTACTTTGGCCGAGGATGGCAAGACCCGCTTGGGTGCTGTTACCATTGCTACCAACATGGCAGGTCGTGGTACTGATATTAAGTTGAGTCCTGAGGTAAGAGAGGCTGGTGGTTTGGCAATCATTGGTACCGAGCGTCACGAGAGCCGTCGTGTTGACCGTCAGTTACGTGGACGTTCTGGTCGTCAGGGTGATGTTGGTTCATCTGTATTCTTTGTGTCTTTGGAGGATAACCTGATGCGTCTGTTTGCCAGCGACCGTATCGCTACCATGATGGATAAGTTGGGCTTCCAGGAGGGTGAGATGATTGAGCACAAGATGATTTCTAACTCTATCGAGCGTGCCCAGAAGAAGGTTGAGGAAAACAACTTCGGTATCCGTAAGCGTCTGATTGAATACGATGACGTTATGAACAAGCAGCGTAATGCCATCTACACCAAGCGCCGCCATGCTTTGATGGGTGAGCGTATCGGTATGGATATCAGTAACATGATTTGGGAACGTGTGGTTAACGCATTCAATGTTACATCTGATTATGAGTCTATCAAGATGCTGTATCTGAAAACCTTCTCTATGGAGGTGCCATTTACTGAGGCAGAGTATACAGACACTAAGCGCAATGTGCTGACCGATAAGGCATTCGATGCTGTGATGGTTAATTTCAAGCGTAAGATGGATTTCATGGCGCATGTGGCATTCTCCGTAATCAAGGACATCTACGAGCAGAATCCAAATGCTTACAGAAATATCATGGTTCCTATCACCGATGGTAAGCGTGTATATCAGATTGCAACTCCTATTAAGGAGGCTTATGATACCGAATGTGCATCTGTAGTGAAGGCATTCGAGAAGCGTATTCTGTTGAACATCATCGATGAGTGCTGGAAAGAGAATTTACGTGATCTGGACGAGTTGAAGCAGTCTGTACGTAATGCTAGTTACGAGCAGAAAGATCCGCTGTTGATTTTCAAGTTGGAGTCTGTTACTTTGTTCGACTCTATGGTTGATTCTATCAACGAGAAGACTGTAAGCATCCTGATGCGTGGCCAGATTCCTGTACGTCAGAATGAGCCTGTACGTGAGGCTGCTCCTGCACCTGAGAAACCAAAGCAGCAATTGCGTGAGACCAAGCAGGAAGTTGCAACAGCTGAGGAGGCTGCTCAGGCAGAGGCTGCAGAACGCGATACCCGTGAAATCCCTGCTGAGCCAGTACGTCGCGATAAACTTCCTGGCCGCAACGATCCATGTCCTTGTGGCAGTGGAAAGAAATTCAAGAATTGCCACGGTAGAGGTTTATAATAGTCTAACCATAAAGGTTTGCAAATCCGTTCGTAGAGCGGGTTTTGCAAACCTTTATTATTTTGAATGAAGATGAAAGGGTTATTATTATTGCTATTGGGAGTTTTGGTTGCATCATGCTCCACTGCATCACTTTCAGTTTTTCAGTTTGATCAGTTGTCTCCTGCAACAATCTCATTGCCTCAGGAGATTAAGCATGTTGCTATTGTTGATCGTCTGAATGACAGTATTGGTGTGGGTAAACAGGCACTCCCGGTTAAATCAAAGGTAGTGGCTGAGCAGTTGGGCATTTTCCTGGCTGATGCTGACTATTTTGATGATGTGATACTTTGTGATAGTGATGCCTCTGCCATTGACCGTAATGACTCTATCATCAGCCCCCTTTCACATACAGCGGTTAAGGAACTGACCCAGGATCTGAATGCCAACATGCTCATAACCATTGAAAATATCTCAGTTAAGGCTCTTGGTTCTCTTTACATGCCAATGGCCGAGACAAAGGCTCTTGCCCGTGTTTATCTGCCAAGCCGTCAAGGTGTTTTCCGTTCAATGGCTGTCTCTGATACCATATCTTGGGATTTTATAGGTACCCGAACCCTGGAGTCGATTTGTGATGATGTGGCAGTTTATATTGCTGAGAAGTTTTCTCGTCAGTTGGCTCCCTATTGGGAAATGACCGAACGGGTTTATTATACAGGTGGTAATGCTTATTTCCGTGATGCCGATTTCTTTATTCAACAAGGTGATTGGGAAACAGCAGT
Source organism: Bacteroidaceae bacterium (assembly GCA_045628125.1). Classification (GTDB taxonomy): domain Bacteria; phylum Bacteroidota; class Bacteroidia; order Bacteroidales; family Bacteroidaceae; genus Minthousia. Next base: position 48,165 of record JAZQPA010000198.1, read on the forward strand.
TGAACAGTGGGAGGAATACCTGAAGCAGGCTAAAGGCTTATCCAAACAGCAGACCCGCTTCAACTTGATTCTGGCCAAGGAAATGATGGGCGACGTAGAAGGCGCTTATAAGGATTGCTTGGCGTTATTGCCTGAATGCAAACCGGAATCTCAATTGGCAGCACTTACCCTTCATTATTCGGTGGTGCTTAAAAATCGTATTACCAGTCATCAGACATTAAATCTGCAGCTGCAGCGCTTCGAATAACGGATTTTCCGGTTATTATTCAGTTTTTATCTGTAATTTGCAAGTTTGATAGATATTTTTCGTAAATTTGGCCCTTGTAATAAAAAATAAAGCCGATGAAAATAAGCAACGAATCCATGTCTCTGATAAAACAGGGCCTTGACCGTCTGGTTTCCCGCTATTCCGGAATGGAAGACGAGGTTGTGACTGATATTCATTTTCAACCCATCTTTAAGTCGGGCGAGGTCGTTATTTTTGACGATGAGGATGAGGAATTAGACCGTATTGCAGTTCCTGAGTTTCAGGGGCTGAATAGTAAAACGGCGTTAAAGGAGGTTGAGACTATCCTTCGCCGTTGCTTGGAAGGCTATCGTAAGTCGTTTGAGCAGTTATCAATCATGAAACCATTCTCTTTTGTTATGATCGACTTACAGAAGGAGACTCTTTCAGACCTGTTGTTGGTGGATGATGATTTGGTTTTTGCCAGCGAGGGACTGCTCAAGGATTTGGATGAGGACCTTAATGATTTCCTGAAACATCTGTTAGCAAATTAAGATAAAAAAAAGGCTTGCCGATTGGCAAGCCTTTTTTATTTAGTATGCAAAGATAGGATAATCCTTCATTGTTTCGTTTACTTTTGCTCTTACTGATGCTATTATATTCTCATCTTCAGGAGCATTCAGGACCGTTTCAATCATTTCTGCAATCTGAAGCATCAGGTCCTCTTTGGCGCCACGGGTGGTGATGGCTGGTGTACCCAAACGGATACCAGAGGTCTGGAATGCGCTTCTGCTGTCAAATGGAACCATGTTCTTGTTGGCTGTAATATCGGCTGCCACCAAAGCTTTTTCTGCCACCTTACCGGTCAGATCCGGATATTTGGTGCGTAGGTCTACCAGCATGGAGTGGTTGTCGGTACCACCCGAGATGATGTGGAAACCACGCTCCATCAGCGCATTGGCCAGCACACGCGCATTCTTTTGAACTTGAATCTGATACTCTTTGAACTCAGGCTGTAAAGCCTCACCGAATGCTACAGCCTTAGCGGCAATGACGTGCTCAAGTGGACCGCCCTGCTGTCCTGGGAATACAGCACTGTTCAGTAATTGGCTCATCATCTTGATTTGACCCTTTGGAGTAGTCAGGCCCCATGGATTCTCAAAATCCTTACCCAACAGGATGATACCTCCACGAGGACCGCGCAAGGTCTTATGGGTGGTAGAGGTAACGATATGTGCGTATTTCAATGGATTTTCCAGCAGGCCGGCAGCAATAAGTCCGGCAGGATGGGCCATGTCAATCATCAGAAGGGCGCCAACCTCATCGGCAATTTTGCGCATACGTGCGTAATCCCAATCCCGGCTATAAGCAGAACCTCCACCGATTATCAGTCTTGGACGCTCACGCAAAGCCACTTCCTCCATCTGGTCATAGTCTACCAGACCGGTCTCCTTATTGACATTATATTCGCATGGCTTATAAAGGATACCTGATGTGTTTACAGCAGAGCCGTGTGACAGGTGACCACCATGGGCCAGATTCAGTCCCATGAACTTGTCGCCAGGATTCAATACGGCCAAAAGGACGGCAGCATTTGCCTGGGCTCCTGAGTGTGGCTGGACATTCGCATATTCTGCTCCGAACAGTTTGCAGACACGCTCGATAGCAATAGTCTCAGACTGGTCTACAACCTCGCAACCTCCATAATAACGCTTGCCTGGGTAACCCTCTGCATATTTGTTGGTCATGCATGAACCCATAGCTTGCATTACCTGCTCGCTTACAAAGTTTTCCGAGGCAATTAACTCAATGCCTTTCTTTTGCCGCTGATCCTCTTTTTCAATCAGGGCAAAAATCTCTTCATCTCTTCTCATACTTAATCAAACTAAATAATACTATTTTTTCTTCTCAACGCTCCATCCGAATTTGCCGATTTTCTCGCCTAATCCGTAATACCCTCCATGAAGATAAACTAAAGGGTTGCTTTTGGCCAACTCCCATTT
>JAZQPA010000199.1:0-82185 GCA_045628125.1 Bacteroidaceae bacterium
AATCCGAATCTGACAGTATGGCAGGTAAGTGGTGATGGTGATGGTTTGGCTATCGGTGGTAATCATTTTATCCACGCCAATCGCCGTAACATCAATCTGAATATGATTCTTTTGAACAACCGTATTTATGGTTTGACTAAGGGTCAGTATAGTCCTACCAGCCCTCGTGGTTTTGTCAGCAAATCATCTCCTTACGGTACTGTTGAGGATCCGTTCCGTCCTGCAGAATTGTGTTTTGGCGCTCGTGGCCACTTCTTTGCACGTGCGGTTGCTACCGATGCTCCAGGAACCGTTGATATCTTAAAGGCGGCTTACAATCACAAGGGCGCTGCCGTTTGTGAGATTCTGCAGAATTGCGTTATCTTCAATAATGGCACTCATGAGTCCGTTTACAGCAAGGAGGGCCGTTTGAAGAATGCCATTTATGTAAAACATGGTCAGCCATTGGTGTTTGGAGAGAATAATGAGTTCGGCCTGATGCAGGAAGGTTTTGGCTTGAAAGTGGTAAAGATTGGTGAGGATGGTGTTACTTTGAATGATATTCTGGTGCACGATGCTCACTGTCAGGACAATACCCTGCAACTGAAACTGGCGCTTATGGGCGATAATGACGGATTCCCTGTGGCATTGGGCGTAATTCGTGATGTGGATGCTCCAACTTACGATGATGCGGTTACTGCACAGATTGAGGATGTGAAGTCTAAGAAGAAATATCACAATTTTGCAGAATTGCTGGAAACAAACGATATTTGGGAAGTAAAATAAAAACGAGAAAATGCTCCTTTGCGAAACGCAGAGGGGCGTTTTTTTGTAGAAATGCCACGTGGACTTTGCAATTAGGTTTTTAATTTATAATTCCATATCTTTCACTGTGCATTTTTTTATCCAAACGCTTTTAGATTAAAAGAATAATTTCTAAATTTGCGTGCGGAAAAAAATGAATTAATACTAATTTACTTAATATTTTTACAACAATGGCAAATTTGGATTTAACACAGTACGGTATTACCGGTTCTACTGTTATTGCTCACAATCCTTCTTATGAGGTATTGTTCGCAGAGGAGACCAAGGCTGGTCTGGAAGGCTACGAAGTAGGCGTTAACACCGAGTTGAACGCAGTTAACGTAATGACTGGTATCTATACAGGTCGTTCACCTAAGGATAAGTACATCGTAATGGATGAGAACTCAAAGGACACTGTATGGTGGACTACCGAGGGTTACAAGAACGATAACCACCCAATGTCTGAGGAAGTTTGGGCAACTGTAAAGGAACTGGCTGTTAAGGAGCTGTGCAACAAGAACCTGTATGTAGTAGATGCATTCTGCGGTGCTAACGCTGACACCCGTATGGCTGTTCGTTTCATCGTTGAGGTAGCATGGCAGGCACACTTCGTAACTAATATGTTCATCCAGCCAACCGCTGAGGAGTTGGAGTCATTCGAGCCTAACTTCGTTATCTACAACGCTTCTAAGGCTAAGGTTGCTAACTTTGCTGAGCTGGGTCTGAACTCTGAGACTTGCGTTGCTTTCAACGTAACTTCTCGTGAGCAGGTTATCATCAACACTTGGTATGGTGGTGAGATGAAGAAGGGTATGTTCTCTATGATGAACTACTACTTGCCTCTGAAGGGTATCGCTTCAATGCACTGCTCTGCTAACTGCGATATGAACGGTGAGAACACCGCTATCTTCTTCGGTCTGTCTGGTACAGGTAAGACCACTCTGTCTACCGATCCAAAGCGTCGTCTGATTGGTGATGATGAGCACGGTTGGGATGACAACGGTGTATTCAACTTCGAGGGTGGTTGCTATGCTAAGGTTATCGGTTTGAGCAAGGAGCACGAGCCAGATATCTACGGTGCAATCAAGCGTAACGCTCTGTTGGAGAACGTAACTGTTGCTGCTGATGGTAAGATTGATTTCGCTGATAAGTCAGTTACCGAGAATACTCGTGTTTCTTATCCTATCAACCACATCAATAACATTCAGCCTGGTTCATCTGCTCCTGCAGCTAAGAACGTTATCTTCCTCACAGCTGATGCATTCGGTGTATTGCCTACAGTATCTATCCTGACTCCAGCTCAGACTCAGTACTACTTCCTGAGCGGTTTCACCGCTAAGTTGGCTGGTACAGAGCGTGGTATCACTGAGCCTACTCCTACTTTCTCTGCTTGCTTCGGCCAGGCATTCCTGGAGTTGCACCCAACAAAGTACGCTGAGGAGTTGGTTAAGAAGATGGAGAAGAGCGGTGCTAAGGCATACTTGGTTAACACCGGTTGGAATGGTACAGGTAAGCGTATCTCTATTCCAGATACTCGTGGTATCATCGATGCTATTCTGGATGGCTCTATCTTGAAGGCTGAGACCAAGAAGATCCCTATGTTCGACTTCGAGGTTCCAACATCTCTGCCTAACGTAAATCCTGCTATCTTGGATCCACGTGACACTTACGAGTGCGCTTGCCAGTGGGAGGAGAAGGCTAAAGATTTGGCTGGTCGCTTCATCAAGAACTTTGCTAAGTACACCACCAACCCTGCAGGTGAGGCTTTGGTTGCTGCTGGTCCTCAGCTGTAATCTTAACACAGAATCAATTGATTCCAAATATAAGGGATGTTCTTCGGAACATCCCTTTTTTTGTTTGATAAATTGTTTTTGTCATCGAATTCCTATATCTTTGCGCTGATTATATAAAAGGATAAGGGAGAAGGGAAAATGAATTACCGGCATTTATTAAAAGAGGAAATATCATCATTAGAGAGTCAGGGCTGCAGCGCCCGTAACTGGGGCGATGTCTTAGTCTCAGAAGGTTTCTCTACACGTCACATCCATCAGGTGCAGTTTAGCGGCACGGTTCGCCTGGGTCGTTTTGACAAGGAATTTACCCTGTATGGAGGCTTTCAGTGCCATAGTGGCCTGATGCAGGTGGCACTTCATAATGTTACGATAGAGGATGACTGCTGCATTCAGCATGTGCAGAACTATATAGCCAACTATCATATAGGTGCCGGTACGCTGATTCAGAACATTGGCCTTCTGGCTGTTGAGGGCCCCACATCGTTTGGAAACGGCATTGAGGTGTCGGTACTGAATGAGACGGGAGGACGCGAGGTAATGATTCATGACAACCTTTCTGCCCAGCAGGCTTACATGATGGCTCTGTACCGCCACCGTCCTCTTCTGATCCGGAAACTGCAGGAGATGACAAAGGCTTATGTGGAGCAGGTCACCTCTTCTGAAGGCCGCATCGGACGCGACTGTCAGATAATCAATACTCAGTTTGTCCGCAATGTGAATGTGGGCGATTCTGCTCAGATTATTGGTTCCTGCCGTCTGAGAAACGGAACCATCAACAGTTGCGCTGAGGCTCCTGTGACTATCGGCCAGGGTTGTATCTTCCAGGACTTTATCATCTGCTCCGGTTGCCGGATAATCGATGGTGTGATGCTGGAGCGCTGTTTTGTGGGTCAGGCATGCAAACTGGGGCATGGCTATATGGCCAGCGATTCATTGTTCTTCAGCAACTGCCAGGGTGAGAACGGCGAGGCATGTGCCATTTTTGCCGGTCCTTTTACCGTTACCCATCATAAGAGTTCCCTGTTGATAGCCGGCATGTACAGCTTTATGAATGCCGGATCGGGTTCCAACCAGAGTAACCACATGTATAAATTAGGGCCTATCCATCAGGGTATCATGGAGCGTGGTTCCAAGACAGCCAGTGATTCGTATGTGCTGTGGCCAAGTCGCGTAGGCGCTTTCTCACTGGTCATGGGCCGTCATGTCACCCATTCCGATACTACCAATCTGCCTTTCTCTTACCTGATAGAGAAGCAGAATACCACCTATCTGGTGCCGGGTGTCAACCTGCGCAGTGTGGGTACCATCCGTGATGCTCAGAAATGGCCGAAGCGTGATGGCAGAACCGATCCGAACCGCTTGGATTGCATCAACTACAATCTGCTGAGTCCTTTCACCATACAGAAGATGCTGAAGGGTGTGGATACGCTGAACAATCTGAAATATGCCAGCGGTGAACTGAGTGACCTTTATTCTTTCCACAGTACCAAGATCAAGAATTCTTCACTGAAGAAGGGTATCCAGTTCTATACCACAGCCATCCATAAGTTCATGGGCAACTCGGTTATCAGCCGTCTGGAAAAGGCTGGCGGGATTAAGACAGAGGAGCAGTTGCGTGCAGCTCTTCGTCCCGACACGCAGATTGGTGAAGGTGAGTGGATTGACCTGTCCGGATTGATTGCTCCAAAGAGTGAGGTGCAGCGTCTGATGACCGATGTGGAGGAAGGGCGAATCACCCAGCTGTCGGAAATCAACAGACGTTTCCATGAGATGCATGAGAACTATTACACCTACGAGTGGACATGGGCATTCCACCAGATGCAGTCCTTCTATGGCTTGGATATGGACAAGGTTACCGTTGCCGATGTGATCCGAATTGTGGAGCAGTGGAAGGATGCTGTGGTCGGTTTGGACAAGCTGGTATATGAGGATGCGCGTAAGGAATTTTCATTGGCCAGCATGACCGGCTTTGGCGCTGACGGCAACCGCGACCAGAAGGAACTGGATTTTGAGCAGGTGCGCGGTGACTTTGAAAGCAATGGCTTTGTCAATGCCGTACTGAAGCATATCGAAGTGAAAAGCCTGTTGGGCGATAGAACGATAAACATGCTGAAAGCAATCGGATAAATCAAATGAAACACGAGCTAAAAATGTTGAGAAAAGGACTCTTTTTCGTATGTATGCTGTTGCTGGGTGCTTGTGGCAGTCAGGTGCAAACCCCAGCTCCTGAAGTTGTGGATAGTCTTATAGAGCCTCAGGATTCAGTAGTTGCGGAACGGCAGATACTGGTGGAAGATACGGAACGTGGAAGTGTGGTAGAGGTGTCAAACACAGAACAACCTGTTGCCACTGATGCCGTTGTTGCCGCAAAACCGGAAAAACGATTCATCGTTGTGTCTAAATTGCATGAGAACTTATCGGTGTATGATGTGAAGAACGGTGACACCATTCTTTTGTCGCAATATCCGGCATGCATGGGCAAAAATAAGGGAAATAAAGAGAAAAAAGGGGATATGAAAACGCCGGAATCACCCAAAGGAAAGCCTTTTTATATCTCCCAGATAGCCGATGCACATACCTGGCATCATGATTTTGGTGATGGACGAGGCTCCATTTTGGCTTATGGGCATTGGTTCTTGCGCTTAAATACCCCTGGGCATTCCGGTATAGGCATTCATGGCAGTACCAATAATGAATCTACGGTGCCGGGGCGTGCCAGCGAGGGCTGTATCCGTCTTCGCGATGCCGATATTATCGATCTGAAAGAAAAGTATGCATATGTGGGTATGCCGGTGATTGTTAAAGCAGAAGGAGAGGAGTAACCGATGGAAAAAATAGGAGTTTTTTGTTCAGCATCCGAGCAGATTGATGAGAAGTATTTTATAGCTGCCAGTCAGTTGGGTACCTGGATGGGTGAGCATCAGATGACATTGGTATATGGCGGTGCCAACTGTGGGTTGATGGGCGCTATTGCCCGTGAGGTGAAGTCGCATGGTGGCCGGCTGATGGGCATGGTTCCGGATGTTTTAGAGGAACGGGGCCTGCTGCAGGAAGATCTGGATGTCATTTTTCCTTGTGAGGGTCTGACCGACCGTAAGGATTTAATGATAGATATGAGCGATGTTTTGGTGGCCCTTCCGGGTGGAATCGGAACTTTGGATGAAGTGTTTACTGTAATGGGACAGGCCTCCATCGGACTTAAAAACCGTCCTCTGTTCCTGCTAAATATTGATGGTTTTTGGAATCCTCTGGTTGCTTTGATTCAGCATTTAAAGGATAACGGCTTTATGCGCCATGATTTATCGCATTACTGTACATTGGTTGATTCAGTTGACGAACTGGTGGAGAGATTTTCCTCTATATGAAAGTGGTAATTTCATGCTATTTCATATTTAGTTCCAATAAAAATCTTAAATGAACTCGATCGTCCTCCGCTTTAACACAGCTATATAAACAGAAGACGATCGAGTTCATTATGTTTTTCAATTGGAGTTGTGGCTGTGTGATGATGGTCTTGGTTGCCACATTGGACTTGCTTAAATAATGATCAGTTGCTGGGAAGAAACCAATTTATTTTTTTTCGTATTACGAATATGAATAAATGAGTAAGCTCCATGTGCAAAAATCTCAGTCTTTATGAATTTGTCTTCAGGATTATTTATGATTTCGTCTCTAGAAGATACAGACATAAAGGTGGGAGAATTGTCATCAGCAGATACTGGTACAACTTGAATCCACCTCAATATGTCCCCCGGCTTCCACTCTTCACTCCTCATTTGAAATTGCACGCAACCATCAACAGCCTCAACCTCTAGAGATGGTAGTGAGCCGTGTGAAACCGTGTAAGGAGCCAGAAGGCAAAGCCCTTGTTCAAAATCCTGTTTTTTAAGTGTAACGGAAGGTTGCAGCAGGTTATGGTGAATAAAACAGTTGTATGCACGTTTTAGTGGGGTAGCCTCTTCGAACTGTTCTTTGATGGCTTCTTTTAGTAATCGATAAAAAGCCATGATATTGCGCAAGCCGCTTCTTTGTTTCTGTTGGGAAACAGTATTTGCATCGCGGTAATGTGAAGGCATGGCCTGTATGATTTGCCTGCCCCTGACTTTTCGGTACACCAAATCTCCAGTGTGACCGGAAAGAAAGCCGTTTTTGTTGATTTTTGACATGTTTACTTGTTTGTTGCAAAGATAAGGCAAATCTGAATGCTATTCCAAATTATGCAGAGTCTTATATTAGTTATATGTTGCAAATATTGTAAATTTCGTGCGTATATTAGCGGAAACTAGTAAAAAGCACTGAAACTGCGCATTATCAACTGTATTTGTGCGATTTTTACGTAATATTTTGTCAAAGTCGGAATAACTGACTAACTTTGCCTCAAATATACCAAAATGAATTATTGTTTTGAATTACGGATGAAGGTGCGCGATTATGAATGTGACCTTCAGGGTATTGTGAACAATGCCAATTACCAGCACTATATTGAACATACGAGACATGAATTCTTGAATAGTGCAGGAATCAGTTTTGCTAAGCTGCATGAGGAAGGAGTTGATCCGGTTGTAGCTCGACTTAATATGGCATTCAAAACCCCTTTGCGTAGTGGTGATGAGTTTATCAGTAAACTGGCGGTACGCAAAGAGGGAATTAAATACGTGTTTATTCAAGATATATTTAGAGCCAGTGACATGAAGTGTGCCATTAAAGCAACGGTGGATACGGTTTGTGTAGTTAATGGCCGTTTGAGTGGAAGTGAGCTGTTCGATACAGTGTTTGCACCCTATTTTGAAGAGGAAAAATAACTAAAACAAGATATGATGAAGAGAGTAATTTTCGGCATGTTGCTGGCATTAATCGCTGTAGTTGCGCATGCTCAGGTGAACTTCACCGTTAGTCAGAAGCAGATTGCTGCTGATCAGTTTGAATTGGTGTTTACCGGTACTATTGATGCTGGTTGGCACATTTATTCCACCACTGAAAGCAATGGTCCAATTGCCACCACATTCAATGTGGATAAGAAAAGTGGTTGCGAACCTGTTGGCCCATTGACAGCTAGCAAAAAGGCAACCAGTCATTTTGAGGAGGTATTCGATGCCAATGTAAGTTATTATGAGGGCACTGTTACTTTTACCCAAAAGGTGAAGGTGACCGGTGAGACCTATAGCTTGGAAGGTTATTTGGAGTATGGTGCTTGCAGCAATCAGAACTGTTTGCCTCCTACTTCTGTAGATTTCAAGTATGAGGGAAAGGGTGTAGGTGCTGCTGAGGTTAAAGCTCCTGAGGCTACTCCAGCAGAAGAAACATCTCAAGAAGAGGAAGCTCCAGTTGACAATGCTGCTGTAGTTCCAGTTCCGGTGGTATCTGAAAACGGCTGGTGGACCCCAGTGATTGATGAATTGGCAAGTTTTGGCGAAGGAACTGATACTGCTAATCGTGGATTGTTGGCTATCTTTGCATTGGGATTCTTGGGTGGTTTGATTGCCTTGTTTACTCCATGCGTATGGCCTATCATTCCAATGACTGTTAGTTTCTTCTTGAAACGCAGTAAGGATGATAAGAAGAAGGGTGTCCGTGATGCGATGACCTATGGTGTTTCCATCATCGTTATTTATGTGCTTTTAGGCTTAGCTGTGACTTTGATTTTCGGTGCCAGTGCATTGAACTCACTCTCTACAAACGCTATCTTCAATATCTTCTTCTGCCTGATGTTGGTAGTTTTTGCTGCCAGTTTCCTGGGTGGTTTCGAGATCACTCTTCCTTCTTCATGGAACAATGCCGTAGACAGCAAGGCAAGCAGCACCAGTGGTTTACTGAGCATATTCCTGATGGCATTTACCTTGTCCCTGGTTTCTTTCAGCTGTACCGGTCCTATCATTGGATTCCTGTTGGTTGAGATGGCGACTAGCGGCAGTGTGGTTGGCCCTACCGTAGGTATGCTTGGATTCGCTGTAGCATTGGCGTTGCCATTTACTCTGTTCGCCTTGTTCCCAACATGGTTGAAGGGTATGCCAAAGAGCGGAAACTGGATGAACGTAATCAAGGTTTGTCTGGGCTTCCTGGAGTTGGCATTCTCACTGAAGTTCCTGTCTGTAGCCGATTTAGCTTATGGTTGGCACATTCTGGATAGAGAGGTATTCTTGAGCTTGTGGATTATCATCTTTGCCCTGCTGGGCGCTTACCTGATTGGTTGGATTCGTTTCCCACACGACGAGGACGAGTACGATGAGATGGGTGAGGTTATTATCAACCACCGTACATCGGTAACCCGTTTCTTCATGGCTTTGGTAAGTTTTGCTTTCGCTTTGTATATGGTTCCTGGTCTTTGGGGAGCACCTTGTAAGGCTGTCAGTGCTTTCGCCCCTCCAATGAATACTCAGGATTTCAATCTGTACAAGGCTAGCAGCGTAGAGGCTAAATATCACAATTACGAGGAGGGTATGGCTGCTGCTGCCGCTCAGGGCAAGCCAGTAATGCTTGACTTTACCGGTTTCGGTTGTGTGAACTGCCGTAAGATGGAGGCTGCAGTATGGACCGATGACAAGGTAAAGAACCTGATGGAGAATGAATATGTTCTGATTACTTTGTACGTGGATGACAAGACTCCATTACCAGAAATCATCGAGGTACAGGAAAATGGCCAAACCCGTAAGTTGCGTACTTTGGGTGACAAGTGGAGCTATTTGCAGCGTACTAAGTTCGGTGCAAATGCACAGCCATTCTACGTACTGATTGACAATGCAGGTAAGCCATTGAATAGCAGCTATAGCTATGACGAGGATATTGACAAATATGTAGACTTCTTGACTACTGGTTTAAACAATTATGCTAAGTAATTCAGACATCGATCGCATCATTGCGCTCATTAAGCGTGAAGTTGTGCCTGCCATAGGTTGTACAGAACCTATTGCCGTAGCTCTTTGTGTGGCAAAGGCTACTGAAGCACTGGGAGAAACTCCAGAGAAGATAGAGGCACTGCTCAGCGCAAACATTTTGAAAAATGCCATGGGTGTGGGAATCCCGGGAACAGGAATGGTAGGTTTGCCTATTGCCATCGCTTTAGGCGCTCTGGTTGGAAAAAGTGAATACCAATTAGAAGTGCTTCGTGACAGCGATGACCAATGGGTGGAGAAAGGTAAGCAGTACATTGCCGAAAACCGAATCCATATTGGGTTGAAGAACAACATCACGGAGAAACTTTACATTGAGGTTGCTGTAAAATCAGCTAATCATACCGCTACAGCTATCATTTCAGACGCACATACCCATTTTGTATACGTTGAGAAGGATGGCCAGGTAGTACTTGACGAAAAGACCCTCTCGTCTTCAGATGATACTATTGAGGAAAAGGAATTGTCCTTGCGTGAAGTCTATGAGTTTGCTACCACTACTCCTTTGGAGCAGATTGAGTTTATCAATGATGCTCGCCGCCTGAACGAGAAGGCTTCTCAGGAAGCGTTGAAGGGCAACTATGGCCATGCATTGGGTAAGACATTGAGTCGTCCTTTGGGAAAAGGAATTATGGGTGACAGTATATTCTCTCATATTCTTTCTGCAACCAGCAATGCCTGTGATGCCCGTATGGCAGGCGCCATGATTCCGGTAATGAGTAACTCTGGAAGCGGTAATCAGGGAATTGCGGCTACCATGCCAGTGGTGGTATTTGCAGAAGAGAATCATAATACAGAAGAAGAACTGACCCGTGCTTTGGTACTTAGCCATTTGACTGCTATTTATATCAAGCAGAGTTTAGGGCGACTGAGTGCTTTGTGCGGCTGTGTGGTGGCTTCTACTGGTTCCAGTTGTGGTATCACCTATCTGATGGGTGGAAGCTATGAACAGGTAGCTTACTCGGTAAAAAACATGATTGCCAATCTGGCAGGTATGGTTTGTGATGGTGCTAAACCGAGTTGTGCGTTAAAAGTTTCCAGCGGTGTTTCCACTGCAGTATTGTCTGCTATGCTGGCTATTCAGAACCATCACGTAACCTCTGTAGAAGGCTTGATTGAGGACGATGTAGACCGCTGCATACACAATCTGACTCGCATTGGTGCCAAAGGAATGGATGAAACTGATAGGCTCGTTTTGGATATTATGACTCATAAACAATAAGTTAAAGGCTCCCGTGAGGGAGCCTTTTTTGTTGATGAATATCAAGATATTGCCTATAAATCGTGTTAAATCTGCATATTTTGTCTTTTTATAAGAACAAATCACCTTATCTTTGCACCCGTAAAAAGCATAAAAAGTTCATATTCTGCATTATCGGGTAAGCGTAACCGGTATAAAAGTGGAATAATTTGCCAATATGGATTCTATAGTGATAGAGTTTTGGCCAAATTGCAATGATTGTTAGTAACAGAGATGTTGCGGTAATTCTTTTCTCACCCCGTTACTGCAGCACAGGCAAACGCTATTTTCAGTGCCTGTGTATCTCTTAAATATTAGTAAGATGAGAAATTTTATTTATGTAATGATGCTGGTGTCGTTTTTTTGGTCTTCTTCATTAGATTGTATGGCCAAGGGAAAGAATATCGAGCAAATTAAAGCTAAACATGACTATACTGAACTTATTGAGGCTATTATCACAGTGGAAAGCAAAGGAGATGCAAAAGCTGTTAGTCCCAATGGAAAATGTTGCGGAGTATTGCAGATTACCCCTATTCTCGTTCAGGAGGTAAATAATATTCTAGGTTCAGAGAAGTATACTCTTCAAGATCGATTTGATAGAGAAAAATCAATCGAAATGTTCTATATCATGCAGGATGCTCACAACCCGACTCATGATATGCGTCAGGCGGTGAAAATTTGGAATCGTGCTGAGTGGTATTATAAGAAGGTGATGAATGAATACAATAAGACCAAGGTTTAAACCTTGGTCTTATTTGTTTTTTATCCCATAATGACTTCAACGGTATGCTGTCCTGGAGCATGTTTAACATGCTTGCCGGTTTGAGCAACTCCGTCAACAGTAATCTGTTTTACGCCCTTCTGTACGCCGTAAGGGTTCTTGATGGTAATGTTATAGGTGGCGCCTCGTAAAACTCGTTTCACGCTGTATTCCTTCATGTCTGATGGAATACATGGATCGATGACAATTCCATCATAAACGGGTTGTACACCTAAAATAAATTGAGTAATGGTATACCAGTTCCATGCAGCGGTTCCTGTCAGCCAACTGTTTTTGCCTTCGCCAGGACGGGCAGCATCTTTACCGGCTACCATCTGGCTGTATACATATGGCTCAACCTTATGCAGATCCTGATCCTTAACCCAAGCAGGACATATCTTTGTGTAGTGCTCCCAAGCATCATTTCCGCGTCCGGCAACGGTTTCGCCAATAATGACCCATGGATTATTATGGCAGAAAATACCCGCATTTTCCTTGTATCCGGCAGGATAAGAACTGATTTCGCCCATCTCCACATGATAGGTGGTAAATGCTGGCCAGTTTAAGACCAAACCATGCTCGCAATCCAAGTATTTCTTGCAGGAATCCAGTGCCTTGTCTACCATGCCATCTTCCAAACCGATACCGGCCATAGTGCAGAAGCCCTGGCTTTCAATGAAGATTTTGCCTTCTTCATTCTCATTAGAACCGATCTTATTGCCGAAATAGTCATAGGCACGCAGATACCATTCACCGTCCCAACCATGCTTCTTAACAGCCTCTATCATGTTATCAATGCACTTCTGAGCACGTCCGGCTTCTTCACTATTACCTAATTGCTGACATAATTCAACATAGTCTTTACCCACCAGAACAAACAAGCCGGCAATCATCAGTGATTCTGCTTTGCTGCCCTCTGTCTTATTCTCGGTAGTTTGGAAACTTTCATTTGGATCCCATGAGAAGCAGTTCAGGTTCAGGCAGTCGTTCCAGTCGGCACGGCCGATTAGTGGCAGCATATGAGGACCAAGATTGTTGACTACATGATTGAATGAGATCTTCAGATGCTCCATCAAAGGAACCTCAGAACCTGGTTGGTTGTCCCATGGCACCATCTCATCAAGGATAGAGAAATCGCCTGTTTCCTTAATGTAAGCCACAGTACCAAAGATTAACCACATAGGGTCATCGTTGAATCCACCGCCAATGTCGTTGTTTCCACGCTTAGTCAATGGCTGGTACTGGTGATAGCAGCCGCCGTCAGCGAACTGGGTAGAGGCGATGTCAATTATTCTCTCGCGTGCGCGCTCCGGAATCTGATGAACGAAACCTACCAAGTCCTGATTGCTGTCGCGGAATCCCATGCCTCGGCCAATGCCGCTCTCAAAGAAGCTGGCACTGCGGCTAAAGTTGAAGGTAATCATACACTGGTACTGGTTCCAAATGTTGACCATTCTGTCCAAACGCTCATCCGAACTCTGAACGGAATACTTATCCAGCAACTCATCCCACATGCCGCTCAATTGGGCAAAGGCCTCGTCTACGGCTTCTACGGTAGAGAAACGCTCAATCAGTTGGCGTGCCTTCTTCTTATTGACTAAAGTGTGATCGCTAGCTTGAGACGAAATGAGAGTACCTGCCTTTTTGCGCTCTACATCCTCATCAGAGAATTTCTCGTCCTGGGCATTTTCTACATATCCTAACAGGAAGATGTAATCTTTGCTTTCACCTGGTTGCAGTTCCACCTCAATATAATGTGAGGCGATTGGACTCCATCCGTGAGCAAGACTATTGGATGGCTTGCCTGCCATGACACACTGGGGATCAGCAAATTCATTGTATAAGCCGATAAAACTCTCGCGGTCGGTATCATAACCCTGCACAGGTACGTTTACGCTATAGAAGGCATAGTGATTGCGGCGCTCTTTATATTCTGTCTTGTGATAAATAACGCTGCCATCAATTTCCACCTCACCAGTTGAGAAGTTACGCTGGAAATTCTCCATGTCGGTAGCTGCATTCCACAGACACCACTCAGCAAAAGAGAACAGTTTGATGCGTTTTACCTCATTGGTGGTATTGGTCAATGTCACTTTCTGCACCTCGGCCCAGGTCTTCAATGGAACAAAGAAGAGTACACTTGCTGTGATGCCGTTCTTGCTACCGGTGATGCGAGTGTAATTCATACCGTGACGGCACTCATAGCTGTCTAATGGTGTTTTACATGGTTTCCAACCTGCATTCCATACTGTGCCGTTGTCATTGATGTAAAAATACCTGCCGCCATTATCCATTGGAACTCCGTTGTAACGGTAACGGGTAATTCTGCGGAACTTAGCGTCCTTGTAGAAACTGTATCCGCCTGCCGTGTTGGAAATCAGTGAGAAGAAATCCTCATTGCCCAAATAATTGATCCATGGCCAGGGTGTGGCAGGGTCAGTAATGACATACTCGCGATGAGCGTCATCAAAATGTCCGTATTCTTTCATGCTTGATGTATTGAGGATTGAGAATTGAGGAGTCGTCCCCTCAATCCCCAATCAAATTAAATTTCGTCCTCACGGTTAGGAGTGTTCCACTTTTTGGTCTCAGAGCAGTTGAACATGACAGCCTGATCACCAATCTTTGCGCGGAATTCACCTTTCTCCAAAACCCACTTCTCATCATATCCTACGAATGCCAGGTCGCTACCCTTAACTTTCAGGGTGACGGTCTTTGTCTCGCCTGGATTCAAAGCGACCTTATCGAATGCACGCAGACGCTTGTTGTCTGGAGTGATGCTTGCCACTAAGTCGGAAATGAACAAGAGTACAGGCTCCTTGCCGGCAACTTTACCGGTATTGGTTACGTCTACAGTAAATGTCAGTTCGTCGTTAGCAGTGAAGGTAGTCTTGTCCAGTTTCAGGTTGCTATACTGATAAGTGGTGTAGCTCAAACCATGGCCAAACTCATACAATGCGTCAATCTTAGCATCATAATTGTAGTTTCCGCTCATGGTTGAAACGCTCTCACCTGGCTTGAAATCGTAAGTGCTCAGTGAGTTGATTGAACCTGGGTAGGTGAAAGGAAGTTTTGCGCTAAAGTTTGCTTCACCTGCCAGCAAGTTGGCCAATGCCACACCGCCATAGTTGCTAGGCAACAGGGCGTCAATGGTAGCCTTTGACAATGGCTCAATATCCTTAATGATACGTGGACGACCTTCGTTCAGCACCATAACGATAGGCTTTCCAGTTGCGGCCAAAGCCTTAACCAGATTCTGCTGTGTAGGGCTCAGATTAAAGTCGCTCAAGTTTCCTGGGGTCTCAGCATAGCTGTTCTCGCCGATTACTGCAATGATTACGTCAACACCAGCTGCAGCCTTCACTGCTGCATCGATGTTTGGCTCATTCTCCAACTCAAAGTTGACCTGCATACCGCCATTCTGGTAGGTTACACCCTCAGCCAAAGTTACATTTTCTGCACCGAACTTGTCGCGGATTGCCTCATAGAATGTCTTGTAGCCCAGTTCATCGTGAACGCGAACGCTTCCATCGCCCTGCCAGGTGTAGCTCCAACCGCCATTCTGTGGACGGAGGTTGTTGCTGTTAGGACCGGTTACCAGAATCTTAACACCTTTCTTCAGAGGCAGGATGTTCTCGTTGTTCTTCAACAGAATAAT
Organism: Bacteroidaceae bacterium; assembly: GCA_045628125.1. Lineage (GTDB taxonomy): Bacteria > Bacteroidota > Bacteroidia > Bacteroidales > Bacteroidaceae > Minthousia. The sequence goes on from JAZQPA010000199.1 coordinate 15,122, forward strand.
ACTCTCTTCTGCCATCTTGGTTGCCAAAGCTGCAGATTTTGCAGAACCGAACTCTGGGTATTTTTTTGCCAACTTAGCGTAATCGATATCCCAAGTCTTCTTGTCATCTAAGCGGAGACGGAACTTCAGACGCAGGATACGGCGAACGGCATCATCAATACGGCTCATCTTTACACGGCCTTCGTTAACCAACTCCTTAAGCAAGTCACAGAAATCAGTGCTATATGGATCCATGCTCATATCAATTCCAGCATTGATGGCCAGCTCGATGGCTTCCTTCTTGTCGGCAGCAATGTGGTCACGGTTCCACAGGTTGTCGATATCTGCCCAGTCGGTTACAATCATGCCATCCCAGTTCAAACCTTCCTTGAACCACTCGGTCAACAAACGGTGGTTGGCATGCAGAGGCATACCGTTATTATTTGCTGAATTCACCATAATTGACAGAGCGCCAGCCTTAGCGCAGTTCTTGAACGGCTCGAAATATTTCTCACGTAATTCACGTTCGGAAACAGACGATGGAGTACGGTCCTTTCCATTGATAGGATTACCATAAGCAATATAGTGCTTCAGACATGCTGCAGCATGAAAATCGTCAATGTTGTTAGGATCAGTACCCTGGAAACCTTTGACAGCCTGAACGGCCATAACTGAGTTCAGCAATGGATCCTCACCGAAGCTTTCCCACATACGGCTCCACATTGGCTGGCGGCCAAGGTCCATAACAGGGGCATAAATCCAAGGAATAAGTCCGGCCTTGCTCTCGTAAGCACAAATCTCTGCTACTTGGAATGGGAACTCCTTATTAAATGAAGCAGCTTGATTGATGGATTGTGGGAACAAGGTACCGCCATAGGTATAGGTGGTTCCATGCATCTGGTCTACACCGTAAATCTGAGCGATACCGCTAGCTTTCTCTGAAGCCAGATTCAGTTGACGGATACCTTCTGCCCATGCCTTTGGAGTCTGAGCAAAACTCAGTGGAACATTCAGAATAGAACCAACCTTATAGTCATCAAATAATTTCTTCATACCGTCTTGGCTAACCTTCCATGCATCTCGGCTACTCCAATCGGTGACGACGTCAACAGTAATTTCACACATCTGGCCAATTTTCTGATCCAGAGTCATTTTAGCCAGCGCAGCTTCAACCTTTGCTTCAATTGCAGCATTGTATGGTATAGCTGGCTTAACTTTGTTTTGTGCCATGGCAGTAACGCTCAAACACAGAGCGGCTGCTAATGTCCATAATTGTTTCATACTCTTTATTTGGTTTTAGAATGGTTAAACGATTGGAAGCGAATTGCCGTTTATCTTGTGGTAAAGATCCAGTGCGTAAACGTCAGTCATGCCTGAAATGTAATCCAGAACAGCCATAACCTTACCATAAAGGGTTGGGGCGTTGATGTTATACTGGCTGCTTACCCTGTTGATGAGCAGTTGGGAATAGGCTTTTTCCGGATGAGTAACGGCCTCAATCATCAGTTCAATCAGTGTGCTGATTACCTTGAAACCGGCTAATTCTATGTCAACAACATCTTTTGACCGATAGATATATTTGTACGAAAAAGACTCGCATTCCTTATATGCCGCTAATGGACGTGGACTTATGTGGTTAATAAGGCAACCTTGGAATGTTCCATTCATAATTGACTCTTCATTAGCCAGGAAAGCCTGCACACATTCACGTACCAGACAGCCAATTACTCCTGAACGTAAATACACTACCTGCTCATTAGCATCTGTGACATAATCAAAGACTTTGCGAATCTCTTTTTGTCTGGTTTCATCGAAGAATGCCATGAGCAAACGCTTGGTTTCATCGGTACTGATGATCTTAAGTTTGTGAGCATCTTCTATATCCATAACCTCATAGCAGATATCGTCCGCAGCTTCTACAAGATAGACCAGGGGATGGCGGGCGTAACGGAGTGGTTCGCCAGGTTTGCTGAGTTGAATCAACTGGAGCTCTTTGGCTATTTTCTGATAATCCTCTTTCTCACTCTGGAAAAAACCGAATTTCAATTTTTCACCGGCAGCTGTTGATTCAAACGGGTATTTGACAATGCTGGCCAGGGTACTATAGGTCATAACGAATCCACCTGGACGGCGGCCCACAAACTGGTGGGTCAATAGTCGGAACGCATTGGCATTTCCCTCGAAATGGGTGATGTCACACCATTCCTCAGGCGACAACAGATCTTTGAGGGTAATTCCACTGCGTTCACTGAAATAGGTTGCTATGGCTTTTTCGCCGGAATGACCGAACGGAGGGTTTCCCATATCGTGGGCCAGACAAGCTGCAGAAACGATAGCTCCGCACTCACTGACATTGGAATCAATCAATTCTGGGTTCCTACGAATGATGTGCTTGCTGACTTCTGAACCCAGTGAACGGCCAACACTGGCAACCTCAATGCTGTGAGTCAGGCGGTTATGCACAAAAATGCGACCCGGTAGGGGGAACACCTGCGTTTTGTTCTGTAGTCGGCGGAACGGAGATGAAAAGATAAGCCGGTCATAATCTCGCTGAAATTCAGTTCGATCGTCCTTCCGCTGAGTGTGCATGGACTCCTGTCCAAGACGTTTGTTTGATATGAGATGTTGCCAATCCATCATAAGAGTATCACGTGAGTTTTGTCCTTTTGTTCGCACAAAATTAGTTTAAATTTCTTATAAGCGAAGTGTTTTCTACGAAAAAAATGTGTGGTGTGTGACTTTTTCCCTAAATTTGCACCTTATATAGTGCAATTAAGAATATTCTACCTATGAAAGTACAGATAATAAACAAAAGCCATCATGCGCTGCCTCAATATGCAACATTGCAGTCGGCAGGTATGGATTTGAGAGCTAATCTGGATCAGCCTATCGTTCTGAAGCCTATGCAGCGATGCTTGGTTCCTACCGGTTTGTTTATGGCTCTGCCTGATGGATACGAGGCTCAGGTACGTCCTCGCAGTGGATTGGCATTGAAAAAAGGCGTCACAGTTTTGAACACTCCAGGCACCATTGATGCGGATTATCGCGGTGAAATCGGTGTAATTCTAATCAATCTGTCTGATCAGGAGTTTGTCATTGAGGATGGCGAGCGTATTGCTCAGATGGTTATTGCCCGTTATGAACAGGCAGAATGGAGTGAGGTGGAGGTGTTGAGTGATACTGAACGCGGAGCTGGCGGTTTTGGCCATTCAGGTGTAAAATGATAAGAAATAGCAATCATAGATATCTCATTTGTATCCTTTTGTTGGTTTGCTTGGTCTTTCAAGCATCGGCAGCATCGGGTAAGAAGAAAAAACGGGCTTTATCCCGTTCCAAGGAGCAGGTTACTTTAGTGACCTTATCCGAGGAGCAGCAGCGCCGTTTTGACTATTTTTACCTCGAGGCAGTACGTTTGCGCAACTTGGGCAATTATTCGGATGCCTATGAACTGTTTCAGCATGCATTGGAGATTAATCCGAATGCTCCAGAAGCCTTGTTTGATTTGGCAACTTATGTGGGCTATCTGGCAAACGATAGTACCGCACAGAGCTATTACGAAAGAGCTGCGGAATTGTCTCCTGATAATCAGTGGTATCAGGAAGTCCTTGGTAATTATTATCAGACGCATAACCAGTTGGATAAGGCTGTTGGTATCTTAGAAAAGATGTCTGCTGATCAACCGGAGAATCCTGATTTTCTCTATGGTTTGCTTCAGATGTATACCCGTAAACAAGATTGGGCAAAATGCATAGAAGTCTTGAATAATATCGAGAAACTGGAGGGAAAGAGCGAGAATCTGTCCATGAACAAATTCCGCATGTATCTTCAGTTGGAGCAGAAGGATAAGGCATTTGCTGAGGTGGAGTCTCTTACACGGGAATATCCGAATGATTTACGGTATAAGGTGGTTTTAGGTGATCTGTATCTGGATAATGATGATACGGCAAAGGCTTATGACCTTTATCAACAGGTTCTGGCAGAGGAACCTCAGAATGTGAGTGCGCAAGTGTCGCTGTCCTCATACTATGAAAAGGCGGGCGATTCTGCCAAAGCGCAGGAGATGATGGAGAAACTGGTTCTTAATCCTGCCAGTGATTCCCAAACCCGTGTTCAGGTGATGCGGAAAATCATCTATGATTCTGAGGCACAGAAACGTGATAGTACCTATGTCTTGGGCTTATTCGACCAGCTGCTGAGCACACCACAGGAGGATGTGGGAATTGCATTGCTCTGTACCCAGTATAAACTGCAGAAGCAAATGCCTGAGGACGAGATTACCTCTAGTTTGCGTCTGGTAGTGCAGTTGGATCCCACCAATAATGCAGCTCGTATTCAATTGTTGGATTATGCTTTTCGTCGCAACGATTATGCTGATGCAGCTCAGCTGTGCAAGGAATCCATCGAGTATTCGCCTGAGGAGTTGGCCTATTATTATTACATGGGAGCATCGCTGATGCAGTTGGAAAAACGGGAAGAAGCGCTGGAGGCTTTGCTGAAGGGTGTAGAGCAGATTAATGATAAGAGTGATAAGACATTGGCGTGTTCCATCTATGGCAGTATGGGTGACATCTACCATGAGATGAATGACTCCCAAAAGACTTACGAGGCCTATGATAAGGCTTTGGGGTATAATCCTGATGACACGATGGTGCTGAACAATTATGCCTATTATCTGTCATTGGAGAAAAAGGATTTGGACAAAGCCGAGGAAATGAGTTTCCGTACGGTAAAACTCAATCCGAAAAGCTTTAACGAATTGGACACTTATGCCTGGATTCTTTTCATTAAGGGTAAATACACCGAGGCGCGTATCTACATCGATGAGTCTTTGAAGAATGGTGGCGATAAAGAAGGCAATATCGTGGAGCATGCTGGTGATATCTACGCTCTGTCTGGCGATATGGAAAAAGCGTTGGACTTTTGGCAAAAGGCGGATGCCCTTGGCACCGAATCCAAGACATTGAAACAGAAAATTAAATTGAAGAAATACATAGAATGATGAGAAACTTTATTCATACTCTTATCTTGTTTGTGTGTGTACTGGGACTTGCTTCCTGCGGATCCTCCAAGCGTGTCGTAAAAGAGACAAAGGAGGTTGAGACGTTTAATAGCGCCCGATTGTTGGAACAGGCCAAGTATAACTTGATTGACCAGGAGTTCATTACAGCCAAGATGAAGTTTAACCTGCGTAGCCAGGGACAGAATCTGTCAGTGGGCGGCAGTTTGAAAATGAAGAAGGATGATGTTATCCAGTTGTCTCTGGTGGCATTTGGTTTTGTTGAGGCAGCCAGAATAGAACTGACCCGCGATGAGGTGCTGGTAGTTGACCGCATCAATCGCCGGTACATCCGTGCTCCTTATGCTCAGTTGTCATTCCTGAAAGATGCAGAATTGGATTTCTTTAGTTTGCAGTCTTTATTTAGAAACGAGATGTTTGTTCCGGGAAAGCGGTCCATGGTGGGCAACGAGAGTGTGTTTAGCGGTTCACGTTCTTCCGATGGAAACGCGGTTTTTGCATACCAGAATAATAAATTGAAGTTTCAGTTTCTGGTAACATTAGCTTCTGCTTTAGTCCAGCAGGTGAAGGTTGGAGCTGCAAAAGGTCGTGATGATACATCTTTCAGCTGGGATTATGATAACTTCCAGAATTTTAATGGCCGGCAGTTCCCTATCCGCCATAAGATTGTTTTGTCGGGTGAAAAGGGTTTTGAAGCAGATATGACACTCAGTAATTTGGGCAATGATTCAAAATGGGAAACCCGAACCTCGGTGAAGGATTCTTACACCCGTCTGGATGCGGTAACCATGATTACCCGATTACTTCAAATGAATTGATACAATGCTAAGATACCTGTTGACGTTACTTTTGATTGGTTGTGTTGGATTGATGCCTGTTCAGGCACAGACCAGCAAACGTATCCGTACCTTGCAAGCCCGTCGTACTGAGCTCCAGAAACAGATTACCCAGTCAGAGAAGATCTTGCTGAACATGAAGAAGGATGTCAAGAGTCAGTTGAGCGATTTGGCTTTGCTGAACGACAGAGTGGCGCAGCAACAGTTGCTGGTGAAAACCATCGAATCCGATCTGGCAATAATCGATAAGGAAATCGAGCATGTGGAGCAATTACTGGATACCTTGGAAGTGGATGTGGTGGACAAAAAGGAAAAATACGAGACAGCCATGAAATATGCATTTCGCAGAAACCGTGGCGTCCGAGATAAACTGATGTTCATCCTTTCGGCTCAGACAGTGTCACAGATGTACCGTCGTGCCCGTTATGTGAAGGAGTATTCCATCTACCTGAGGGCTCAAGCCGAGCAGATTATGTCCCGCCAGCGCCAGATTCAACAGACCCGCTCGGATTTGTTGACTGCAAAGGGTGAGAAATCAGACTTGCTCCGTCAGAAGGAGAGGGAATGGGCTAGATTGGAATCCAAGCAGGGTGAGCAGAAAAAAGTGGTGACAGACCTCCAGAAAAAACAGAAAACGGTTCAACAGGAGATTGACAGCAAGAAGAAACAGCGTGAAACCCTGAATGCCCAGATTGATAAGCTTGTGGAGCAGGAGATAGCTGCAGCCAAGAAACGTGAGGAAGAGAAACGTAAGCAGGAGCAGGCTCGCCGTGAGGCCGAACGTAAAAAGAAGGCTGCCGAGGAAGCAGCCAAGAAAGCTCAGGCTGCTAATGCAGCGTCTGGAAATAAGAATGCGGCTACCGCTTCAAAATCAACAGATAAGAATGTGGCTTCCACAACAAAGACAGCTCCAAAGACTGAAAAGATGGATGTCTATAATGGCGATGATTCCGACCGTAAGATGGCCGGCAGTTTCGAACGTAATAAGGGCCTTCTCCCTATGCCTGTTACTGGCGCTTATAGTATTGTAAGCCACTATGGCGCTAATAGCGTGACAGGCTTAAAGAATGTAAGCGTTGATAACAAGGGTATAGATATCAAGGTACAGGCTGGTGCCAATGCCCGTGCCATTTTTGACGGAGAGGTTTCGGCCATCTTCTCATATGGAGGTGTACGTGGTGTGCTATTGCGTCATGGCAATTATATTTCAGTCTATGTGAATCTGTCTTCTGTCAGTGTGTCTCAGGGACAGAAGGTAAAGGCCCGTGATTCATTGGGTAAAGTGGCAAATAGTGGCGAGGATGGTTATGTTTTACATTTCCAGTTGCGTAAGGAGACTACCAAATTGAACCCCGAAAGCTGGCTGAAAAGATAAGAATGAATTATGAATATAAGTTCAAACACAGCTCAGGCAGTTGAACTGCTGAAAAAAATGATCAGCATCCCTTCTCAGAGTAGGAATGAGGAAAGGGTAGCCGATATGCTGTTTAAACATATGCAGTTGTTGGGCTTGGAACCTAACCGGTTGGGTAACAATGTGTATTGTATTGCTCCAGGATACGATGCCAATCGCCCTACGTTGCTGTTGGATGCACATATTGATACGGTAAAGCCAGTAAGTGCCTGGATACGTGACCCTTTTACTCCTGTCGAGGAAGATGGCAAACTTTATGGTTTGGGGAGTAATGACGATGGTGCCAGTGTCGTGTCTTTGTTGGAAGTGTTTTGTATGCTTCGTTCTACTAACCAGTCTTACAACTTGATTTATTCAGCATCGTCCGAGGAGGAGGTGTCTGGAAAGACTGGATTTGAGATGCTGCTGGGTGTGTTACCTCCTATTTCTGTGGCCTTGGTGGGCGAACCTACGGAAATGCAGCCAGCTATAGCCGAGAAAGGCTTGATGGTTCTGGATGTTACGGCTTATGGCAAGTCGGGTCATGCTGCCCGCAATGAGGGCGACAATGCTCTTTATAAAGTGTTGGACGACATCAGGTGGTTCCGGGATTACAGTTTTCCGGAGGTTTCACCGATGCTAGGTCCTGTCAAGATGAGTGTGACCGTCATTCAAGCAGGCACGCAACATAATGTGGTTCCGGACAAGTGCACCTTTGTGGTGGATATCCGAAGCAATGAACTGTATTCAAACCAACAGCTCTTTGAAATTATCAGTGCCAATACGTCATGCGAGGTAAAGGCACGTTCATTCAGACTGAATTCATCGAGAATTGATATTGATCATCCATTGGTTCAGCGTGCCCTGTCATTGGGCCGTGAGGCATTTGGATCACCAACTCTTTCCAATCAGGCACTCATGCCATTCCCGTCATTGAAGATGGGGCCCGGACATTCTGCCCGTTCACATACGGCAAATGAGTTTATCTTAATCAGCGAGATTGAGGAGGCCATTGATCTTTACATGAAACTGTTGGATGGACTTAAACTTTGAAGTTAACTATAAAAATATAGCTTTATGGAGCATGAGATTTTTCATTTAGGAGAATTGGTGCAGGTGAAAGCCAAGAAATTTGGAGATAAATCTGTACTTCGTCATCGTGACAACGAGAGTGGTCAGTGGCTTCCTATCTCTTGGAATCAGGTAGCAAAGCATGTCGAGCAGACCGCTTGCGCCTTGTTGGCTAATAATGTGGGCGTTCAGGAAAAGATGGGTGTGTTCACTCAGAATATGCCGCAGGGTCTATATACTGATTTCGCTGCTTTTGGTATTCGTGCCATTACCGTACCTTTGTATGCTACCAGTTCAGAGGCTCAGGTGCAGTATATAGTAGATGATGCCCAGATCCGCCTCATGTTCGTGGGCGAACAGCAACAGTACGATGTGGCCTTTCGTGTTATGTCGCTTTGTCACAGTTTGGAGAAGATTATCATTTTCGACGATAAAGTTAAGAAAAATCCACAGGACATTACATCTGTCTATTTCTCTGATTTTATTAAAGATTCTGTAACTGATGATCGAAAGCAGCTGATTGCAGAATTCCGCAAGCAACTGACATTTGATGATATTGCGAACATATTGTATACTTCGGGTACAACTGGCGAGCCAAAAGGTGTGATGCTTCATCACTCCAACTATCACTCTCAGTGGAAACGTCACATGGCCGTTCTTCCTCAGTTGCATTATCCAAATCAGGTTTCTATGAACTTCCTGCCTTTGACCCATGTCTTTGAACGTGCCTGGACTTTCCTGTGTCTGGAGTCGGGTGTTGAGGTGTGTATCAATACCGATCCTAAGGTGATTACCCGTTCTTTGCTCGAGGTTCGTCCAACAATGATGTGTTCTGTCCCTCGTTTCTGGGAGAAGGTTTACGATGGCGTTCAAGCTAAAATAGCAGCCATGAGTCCGTTTATGCAGAAAATGGTAAACGATGCTTTAGCTGCGGGTCGCGAGTATAATCTGGAGTACAACATGAAGCAGAAAAGCGCTCCATTAGGCCTGTCTTTGAAATATAAATTGTACCAGAAAACAATTTTCCAGGTGCTGAAGAAGGCTGTGGGTATTGAGAATGGTGTTCTGTTCCCAACAGCCGGCGCGGCAGTGCCCGAGGCGGTTGAGATTTTTGCGCATTCTTGCGGCATTCCTATGGTAGTGGGTTACGGCCTGACAGAATCAACTGCTACAGTTTCTTGTGATCAAGGTAAAGTCAGCATCGGCTCTATCGGTCGTCCGCTGCCGGATATTGAGGTTAAGATTGGCGAGAACGATGAGATCATGGTTAAGGCTTCCAGTATCACTTTGGGTTATTATAAGAAAGAGTCAGCTACTGCTGATGCCTTTGATGCTGAGGGATTTTTCCATACCGGTGATGCCGGATATATTAAGAATGGTGAGCTGTATATTACTGATAGAATCAAGGATTTGTACAAGACATCCAACGGTAAATATATCGCTCCTCAGGCTTTGGAAGGCAAACTTTGTGTAGATAAGTACATTGATCAGATTGCCATCATTGCCGATAAGCGTAAGTTTGTTTCAGCGCTGATCATTCCTAATTACGATGAGCTGAAGAAGTATGCTGATGACAATAAGATTGCTTATTCTGGCATTCAGGACCTGATTACCAATCAGGAGATTCATGAGATGGTGCAGGCTCGTATTGATACTCTGCAACAAAGTTTGGCAAGCTATGAGAAGGTTAAACGATTTACTATGTTACCTGTTCCATTCTCTATGGAACGAGGTGAACTGACCAATACTCTGAAGATTAAGCGCCCTGTGCTTTTGGTCAATTATGCTGATGAAATCGCAAAGATGTACGAAGAATAAGAATAAACAGATAGAAAGATAATACATGATTACTTTAGAACAACTGAAAGATGTAAAGGACCGCACCGATTCGCTGTACCGCTATTTGGGCATCGAAGATAAGCAGGTGGAGGTAGAGGAGGAACAGTTGCGCACCCAAGCTCCAGGCTTTTGGGATGATGCCAAGGCGGCTGAGGCTCAGATGAAAAAGGTGAAAGGTTTGCAGGCTTGGATAGATGGCTATAAGGACGTGAAGACCTTGGTTGATGAGGTGGATACCGCCTACGAATTCTATAAAGAAGAACTGATTACTGAAGCTGAGGTGGATGAGGCTTATGCCAAGGCATTCAAGGCTGTTGAGGCGCTGGAGTTGAAGAATATGCTTCGTAGTGAGGCAGATAACATGGATTGCGTACTGAAAATCAATGCAGGTGCCGGTGGTACCGAAGCTCAGGATTGGGCGCAGATGCTGATGCGTATGTACATGCGATATGCAGAGACCCATGGGTATAAACTGTCTGTAGCCAACTTGCTCGAGGGTGATGATGCAGGTATCAAGACCTGTACCCTGAATATCGAAGGCCCATTCGCTTACGGTTATTTGAAAAGCGAAAATGGTGTGCACCGCCTGGTCCGCGTATCTCCCTACAATGCTCAGGGTAAGCGTATGACTTCATTCACTTCTGTATTCGTCACCCCATTGGTCGACGATTCTATTGAGGTAAACATTGAGACGGCACGTATCAGCTGGGATACTTTCCGAAGTGGTGGCGCCGGTGGTCAGAATGTAAATAAGGTGGAATCTGGTGTTCGCTTGCGTTACCAGTATAAGGATCCATATACCGGTGAGGAAGAGGAAATCCTGATTGAAAACACGGAGACTCGTGACCAGCCAAAGAACAAGGAGAACGCCCTGCGTTTGTTGCGCTCTATGCTGTATGATAAGGAAATGCAGCACCGCATGGCCGAGCAGGCTAAGGTCGAGGCAGGTAAGAAGAAGATAGAGTGGGGTAGTCAGATCCGCAGCTACGTCTTTGATGACCGTCGTGTGAAGGATCATCGTACCAACTATCAGACCAGCGATGTTAATGGCGTGATGGATGGTAAGATTGACGAGTTCATCAAGGCTTACCTGATGGAGTTTAGTAATACTTTGGATTAATTTATGTCTCAGGAGATAGAACGTAAATTCCTGGTGAACGGTTCGTTCAAGGAACAGGCTTATGCCCAAAGCCACATTATGCAGGGCTATATCTGTCAGGGCCACGGCCATACCGTCAGAGTGCGATTGCGGGATGACAAAGGTTACCTTACCATAAAGGGACCTTCTGTGGATGGCGGACTATCTCGTTACGAATTCGAGACCGGGGTTAGTCGTCAGGATGCACTGGATCTAATGAAACTCTGCCAAGACGGTTTCATTGACAAAACCCGTTTCTTGGTTAAAAGTGGTAGCCATGTATTTGAGGTGGACGAGTTTCATGGTGACAACCAAGGCTTAGTTATGGCAGAGGTGGAACTGGGTTCAGTGGATGAACCGTTTGAAAAACCTGATTTCATCGGACGTGAGGTGACGGGAGACAAGCGTTTCTACAACTCACACCTTTTGAATTATCCGTTCAAACTTTGGAAAGACGAGATTTAAAAATAAAAAACAATCGGGTATTCCCCGGTTGTTTTTTTATTTAATAATTCTTCTCAGAATAAACCATCCGATTACTGCCCCGATCAGCACGCCCACCGTATTGGCTAGAAAATCCATCCAGTCGCCGCTTCGGGTACCATTGGTGCAGTATGCTTGCAGCAGTTCCAGTAGTCCGCTCATTAGATCCGGAGCAATCACAGCTCCTATCAGTACGCGGCTATAGTTGCGGTTGGAGCGGTGTCTCAGCAGGTATTCCAACCAGATTACACTGCATGTTCCACCATACATTACAAAGTGAGTCCATTTGTCCACAAAAGGAACTTCCTCCAGCTCAGGAAACTCTGGAACGGGCATCAGACACAGTATCCAGATTAGAATTATACAGAAAATACTGAATTTATAGTCCAATAAATACTCTTTTTTCATCTTTTTTGTTTTAGAATTGCAAAGTTAGCGCTAAATTTCTTAATTTTGCAAAATATTTTGAGCGATTTGCTTTCAAATTGATATATAGTGTATGTCGAGTGAAATAAAACACAACGGTTTTGCCAGTAAGTTAGGTGCTATTTTGGCTGCAGCAGGTTCTGCTGTTGGTTTGGGTAATATCTGGCGTTTCCCAACAGAAACGGGCGCTAATGGAGGTGCAGCATTTATCCTTATTTATATATTGTTCATGCTGCTTTTAGGTTTGCCTGTAATGATCAGTGAATTTGTCATTGGCCGTTATAGCCAGAAGAACGTGTCAGAATCTTTCTGTTCCATGAGTGGAGGGAAGAAGGCTTGGAAGTTTATGGGCCTTATTCCTATGGGTGCAGCCTTTCTGGTGCTCAGTTATTATGCAGTGGTGGCAGGATGGACTTTGTATTATGCCGTGCTGGCGGGTATGAATGATTTTGCAGGAAAGGATGCCGCTCAGTATGCGGCCGATTTTGCTGCATTCTCTTCCGATCCTGTTCAGCCATGGATTTGGATGGCTTTGATACTGGCTATGACTTGCGGTATTGTGGCTATGGGTGTCCAGAAGGGTATAGAGCGTGGTGCTAAGGTGATGATGCCTATCCTATTCATTTTTATTGTGGTGCTTGTGGTTTGCTCGCTAACTTTGCCTAATGCATCGTTGGGCTTGTCATTTCTGCTGAAGCCTGATTTCAGTAAGGTTACTGGTTCTACCGTATTGTCGGCTATGGGTCAGGCATTCTTCTCCCTGAGTGTGGGCCTCTGCTGCTTGTGTACATACGCATGCTATTTCCGCAAGGATGTCGATTTGATTAAAGATGGTGCCAGTGTGGCATCCATCGATACATTGGTAGCCTTGTGCTCAGGTCTGATTATTTTCCCTGCGGTATATTCTATTCCAGGCCTGCAGCCCGATGCTGGTCCTTCACTGGTGTTCATCACCTTGCCAAACGTATTTCAGCAGGTGTTCGGTGATTTGCCGGTGCTGGCTTATTCCTTTTCACTGATGTTCTACTTGCTGCTGGTTATGGCTGCGCTTACCTCTTCCATTAGTATGTTGGAGATGGGTGCTGCTTACTTCGAACAGAATTTTGGCATCAGTCGTGTGAAGTGTGCTATAGGTGTAACCTGTGTATGCCTGCTGCTTGGAACCTGCTGCTCTTTGTCATTCGGCATTTGGAGCGATGTGACAGTTGCAGGTATGGGATTCTTTGATTTATTCGACTATCTGGTGGCTAAGTTCATCATGCCGGTAGGTAGCCTTTTGATCACCATCTTCGTAGGATGGGTAGTAGACGAGAATATCATAAAGAGCGAGATAACCAATGGCGGCACATTGCGCCAGCCATTGTATCCAGCCTATATGGTGCTGGTGCGTTATTTTGCACCTATATGCATCATTTTGATATTCTTGAACGAGTTGGGATTGTTTAGTTGGTTATAATATAGGATAAGTAAAAGAGAGTATAAGTAAGATGGAACAGGTAACTAGAGGTAATTTCGGATCAAAATTGGGTGCTATCCTGGCAGCGGCAGGTTCTGCTATCGGTTTGGGAAATGTTTGGCGTTTTCCTTATGAGACCGGTGCCAATGGTGGTGGTGCTTTTCTGGTATTGTATTTGTGCTGCGTATTGATTATTGGTGTGCCTTTGATGGTGGCAGAGTTTGCTGTTGGCCGTCGCAGCCGTACCAACAATTATCGTGCATTCCCCACATTGGGTGCTACGGGTGCTTGGAAATATGTGGGTTTCCTTTGTGTGTTGACCGGTTGGCTGATTCTTTGCTACTATGTTGTAGTTCAAGGATGGACAATCGAATATGTGGTTCAGGCGGGTGCCAACGGTTTGGCTGGTAAAACTCCTGCAGATTATGCATCCGATTTCACCACTTTTGTCAGCAATCCTATCAAACCATTGTTGTATTTGTTCTTATCTGTGGGTTTGACATTGGGCGTTATTCTGATGGGCGTTCAGAAGGGTATCGAGCGCGCCTCAAAGGTGCTGATGCCTATGCTGTTTGTCTTTATCGTCATTTTGGTGGGTTGTTCTGTCACCCTTCCAGGTGCTTCAGAAGGTATTAAGTTCTTGCTGCTTCCTGATTTCAGCAAGGTTACCCCTGCCACTTTCCTTGCAGCTATGGGACAGGCCTTTTTCTCACTGAGTATCGGTATGGGATGTCTTTGTACCTATGCATCTTATTTCCCTAAGGAGGCAAACCTGTTTGGTAATGCACTGAACATTGCGGGTATCGATACCTTGATTGCTATCCTTTCGGGTTTGATTATTTTCCCTGCAGCCTATGCGGTAGGCATCGAGCCAGGTGCCGGTCCTTCGCTGGTGTTCATCACCTTGCCTAATGTGTTCTATCAGGCCTTTGGTCAGTGGCCTTGGCTGGCTTATGCATTCTCGCTGATGTTCTACCTGCTGTTGGCTATGGCTGCGCTTACATCGGCCATCTCACTGCTCGAACCTGCTACCTTGTGGATTCACGAGGAGTTCCATATCCGTCGTCGTTACGCAGCTCCTATTGCTACTGCTGTCTGCGTGATAGTGGGTGTTGCGTGCTCCTTGTCTATGGGTATTTGGGATGATTATAAGATTTTCGGCATGAATTTGTTCGACTTCTTCGACTTCACCACTGCTAAGATCATGTTGCCTTTGGGTGGTCTGCTCACCGCTTTATTTGTGGGCTGGAAGATGGACAAGAAGGCTCTGTTGAGCGAGATATCAAACGAGCGCATGTTGCCACAAACCTTGATTCGTATCTATTATGCGTTGATTCGTGTTATTCTGCCATTGGCAATCGTTGCCATTTTCCTGAATGAGTTAGGATTGTTCGGATTCTGATAGGCAGTTGAATCATCTTGATATTCCGATGACCGGTGCAATGCATTACTTATGCTTTGCACCGGTCATTACTTATCTATCGTGCTGATCATTGGTAATGATTAGTTTTATGTCAGGTAAATGGAATGTTTCTGTCACCACCAATGATTCTCCATTAAGACCTTTGAGTGATTTTCTTAAATTTATGATTCAAAATAGGAAAAAATCGGCAAAAAGAACTATATTTGCAAGAGTATGAACTAATATTGCGCATCAATTTGTAATAATGTGTCTATCTTAGCGCTTATAAGATTATTAATCAACAGGACAAAACAAAAATTAGATATAAGTACCATGAAGAAAACTTTTCTTTTTGCTGTAGCATTGGCTTGTTGCAGCATGGCTATGGCTCAGCAGACTGGGTTAAACATCAGTCACTTGAGCGCTACTCATAGCATGATTCGTGTTCAGCAGCCACAAAAGTATTTGCTGCTTCCTATCGAGGAGAAAGCTCCCGAGGCAACAATTAACGTCCTTTCCGATACTAAAACCGATCAGTCTTTTACCGCTCACTTGGCAATCAACAAGGTGGATTATTACGTGCCATTCAATCTGGATGCTTACAAAGGCCATAATGTCATCCTGGATGTCCGCGCACGTGTGGATCGTAACCAGGCTCGTGATGTCAAAACTGACGTGTGTTGGAATGAGATGAAGCTGAGCCAGACCTTCGATACCACTAACCGCGAGCAGTATCGTCCCGATTATCATTTTACTCCTGCATACGGTTGGATGAACGATCCGAACGGTATGGTTTACAAGGATGGTGAGTGGCACCTGTTCTACCAGTATAACCCATACGCTTCGGTTTGGGGTAATATGAACTGGGGTCATGCCATCAGTCGTGACTTGGTGAACTGGGAGCATCTGCCTGTTGCTATTGCACCTGATGGATTGGGTACTGCATTCAGCGGTAGCTGCGTTGTCGACAAAGACAATACCGCGGGTTTTGGTAAGAATGCCATCATCGCCATGTACACCAGTGCGGGTGCAAACCAGACTCAGAGTTTGTGTTACAGTACCGACAATGGCCGTACTTTCCAAAAATATGCCGGTAATCCGGTGCTGACCAGTGATATTCCTGACTTTCGTGACCCGAATATGTTCTGGAATGATAAGATTGGCAAGTGGAATTTAATCATGGCTTCCGGTCAGGAAATGCGTCTGTATTCTTCTCCGAACTTGAAGGATTGGACAGAGGAGAGCCGTTTCGGCTTGGGCTATGGTGCTCACGGAGGTGTTTGGGAGTGCCCTGACCTGATGGAGGTTCCTGTAGAGGGAACTACCGAGACCAAATGGGTTTTGGTTTGTAATCTGAATCCTGGTGGAATCTTCGGTGGAAGTGCTACCCAGTATTTCGTTGGCGATTTTGACGGTCATAAATTTACCTGTGAGTCTAAACCTGAGACCACCAAATGGATGGATTGGGGTAAGGATCACTATGCAACCGTTTCTTTCAGCAATGCTCCGGATAATCGCCGTACTGTTCTCGCATGGATGAGCAATTGGCAGTATGCCAATGCCGTTCCTACCCAGCAGTATCGTAGTGCAATGAGTATTGCCCGTGACTTGAAACTGTACAAGAAAGATGGTGAGCACTACCTGAGTGTGAAACCTTCTCCTGAAAATGAAGCTATGCGTGGAACCGTTGAGGCCAAGACCGTGGGTTCTGTTAGTGGCAGTAAATTGCTGAAGGATGCCTTGTCCGGAAAGAACAATAAGGCCGAGATTGCCGTCACATTTACTCCTGGTTCTGCCAAGACCTTTGGTATCGAGTTGAGCAACGACAATGGCGAGAAGGTTGTGATGACTTATGACCTTGCTCAGATGACCTATGCCATGGACAGAACCCAGAGTGGTAAAACCGATTTCTCTGATAATTTTGCTGCTGTAACTACTGCTCCAATCGAGAAGCAGAAGGCCTATAAGCTGCGTTTGTTCCTGGATCATAGTAGTGTGGAGGCTTTCGATGGTAACGGCCGTTTTGCCATGACTAATTTGGTCTTCCCTAATGCTCCTTATCAGCATATCCGTGTGTTCAGCACAGGTGGTAGCACTAAGGTGAATGCAATGAATGTGTATAATCTAAAATAATCTGATCATGAAAAAGAACTTCTATCTCACACTTATCCCCGTGATGCTTTGCTTCTTCGCCATGGGATTTGTGGACTTGGTGGGTATTGCCTCCAATTATGTGAAAGAGGATTTGGGCTTGACCGATTCACAGGCCAACCTGTTCCCATCTTTGGTATTCTTCTGGTTCCTGTTATTCTCAGTACCTACTGGCATGCTGATGAATAAGATTGGCCGCAAGAAGACCGTATTGTTGAGTTTGATTGTTACTGCATTGTCATTGCTGATTCCCGTTTTTGGCGAGACTTACATGACCATGCTGATTTCCTTCTCTCTGTTGGGTATCGGTAATGCCCTGATGCAGACTTCATTGAATCCATTGCTGTCATCCATTATCTCTGGCGATAAGCTGGCTAGTAGTTTGACCTTTGGTCAGTTTGTTAAGGCTATTGCTTCTTTCTTGGCTCCATACATTGCCATGTGGGGTGCTGTACAGGCAATGCCTTCATTCGGCTTGGGTTGGAGAGTGCTGTTCCCCGTTTATCTGGTTATCGGAATCGCAGCTATCGTATTGCTGGGCATCACTCCTATCGAGGAGGAGAAGTCCGAGGGTAAGGCCAGTGGTTTTGCTGATTGCTTCAAGCTGTTGGGCAACCCAATGATTCTGTTCTGCTTCCTGGGTATCATGTGCCATGTGGGTATTGATGTCGGAACTAACACCACCGCGCCTAAATTGCTGATGGAGCGTGTAGGCATGGACCTGAACGAGGCAGCTTTTGCTACCAGTTTGTACTTCATTTTCCGTACTATCGGTTGCTTCAGCGGTTCCATCATTTTGAGCAAGATGAGCAACAAGCTGTTTTTCGCTATCAGCGTGGTATTTATGGCTGCTTCTATGGCTTTGATGAGCTTCGGTGCCAGCAAGATGATTCTGTATATCGCTATCGCTCTGGTAGGTTATGGTAACAGTAACATCTTCTCTATCTGCTTTGCTAACGCTATGCAGACCTTGCCAACCAAGAAGAATGAGGTCTCAGGTTTGATGATCATGGGTTTGTTCGGTGGTGCCATTTTCCCATTGGCTATGGGTTATGCCAGTGACGCTATGGGTCAGTTGGGCGCAGTTATCGTCATGGCTGTTGGTGTTTGTTACCTGCTGTTCTTCATTAGTAAGATAAAAAAGTAAAAATAAGAATGTCATGAGCACTATTCAGAAATTAAGCAAAGAATATATAGTAGGTTTGGGAGAAATCTTATTCGATTGTCTTCCTGAAGGTAAGAAGTTGGGTGGCGCCCCAGCAAACTTTGCATACCATGCTTCTCAGTTTGGCTTGAACGGTATCGCTGTCAGTGCCATCGGCCCTGATGAATTGGGTAAGGAAGTGTTGGATCAGCTTGGTGAAAAGAATCTGCAAACTCGTCTTGAGACGGTAGATTATCCTACTGGCACTGTACAGGTAACCCTTTCGGGTGAGGGTATACCTCAGTACGACATCTGCGAGGGGGTGGCTTACGACAACATTCCTTGGACTCCGGAAATCGAGGCTATTGCCAAGGAGACAAAAGCTGTATGTTTCGGCACTTTGGCTCAGCGCAACGAGGTTTCACGTTCTACCATCCAGAAGTTCCTGGAGGCTATGCCAGAGGATAGCGTGAAGATTTATGATATCAATCTGCGCCAGCATTTCTATAATCAGACATTGATTGAAGATAACCTGCGCCGCTGCAACATCTTGAAGATCAATGATGAGGAACTGGAAGTCCTGGGCGAAATGTTCGGTTATCCAGATCTGACTCCAGAGAATAAATGCTGGATTCTGTTGTCAAAATACAACTTGGATGCTCTTATTCTGACATGCGGTACCGATGGAAGCTATGCTTTCACTCCTGGCCAGATTTCATTCCAACCAACTCCTAAAGTAACCGTAGCAGATACCGTAGGTGCAGGTGATTCATTTACCTCGGCTTTCTGTAGTGCAATGTTGAAAGGCAAATCAGTAGCCGAGGCACACAAGTTGGCAGTCGAGGTTTCTGCTTTTGTGTGCACACAGAACGGTGCCATGCCAGTTCTTCCAGAGGAATTGACCGGCATAGGCAAATAACGTTTGCCGCCCCATTTCAGGTATAGAGTATTGGATATAGTATCTTTGTAAAAACTGAAAATCTGCATGTCATGAAAAAGGGAAAATGGATAGCTTTGGGCGTATTCTCACTTTGCTCATTATTTGCAACGGCACAACCACGGTTAACCAAACAGGAACGTACGGAGGCCGAGGCAGAGGTCATGGCTGTAATCAATCGCTTTACCGGCGGACAGATGGCGGTTCAGGTGCAACTTACCCTATCCAAGGATGCCCAAGGGCGCGATTCATATGCTTATCAGGTCAGCAATAACACACTCATCATACAGGCTAGCGATGGTGTGGCTGCTTGCCGCGGTTTTTACGACTATGTTAAGGCTAAGGGTGCAGGCATCAGTTCCTGGAGCGGCAACCGTTTCACTCTTCCTGCCGATATGCAGATTGCTCCGAAATCGTTCACCTCTGCCTATCGCGATCATCAGTACATGAACGTGGTGACTTATGGTTACACGGCACCTTACTGGGACAAGGACAGATGGGATAAGGAATTGGATTGGATGGCGCTGCATGGCATCGATATGCCACTGCTGCTCATCGCCCAAGAACAGGTGTATCGCGAAGTGTTCTATGATATGGGACTTTCCAAGGAGGAGATTGACGAGTGGGAGGTAGGACCTGCCCATCTTCCATGGATGCGCATGGGTAATCTGTCCGGCAATTCGTTCGATGGACCATTGGGCGAGTATTGGAACAAGAGTCAGGTGGAACTTTGCCAGCATGTTATTACCCGAATGCGCAATCTGGGAATGAAGCCCATTTGCCCGGCATTTGGTGGTTTCGTGCCTAAGGCTTTTGTGAAGCATTATGAAGGAAAACTGGACCTTACCGGATGGGATTGGGTGCCGCAGGATACCCGCAATTACCGTCTGAATCCCGGCAGTGAAGCCTTCGTAGAGGTGGGTACCCGTTTTATCAGGAAGTGGGAAGAGAAGTTCGGCAAGTGTAAGTATTACTTGTCAGATTCGTTCAATGAGATGGAGATTCCGCACGACCATGCCCTGATGACAGCCTATGGTGATGCCATCTATAAGAGTATCCGTGATGCCAATCCTGATGCGGTATGGACAATGCAGGGATGGACTCTGGGTTATCAGCGTGGATCGTGGGGTGATGGTATTCTGGCTGCCCTCCTGAAGAATGTTCCAGATGATAAGTTCATGGCTTTGGATATGGCCACCGATTATAATAAGTGTTTTTGGAACGCTCCTTACGACTGGGATACCTATCAGGGATTCTACGGCAAGGAATGGGTGTGGTCAGTTATCCCTAATATGGGCGGAAAGACTGCGTTTACGGGTTTCCTGGATTATTATGCCAATGCCCGACTGGATGCTCAGAACTCGCCAAACCGTGGCAACCTGACCGGTTACGGCATGGCTCCCGAGGGCGTGGAGAACAATGAGATGCTATATGAACTGCTGACCGATGGCGGTTGGATAGGTGCCAAGGATAGTATTAACGTCACGGAATGGTTGGCTAATTATGCCACTTGCCGTTACGGAAGCTACACTCCGTCGGAGCAGAACTATTACAGTGGATTGCGCCAGTCGGTTTATAATTCGTTTCAGGATCATCCGCAATTCGGTTGGCAGGTACGCAACAACATCATCGGCACAGGAAATGTGAACCTGAACACAGCCTTTTGTCTGGGTGTGGAACAGCTGTTTGCTGATGCCTCTGCCTTAAAATCCCGGAAGGATGCACTGGGTGTCGATGGAGGTCGTCTGTATCAAAACGATATGATTGAGTCGGCTGCCATATATACCAGTGGAAAAATTGAGAAACTGAACCAGCGCATTCAGAAAGCTGTGGATGCCGGCCAAACCCAGCATGCTCTGGAACTCTTGGACGAGGTAGAACGCCTGATGTTGCGTTTGGATCGTGCTCTGACCTGTCATCCCCTGTACAATCTGGAAGCTTGGGAGTATCAGGCAATGAGAGTAGCCGGTGATGCGACCGACCGCATCCGTAATTGCGTGAATGCCCGCCGTATAGTAAGTGTGTGGTACGGCAATCATGAGAAGGATGAGCCCGTGAACGATTATGCTTGCCGCATTTGGGCAGGATTGATACGTGATTATTATCTTCCACGCATGATAGGTACCTGGAAACAGAAAATCACCGGTGAGGCGTTTGATCAGATAGCTTTTGAGAACAGTTTCGTGAATAAGGCTCCGGCGCTAAGTCCGCAGCCAGTTCTGGAAGACCATGAGGTGATGGAATTCCTGGTGGCCCTGGTGCATGATGCTCAGGTGGCAGGTAATATGACCGTGGATCTGTTGGATAAATATGACGTATCTGACGGGCTTCAGAATCATTGGTATCTGATTCATGGCGATAAGACAGCAGTGGATAATGTCCTGACCGTTGAGCGTGAGGGAGGTTTTTCTGTAAAGCCAGATACTAAGGCTGGAGAGCAGTTCTGGCGTGTGGTTTCTGCTGCCGATGGCCGGCCGGTACTGGAAAACCGTTGGGGTACTGTCTGTACTTTGGACGAGGCAGGCAACCTGTTGGGTACGCTCAGTTACGAGGCCGCTCCGGTGCGTATGATTCCAGAAGTGCTTAGTACCGACTGTGACCGTTATCTGGAATTGGTGGATGCATTCGTTTCCCGTACCAAAAAGATGTCTCCTGCCACTAAGGCCACTGTGACCGAGGCTCGTAACCTGCTGAACCAATGGCGAACCAATATCGCTCATACCAGCTATAATGACTTCCTGAATGCATGGACGCCAGTTTGGAATAAACTGACCCATCAGAAGTAAGGTGAAGAAATGTAAATGCTCGTTTCTAAATACTTGTAATTTCAAAAGATAGATTTCAAAAATCGTATCATAGAATTTTCAAAAATAACGGAAAAGATAGTGGCAATTAAAATAAAAAGGTCTATATTTGCGGATATAGACCTTTTTTAATGCTTTGATACGATGAACAGAAGATCATTCCTTAAGCGAACAGCAGCCGCAACGGCTTTGTTCACCATCATGCCCCGCCATGTCCTGGGTAAGATGGGTGGAGCTAACAATTACATTGCTCCAAGCGATCAGCTGACCCGTGGAATCATCGGCACAGGAGGCATCGGCCGTTCCAGCCTTCATTTCGAAAGCGACCAGAGTTGCCGCCTGGTAGCCTTGTGTGATGTGGATCAGAAACACCTTGATGCAGCCATGCAGATGGCCAAGACCAAGTTTAACGAAACCCCTGCATCATACCATGATTTCCGTGAACTGATTCATGACAAGAATGTGGATATCGTTCACATTGCCACACCAAGCCATTGGCACGGTATCATGGCAGTTGAGGCAGCCAATGCGGGAAAGGATATATTCTGCGAGAAACCCATGACCCGTACCATTGGTGAGGGTAAACGCGTGGAGGAGGCGGTGAAACGCAATGGCCGTATCTTCCGTTTGGACACCTGGTTCCGTTTCAAGGATACCTTCTACGGCATGGGAACAGATGTCAAGCCACTGAAGAAACTCATCGATAGCGGCTTGTTGGGATGGCCACTGAAGGTCCGCATCTCTGGTGCCACCGGATTTGCCTGGAAATTTTACTGGACAGGTAAAGAGAATCTTGAGGTACAGCCTATCCCAAAAGAGTTGGATTATGACCTGTGGCTGGGCCCTGCTCCATATAAACCATACAATGTGCACCGTACCCATCAGACTTTCCGTGGTTATTGGGATTATGACGGTGGCGGATTGGGTGATATGGGACAGCACTACATTGACCCTGTGCAATACATTTTGGGCAAGGATAATACCTTCCCGGTAAAGGTGGAGGTGGATGCGCCTCAGCAGCATCCCGATGCTGTGGGCATCTGGCGAAGCATCACTTATACCTACGAGGACGGTTGCCAGATTATCCTGGAAGGTGAGGGCTTTGAAAGTCAAGGTAAGGTACCATATATTGAAGGTCCTAAGGGTAAGGTATTCAAGGGATTTGAATGCACCATCCCTAATGTGATGGAGCTGATTAACGAGATGCCTGACCCTGAACAGCGTAACACAGATTTCCTGGATTGTGTGCGTAACCGCCGTCAATTTGCCTTGAACGAGAGCAACGGCCACCACAGTGCCACCATCGTGAATATGGGTGTGTGCGCTCTGCGACTGAACCGAACCCTGCATTTTGACCCGAAGACTCAGTTGTTCGTTAATGACGATGCGGCCAACCGACTGGTGAATCAGCCGATGCGCGGTGAATGGGGTAAACTGATCTGATGTGCCACCTATATTAGTTAAGAAAGACATGAAAAAGATATTTCTACTGATAACCGCGGTAATGATGACTGTCATGCCTGTGATAGCTCAGGATGCCCGACAGCGTACCGTGGAGACCATCGTGCAAGACGCATTGGCACTGATGCCTGTGCAGCACCAGAATGATTTCAACCGTGAGATGGAGGATCTGGCTAAGGCGGCTCCGCAATCGGTTCAGATACTGGCTCAGATGTTGCAGCCAGCTGAGAAGGCTGCAAATAATCTGGTGGAATATGCCATTAGTGGTGTGGTGGCCTACGCTTCGGCTCATCCTCAATATGCGAAGGCTGTGCTGAACGGCTTGACCATGGCTGCTCCACGTGCGGCCGACCTGACAGCACGGGAGTTCCTGCAGGCACAAATGCGTCTGTTGGGTGAGGAAGATGTGACTTATACCACTCATACCGGTGCGGCCACCTATACCTCGCAGTATGATAAACTCATTTCATTGGGTACCAATGCGGGTTCCGAGGTGCTGAAGGCCGTGCGAAGCAAGGACCGTGCTTTCCGTATGCAGGCTTTGAAGTTTGCCACTGATCATCAGTTGGCTGATGCCTCGCTGATCCAAAAAGTGGCAGCGTTGTATAATGTTTCATCTGCAGAAGCCAAGGTGGATATCCTGAATTGGCTGGGTGATAATAAAGCCGTTACTCAAAAGGCATTGCTGGTCAAGACGGCCAAGTCGGCTGGTGCCCCTGGAGCTGCAGCCTTGGAGGCTTTGGGTAAGATTGGTGGTGATGATGTGGCTGACGTGCTGATAGGTCAGTTGGGTGGAGGTAACGATACCGCTGCCGCTGCCGCTTTGCGGGCGTTCAAGGGTGACCTTACCGCAAAGATACCTGCAGCCATGCTGTCTTCAAATGGCCGTAAACTGGAATCTCTGTTGAGTTTGGCTGGCGATCGCCGTATCAAGACGGCTTGTCAGCAGGTACTCGCTTTGTGCCAGTCATCAGATACTTCTGTGGCTACCGCAGCGCTGAATGCACTGGCCGGTGTGGTAACCTCTAATGAGTCATCGGCTATAGCTTCGTTGCTGGATAAAACCACTCCGACTCAGGTGGCGGCTCTGCAGAAGGCGCTTACTGCCAGCGTTAATGCACAGGAGGCTAAGACACAATACACCACCCTGAGCAACCTGATGAAACAGGCAGGTCAGAAGGTACGTTTCTATCCGGTACTGGCCGCTACAGGCACCAATGAATCGGTGGCTGAGTTGGAGAGTATCTGGGAGAGCACCCAATCGGCCGATGCCCTGAATGCCTTGAAAGCCAGTACCAATTATAAGGCGGCAAATCCGTTGCTGAAAGCCGCTACAGCCGGTGATTCACAGGCATTGAACAAGTACATCTCACTGGTGAATGCCAACGTTCAGGATGTGGACGATCGTTTCACCTCACTGGCCCGTGCCATGGAAATTACCAAGAGTGATGACATCCGAAAGACGATTTTGAGCAGTTTGGGAAATACTCCTACTTTACCTTCCTTCACCTTGGTGAGCAAGTATGTGGATGACAAGTCTCTGGGGTATACCGCTGCTTATGCCGCAAAGAACATCGCTGCCAAATGTGTGGATGACATAGACTATACCTTCCTGAAAAATACGCTGACTAAGGCTTCTGAAATCATCGGCGCAGGAGATTCGGCCGATGACGGATATGCTGTGGATGAGATCAGAAACCTGTTGGCCAAGGAGGAGCCATCACCAGTTTTTGTGTTGCCAGAGGAAGAGCAGGCGGCCGGATTCGAGGTGTTGTTTGACGGAACTGACATGGACAAGTGGACGGGCAACAAGGAGGGATACACTCCGGTAAATGGTACCATTTACGTTTCAGCCAACTATGGTGACGAGGGCAATCTTTACACCGTAAAAGAATACCGTGATTTTGTGTTCCGTTTCGAGTTCTGCTTTGTGCGCCCGGGTGTGAATAATGGTGTAGGCATCCGTACGCCTATGAATGTGGATGCGGCATATTACGGCATGTGTGAGTCACAGATTCTGGATCATGATGATCCTATTTATGCAGGATTGCGCGAATATCAGGTACATGGTTCTGTCTATGGTGTTATACCAGCCAAGCGTATAAAGCACAAGCCGCTGGGTGAGTGGAGTACCGAGGAAATCCGCGTTGAGGGTGACCATATTACCGTAACCGTAAACGGCGATGTGATTGTGGATGGCAATATACGTGAGGCGTGCCAGGGTCATAATGTGGCACCTGATGGTAGTGAAACTAACCCTTATACTGTGGATCATCGCAACCATCCGGGAATGTTCAATGAAACCGGTCATATTGGTTTCCTGGGACATGGCGCCGGTGTCAAGTTCCGTAATGTGCGTGTGCTGGATCTTACCGCACAGCAACCCGTAAAGGGCAAAAAGGCCAAGAAATCAAAAAAGAAATAAGGTCAAACTGCTTACAGTCAAAGTGGGCAGATTTGAAAAAACGTGTGTCTGGTTAACCGGCACACGTTTTTTTATTATCTTTGCAACCCAAATTACACAGACACTATGGTTGAGAAATTCGAATTCCATAATACAGCGATGGGTGAGAACCGTCGCATTCACCTATACCTTCCCGATGAGTACGAGCATACCGATGAGCGCTATCCGGTGCTGTACATGTTCGACGGGCACAACCTGTTTTATGACAGTGATGCCGCCTACGGCAAATCATGGGGCATCAGGGAATACCTGGATGGTTGGTACAAGAAGATGATAGTGGTGGGCATGGAACCGGGCGAGAACCGTTTGTCGGAGTTCAGCCCTTACGATTTCAGCAGCCGCAAATGGGGCAAGTTCCAGGGCATGGGCGATGTGACGATGCAGTGGATAATCAATGAACTGAAACCCTACATTGACAGTCATTACCGCACCTGGTGGCACCGAGAGGCAACCGCTTTGGCCGGTAGCAGCATGGGAGGTCTGATGGCATTCTATGGCTTGATGCATTACAACCAGTATTTTTCCAAGGCCGCAGCCATCTCACCGGCAGTGGGCTTCAGCATTAAGGAGGTGAAGAAGGAACTGGTGAACAACACCCTGTGGCCGGATAACCGGCTGTTTCTGAGCTGGGGCACCCGTGAGATGTCCCCACGGTTCAACAAAACTTACGGCAAAAACGTTGAACTGCTGGAGCAGGCAACACGTTATTTAGGTTTCCGGACGCAGATTCTCCGCCACGAAAACGGCACCCACTGCGAGGCCTGCTGGGAAGAGGAGGTGCCGCTGTGGATGCCGTTCCTGTGGGAATAATGGAATCTGTTATTCCTCATCCGGTTGCTGGCCATCGTGAGCCTTCCACATGCATTCGGTAATCTGCATGTCGGTGAATACGGCCTTGAACGATGAATCCTCTGGTGAGCAGGCATAGATACCGAAGCGTATCACGTCCTTTGCCTCGTACATGTGGCATACACGCATCTGGCTCCATTCCTGTCCATTGGTAGAGCATTCGATGCAGAAGTCATCATCACGGCGTGAGAGACGATACCACATCTCCTTAACATCGGCAGGGATAGCTGTCGTTGCCCAGTCGCTGTAGCCATTGTTGGTTGCCACACTACCCAAGTGCTGGAACTGCTCGTTTTCAAATTCAATGCTACCTTTCAGCCAGTTGTCGGAATTCAGGTACATGACCACACCACACTGGTCAAAACGATGGTGGCTCTCCTGGAAGTTGGTCTTTACCACAAAACTGAAGAATTTCTCGCGGGTGCTGATCTGCAGTGCAGGGGCGTTATCGTTGCGGAAATGGTAGTAGGTGCGCTGCCAAAGGTCTGTGCCTGGCTTTGTCACAACCTCAATGGTGTCACCCTTGATGGCAAAACTCTCAGGTTCACGCGTCCACTCAAAGTCGGCAAGGTTCAGTGAACCTTTTTCTTTCAACACGTTAGCAACCACATCGTTGAAATCGTTAACAGTATTCTCTGATTCCACGTTGCTGTTCTCCTTTTGATTAGTTGTACATGCCATCATGGATGTGGCAAGTACTGCAAAAAAAATCTTTTTCATTATCATAGTGGTTTGTTCTTTCAGGTTGCAAAAGTACGGCTTATTGTTGGTTCTGGCAATACTATCAGTCAATCATTTTTGATGACGGATTATTTTTTTTATATGAGTTGTTCTTTGTATCTTTGCCCCTACGAACAGAATGAACCAAACTTTGTAAACTTAATAGAAAAAATGAGAGGTATCAAAACATTATTTGCTGCAGCCGCATTGTGCGCAGCAATGCCTGTGTCTGCACAGACACTGAAGATGACCAATCAGGTGGTTCGCGTGACCGCTTACGAGGCACAAACCGCCGTGAATCTGGTAGTAGTAAAGCCTGAGGCAAAGGTAGAGACCCTGGATCCTGCCGCTTTTGCCGTTGAAACCAATGGAGTTGCTCGTACTGTTAAGGCTATCTATACCTGTGATGACCGTGGCGAGTGGTGTGACAATGGTGATTACCTGGCATTCGGTTTAGAGAACATTGCCGACCGTAAGGCTCAGCCACTGGTTGCGATGGGTAGAGGAACCTGGAGCACAGCTTATCCTGTAAAGGTTTCTTTGGCTAAGGGTAAGACCATCAAGGCTGCCGGCCAGAAATATACCGCAGTAGAGTGTGAGACACCTCATGCTTTGCGCAACTTCCTGTCTGAGGCAGATTTCTTCCGCCGCGGCACCTATACCGGTATCGCTACCGGTAAGACAGGCAAGCAGACACTGACTTATGGCGCATACGAGCCACAGGCTTTGAAGCTGGATGGCAAGAAGAACCCGCTGATCATCTGGTTGCATGGTGGTGGCGAGGGTGGTACTGATGTCTCTATTGCCCTGATGGGTAACGAGGTGGTATCTCTGATTCGTGAGGATATCCAGTCACACTTCACTACCGAGGGTGGTGACAAGGGTGCATACGTACTGGCTGTTCAGTGTCCTACCATGTGGATGGATACTTCAAAGGGTATGGGTACAGGTCAGTACCCTTCGCTCTATAGCGACGTCCTGATGGCTACTATCCAGCACTATCTGGCTGAGAACCCTGACGTAGATCCTAACCGTCTGTACCTGGGCGGTTGCTCGAACGGTGGTTACATGACCATGAACATGCTGATCCGCAATCCAAAGTTCTTTGCAGCAGCTTATCCTACCTGTGAGGCTTATCTGGATGCCAACATCTCTGACAATGAGATTAAGGCACTGACCGAGGAGAACATCTGGATTGTTCAGTCGTACGATGATACAACCGTTGATCCTAAGGCTAACTGCATTCCTACCTTCAACCGTCTGATTAAGGCTGGTGCCAAGAATGTATGGATGTCTATGTTTGAGAGTGTGGTTGGTATCGATAACCCTGGCTCAAAGCTGTACGGTCACTTCTCATGGTGCTACCTGTTCAACGATGCTGTTACCGCATCTCAGGAGCCAGGAAGCGAGCTGAAGCCAAGCAACAACGGTGGCGGTTCTGTAGCTCCTCAGGGTTACAAGAACATCTACGAGTGGATGAATGCACAGGTACTGAAGGACCCTGTGGCAGATTTCCCAAATCCATTTGCCAGAACCGTAAATGCCAACCAGCGTGTTGACGAGAACGGTAAGCAGCGTTATTAATTTACGTACTATAAATAAGGAAGGCACTCTCAAAAATGAGAGTGCCTTTTTATATGTCATGGCCACGGTGGCTTACTGCAATTCTCCATGGCTCTTCCCGATGCGGAATTGCCTTTCACAATTCAAAATGATCTGCCTGTTGAATATGGGGCATGAATTCCTCTTCCTTGGCCAGAATAACGTTGAACGCCGAGGAATTGGGAAAACGGTTGAAGTATGGGTCGTTGCTCATGAACAGGTCAATACGGGAAAACCTCTGGTCACGAAGCATTGCGGAACGGTATGCTTGTATGCGCTGTCTGATGCGGGGCAGAACCTTCAATCCTTTACGCCCATCAGCGAAATGTACCAAGGCTATGACATGCCAAACCTTCTTTGCATTGTAGAGTGCCTCTCTCTGCTCTGGGGTTGACCGGTGGGAAATGGTAAGTTTTCGTCCGAATCTCTGGTTTATGGATTCCATCATCTCACGGAATATCTGCCCATGGGCGGATGTGTCCTTCAAACCGTTTATGCCGATGTGGTAGTGTATCATTTCATGGATGATGGTATCCTCCCATTCCTCTTCCGGAAGGTCAAAACAGATGCTGAACTTCAATCGGAAATCAAACAGTTGCGTTCCGTGTAGCAGGGTGTGGCGCTTCTTGGCGGTACATTGTCCCACGAATGTTTTTGCCCTGCTCAGTTGTATGGGTGGCATCGTAAGTTTACCGCCAAACATCTGAGTGTTGAACTTCTGGAATTTCTTTGCAATATATTCGGATGTCGGTTTCATTCATGTTTATCCTATACGGATAATAATCGAAGCATGTGCATCTTTACTTCTGTTCAAGCATCTGGCGCAACTCCTTTTCGTACTGCTTTGCATCCCTGAATACTATGCCGTCCATGCCTACACGTCTGCCGCCTTCTATGTTTTCTGCTCTGTCATCGGCGAAGATGCATTCTTCGGGTTTGAGATTAAATTTGCTGAAGAGCCGGTGGTAAATCTCGGGTTCTGGCTTGATGACCTTCTCCTCGGATGAGATAATGTAACCGTCGAGTAGCTTGAATATCTCAAACTGAGCCATCGTCAGATGAACCTTGCTGCACCAATTGGTCAAGCCGTAGAGTTTGTAACCCTCGGCTTTCAGTTGGGTGAGCAGTTCTCTCATACCCTCCACCTCATTCGTCACAATCTCAGGATAGTGCTCGTTGAAGTATCGTATTTCTGGTTCAAACTCCTTGTTCTGCTCAATCCACTCTTCCATGATGACCTCGAAAGGACGTTCCTCTCGGTCGAGAAGTTGCTGCAGCTCCACATTGTAGAGCACGGGAGTGAAAGCCAAACAACGCTCGGTGTCTGGTATGTACTTGCGGAAGAATGCCTCAAAGTCATAATCCACAAGTACCTTACCGAAGTCAAATATCAGGTTCTTCATTTTTTATTTCAGTTCCTTTCCGCATGAGAAAGCATCACCAGCCACCTTGCCCATCTGAATGTATTTATGGTTGACTGGTTCGAAGCAGATGAGGTTCATCTTCTCTATATCAGGATTGCCCTTCTCGTTGAGATACTTTTCATCGCATAGTATGTTGACAACCTCAGCAATCAGGAAATAGCCGGTTTCTGACTCGTCAAGTTTCTGTTTGATGCGGCACTCCATGGTCATTGGGAACTCCTTGAAGAGAGGTGCATTCACGTTGGGAGCCTTCTCTATTGTCCAACCTGTCTTTGCCATCTTCTCAGGATCGTTCTTTGCCGACACAATACCTACAAAGTCACTGGCCACCATGGTTTCTGCGGTAGCGAAGGCAACGGTAAATTCACCATTGTTCAGTTTCAGGTTATCGGTAGTGGCATGGGTGCCCATACTGATCATAATCTCGTGCATATCCCAGGTTCCGCCCCAGGCAGCATTCATGGCGTTGGCTACTCCGTTTTCGTTGTATGTGCCGATAATCAGCACTGGCTGTGGAAGCATCCACGGTTTTGATCCGAATGATTTCATAATTGTATGTTGTTTTTATTTCTTTTTCATCCATTGTTCCCGCTCATCCTTATCCATCTTCTCAATGGCATAGCGCAAGGCGGTGCGTGGCATAGTGGAGGCATATTCCGATAGGAAAGCACGCAACTCGTCCATTCCGCATTGCTTGCCCATTTCTCTCAGCAGCCAACCTACAGCCTTGTGCATCAGGTCATGTTTATGATGAAGATGATGACGGGCATAACGAAGAGTGTAGGAGGCATCGTTTGCCTTCAGTGTTGCCATGGTGGATACGATTGAGATGCGTTGCTCCCAGAGATTATCGCTGTTGGCCAGTTTATCCATCAGCTTCAGTTTCTCTGCTTTTGCCGCTCCCGATTCTACTAACCATTTACCAAGTATCTTGTAACAGCTTAAATCCACCAGGTCCCAGTTGTTGGCATTTCTGGCATTGCAGAGATACATGGCAAGAATGGCATCCTTTTCCTCTTCTGTTGCCTTTCTATCGTTATACTGCTCCACAAGGATTAGGAAACCGCAAAGCCTTACCTCATGCCATTTATTCTCCAGCAGTTTCTGTACCTCATCTGGCGGTAAGGAACGGTATTCCTTTACAAATGCACGTGTTTCCGGGACTTTTAATCCCAGGAACTCATCACCTTCCCCATATTGTCCCCTGCCTGTCTTGAAGAATCTTATCAGCCCCTTCCGCTGTTCCGGATTCTCAAGCATCTGCATGGCAGAGATTAATTCTTTTGCCGTTTTACTCATTCTTTGATCACTTTCAGGATCTGCTCTGCGTGAATCTTCGTCTTGATCTCTTTTGGAGTAAATATACGCTCAATGACTCCTTCCTCATTGACAAGGTAGGTGGTGCGAAGTATGCCTATGGTTCTGCGGCCGCATGCCACCTTTTCACCCCATGCTCCAAGTGACTGGAGCAGTTCCGTGCTCGTGTCTGCAATAAGTGGGAACTCCAAGCCTTGGGCATCAGCAAATTTCTTCTGCAATTCCTGCTTGTCCTTGCTCACACCGATAATCTCATAGCCAAGTCCTGCCAACTCCTGTTTGTGTGCCTGGAGTGAACATGCTTCGGCCGTGCAACCGCTTGTGTTTGCTTTCGGATATGTGTAGAGCACAATCTTGCGACCACGATAATCACTTGATTTTATCTCATTCCCGTGCTGGTCAATACCAAGCACATCAGGTATTCTATCGCCAACATTCATAATTGTAATGTATTTTTGTGGTTTATAATTATCGTACAAAACCAATCTGCATAAAGCACAGAAATATTTGTACCGAAGACAAAGATACTATTTTTTTGTCAGTTGGTGAAATTTTCCAAACATTCTCTATTCCTCCTGAAGTCAATATCTACTCAGAACCGATATACACTTATTCCATACTTAGGAATGTCAAGATAAATATAACACTCATCATGACTCCCTGAACAATCTATCGTAGCGGATGAGTCGTGTGTGGTTACGTTTGAGAGTACAAGTGAATAAACTCCAGGAGTACAAGGAATTCTGTAGCCACGGTAAGACTTGGAACTGAAGTTGAATACGAACAAATGACCTTGTCGCTCAAAGACCAGTACTTGATCATTTATCGCTGAAAGACGCAGATGAAGGCTTGACTGAGTTCAACCGTCAGTTCTCGCAATCCATAAAAATCTCTTGGAAAGTACGCCAGGCGCTGGTAACCAATGCCTTGTTTCATCTTTCACCAGATGACAGACATGGAAATCAGCAACCGCCTGGGTTTTGTCAACCAAAGCCATTTCGGCACATTCTTTAAACGGCACACTGGGCATTCGCCAATTCTAAGTTCAAGTCCCGTAAGAGTGGTCGAACCCTGATTGTCTGATACTTGTGTCAGTATAACTTATAGTTATCGAATCTGTCAATCCACATCTCAGCCATCTTGTAGTGCATGGCCGGTGTGGGATGTATTCCGCCCCACCTCTCTCATGCAGTAGGTGGGT
Source organism: Bacteroidaceae bacterium (assembly GCA_045628125.1). Classification (GTDB taxonomy): domain Bacteria; phylum Bacteroidota; class Bacteroidia; order Bacteroidales; family Bacteroidaceae; genus Minthousia. The sequence goes on from JAZQPA010000199.1 coordinate 48,236, forward strand.
ATTTTTTATTACCCAAAAATGGGTATTTTTATTTCCAAGGTTCTTTAAAATACTTTTGAATTAATGAAAATTTCCTTACCTTTGCGGCCGGAAAAGTCAAACTACTGATAATTTAAGGTGAAAAGAGTATAAGTATGAGAATAAAAAATGTAGCAGGCGTTTTACTGGCTGTTGCACTGGCTGCGTGTGGCAACGGTGAGAAACAAAACGCCAATTCCGAGTTAATTTTTCATGGCGATACCGTAACTGTTGACGCAGGTTCGCCAATCTGTTCAAAAATCAAGATGATTACACTGGCCGAGGAGCCGTTCAGCAATGAGTTCCGCACCGTGGGTACCGCACAAGCCGAAACCGGCCGCTATGCCGAGGTGTGCACCCCATTCGACGGCCGCGTGACCCGTTCGGCTGTACGTCTGGGCGATAAGGTGAGAGCCGGTCAGGTGCTGTTCGAGATGTCGTCGGCTGATTTTGTGGAAGCCAGCAAGACCTATTTTCAGGCAGTGCGCCAGAACGAACAGGCACAGGCTGAGTACAAGCGTAAGCAAACCCTGTTTGAGCATGGCATTGCTGCCAAGCGTGAACTGGATGAGGCCATGACTGAGGCAGAGAATGCCCGCAAGGAGATGGAATCGGCCGAGGCAACCCTGAAAGTATATAATATGAACGCATCGACCCTGAAGATGGGTCAGTCATTGCGCATTTGTGCCCCTATCGATGGCGAGGTGGTGGCCAGCAGCATCACTCCGGGTCAGTTTGTCAAGGCTGACGACGAACCGCTGGTCACCATTGCCGACCTGAGCAAGGTTTGGGTGACTGCCCTGATCAAGGAGCGCTATATCGGTATCGTGAATGCAGGTGGCGAGGCAGAAATCTTTACCGATGCGCAACCCGATAAGGTTATTATCGGAAAGGTGTTCAATGTGGGCAACCTGGTGGACGAGGAGACACGTTCCGTACAGGTGGTGCTGGCGTGTGATAACCCTGACCGTATGCTGAAGCACGGCATGTACGTATCTGTACACTTCATGTCCGAGCCAAAGCCAAGCATAGTGGTTCCCTCTACTGCTGTATTCCAGGGTGAGAACCGCAGTTATGTGTTCGTTGCCACCGGTAAGGCCAACACCTATGTGCGCCGCGAAGTGGAGACGGGCAACAGCAGCGATGATAACAGCAAGGTGAGCATACGTAAGGGATTGAAGGTGGGCGATCAGGTCATTGCCGTCGGCGGTCTTTATCTGAACGATTAATCCCTCTGCCCATATGAATAAACTGATTGAATTAGTACTGCGCCGCAGGTGGCTGGTTGCCGTGGCCTTCCTTCTGGTTTCGGCTTTCGGCGTGTATGCCTGGAAGCAGTTGAGCATCGATGCTTATCCTGATATTGCTGATACCACCGTGCAGGTGGTGACTCAGGTTCCCGGTTTGGCTGCCGAGGAAATGGAACAGCAGATTACCGTGCCGCTGGAGCGTGCACTGAACGGTATGCCATCGCTGGAGATGATGCGAAGCAACAACACCTTTGGTATCTCGACCATCATGCTGGTGTTCAAGGACGGTACCGAGGATTATTGGGCGCGACAGCGTGTGCGTGAGTGCATAGGCGATGTGGAACTGCCCTACGATGCGGTACCGGAGCTGAATCCGCTGACATCGCCTACCGGTGAGGTGTTCCGCTATATCCTGAAGAGTGACAATCACACACTCCGTGAACTGACCGACCTGAACAAATGGGTCATCATTCCCCGTCTGACCCAGATTCAGGGTGTGGCCGATGTGAGTAACTACGGTGGAATCACCACTCAGTTCCAGGTGGAGGTGAATCCCGACAAACTGATGAAGTACGGTATTTCGCTGGCCGAGGTGGAGGAGTCCATCAGCCTGAACAACAGTAATGCCGGCGGTAGTACGCTGACCCGTGGCGACCAGAGCTATGTGGTGCGAGGTGAGGGTTTGATTACCGGCTTGAAGGACATGGAGAACATTGTGGTGAAGAGCGTGAACGGTACTCCTGTCTATCTGAGCGACCTGGGTGAGCTGAAGTACGGCAACCTGGAGCGTAAAGGTATTCTGGGATTCCTGAACGATGAGGTGGATTACCGCGATGGCGTGGAAGGTATTGTGCAGATTCTGCGTTACCAGAACCCTTCTGATGTGCTGGAAAAGATTCACACTGCTGTAGAGGAGATGAACAACGATGTGCTGCCTCACGGTGTGAAGATCTATCCGTTCTTGGATCGCACCCATCTGGTGAACACTACCCTGGATACCGTATCGCATACCTTGTTCTTTGGCATGATACTGGTTATCGGTGTGCTGATCATCTTCCTGGGCAGTCCCCGCAGTGCATTGCTGGTGGCCATCACCATTCCGCTGTCATTGCTCATCGCCTTCATCCTGATGCACCTGACCGATATTCCGGCCAACCTGTTGTCGCTGGGTGCCATCGACTTCGGTATTCTGGTGGATGGTGCGATAGTGATGACCGAAACCATACTGAAGAAACGTGAGGATCATCCGGAACAGCCCTTGGACGGCAGGGATATCGTCGGCCGTGTAGTACAGGTGGCAAAGCCAATCTTTTTCTCTACCCTGATTATTATCGTGGCTTACATGCCGCTGTTTTCGTTCGAGCGTATTGAGAAAAAGCTGTTCACCCCTATGGCCTTTACCGTGGGTTATGCCCTGGCTGGCGCATTGCTGGTGGCACTGGTGCTGATTCCGGGTATGGCATACGCGGTGTACCGCAAGCCGCAGAAGGTGTTCCGCAACAAGGTGGTGGAGAATCTGACACAGCGATACAAGGCTCAGACAGCCCGTCTGCTGAACCAACCCAAGCGGGTGTACAGTGTCATAGCCGGTGTGCTGACTGCCGTTATGATTCTAATAGCTCTAGTAGGTAAGGACTTCCTGCCAACCCTGGACGAGGGCGGTATCTGGATTCAGGTGCAAACCCCTCCGGGCATCTCGCTGGAGCGTTCGGCTCAGATGGCGGATACCTTGCGCCAAACCTTGAAACAATTCCCCGAGGTGACTTATGTGATGACTCAGGTGGGTCGTGATGATGAGGGTACCGAGGCTTTCTCGCCATCACATATTGAGTGCGGTGTGGGTTTGATTCCGTATTCGGATTGGGAATTCGGTCGCACCAAGGAGGACCTGGTTGCCGATATGGCCGAGGTGATTGCCCGGATGCCGGGATATAAGGTAGGCTTCTCTCAGCCGATTATCGATATGGTTATGGATCAGATGGCAGGTTCGCACAGTGATCTGGCTGTGAAGGTGTATGGCGAAGACCTGACCGAAACCCGTCATCTGGCCGAGCAGGTGGTTAAGATTGTGGCCGGAATTCAGGGCGCTGCCGATGTGGTTATCGATCAGGAGCCACCGCTCCCGCAACTGAAGATTACGGCCGACCGTGATAAGATTGCCCAGTACGGATTGAATGTGGCCGACGTGGCTGAACTGATTGAGGTAGCCATCGGCGGTAAGGCTGTTTCGCAGGTGTTCATCGGCAGTAAGGTGTACGATGTGACTTGTCGTTATGCTGAAACCTCGCGCGACACTCCGGAGCGTATCGGTGCCCTGATGCTGACATCCAGCAGCGGTGCCAACATTCCTCTGGCATCGGTGGCTAGGATTGAAACCCAGTTGGGTGCCAGTTCCATTGCCCGTGAGATGGGTCGCCGCCACCTGACCGTGCGACTGAACCTGCGCGGACGCGACCTGACCTCGTTCCTGAATGAGGCACAGAGCCGCATAGCCAGGGAAATTGTCTATGACCATACCAAGAACCAGATTCGATGGGACGGACAGTTCGAGAACCAGAACCGTGCCTATACCCGTCTGGCCATCATCATCCCATTCGTTCTGGCAATCATGTTCTTGCTGCTGTTCGGTGCCTTCGGCTTGTTCCGTCAGGCAGGATTGCTGATCGCTATGCTGCCACTGGCATTGTTGGGCGGTTTGCTGGCATTGGTGGTGCGTGACATGACCTTCAATGTGTCATCGGCCGTGGGATTCATTGCTCTATTTGGCTTGACCATCCAGAACGGTGTGATCATGATCTCGCACATCAACAACCTGCGTCAGGCAGGTCAGCCGCTTGAGAAGGCCGTGGTGAGCGGAGCATCGCACCGTCTGCGTCCTGTGCTGATGACTGCTACCGTGGCAGTATTGGGCTTGCTCCCTGCTTCACTGGCATCGGGTGTGGGTTCCGATGTGCAGCGGCCACTGGCAACCGTCATTGTTTACGGTTTGCTGTTCTCAACCGTTATTACGCTTTATATCCTGCCAACCCTCTATTACAAGATGGAGCAGCGTGCGGAAATCAAGGAAAAGGAAGAAAATGAAGAAGTATTTTAAATATGTGGCACTCGCCCTGGTCATGACCCCACTGTGGGGTTGGGCACAGGGAGTGACCTACAAGCAATATATTCAGGCTGTGGCCGAGAAGAATGCGGCTTATCTGGCCGAGAAATACAATGTAGACATAGCGACAGCCAACCTTCAGGCTGCTAAGGTTTTCAATGACCCGGAACTGTCGGTGGATTACAGCAACAACCAGGATTGGTACATGCAGATGGGCCAGTCGCTGGAGTTCGGCTTGAGCTATGACCTGGATCTGGCAGGCAACCGCCGTGCCCGTATCCGTGCGGCCAGGAGCGAGAAGGAAGTGACCGAGGCATCGGTAAACGCTTATCTGTGCGGCCTTCGTGCAGAGGCTTCGCAGGCATGGGCGGAGGCATGGAAACTGCGTGAGAGCTGCAAGGTGATGGAGGCTTCGGTCAAGGATATGGAACAGATTGCCCAAAGCGACAGCATCCGACTGTCGGTAGGCGATGTGGGCCGTACAGATGCCACCCAATCCCGTTTGGAGGCTCAAACCATGCGCGGTGAACTGATGGCCATGCAGGCAGAGTACAAGAATGCCCTGATGACCCTGTCATTCATGGCTGGTGGCGAAACCATCACCGGTATGCAGGATGAGGAATTGCCTATTCAGGGCTATCAGTACAAGGAACCGGACATCTATAATCTGGCAGAAGCCAACCGTGCCGACCTGCGTGCCGCAGAGCTGTCGCAGACACTGTCGGAGAATAATCTGAAAATGGTGAAAGCTGCCCGCGGATTGGACATGGGGTTGAGTTTGGGTTATTCCTATAATACAGAGGTGCGCAACGAGATAGCTCCTGCTCCTAAGTTCAACGGATTGAGCATCGGAGTATCCATCCCATTGAAATTCTCGAGCATGAACAAGGGGGAGTTGCGTGCGGCTCGCAATGAGGTGCTGCAGAGCCAGCAGTTGTACGAATCTGCCCGTCAGCAGGTGCATATGGAAGTGGCACAGGCATACAACTCGCTGGAAGCTGCCCGCAAGGTGATGAAACAGTACGACGGCAATATGTTGCACGATGCCCGCAACATTCTGGAAAGCCGTAAGGTGGGTTACCAGAGCGGCGACAGCAGCTTGCTGGAACTACTTACAGCCCAGCAGACCTACAATGATGTGATGCAGGCCTATATTGAGGCATGCGCCAACTGCTATGTCAGTGAGGTGGTGCTGCAACAGGCCATAGGACAATAATAGAAAAGGGAGCCGTAATGACTCCCTTTTTTTATTGGATAATGATCTCGTCCGTAAACAGCCAGCAGCCGGCTTCGCTGCAATCGGCCTTGTACCGCACATATCGTGCTTTCTGATTACCCTCCCATCTGAAGGTGTTGAAACCGTAAGCTTCGGCACGGTTGACTGGCACACCGCCCGTGTATATGGTGGTGAAATGCTGATTGTCATCGCTGATTTGGATCTCAACCCAAGTGGGGTAGAGTATCCATGCTCCCTCGGTTTGCATGAACGAGGCTTGAACACTGTGAATGTCCTGTGCCTTCTCCAAGTCGATTGTTACATCCAGACGTCCGTCGGCAATGAAACCCTGCCAGCGCTTGTCAATGTATGTCCATCCACCTTGAAGGCCATCGGTGAGTGTGGCATCGCCGTTTGCCGGATACTGGCGTCCGAAAGGAATGTTATATGTCACCTTTTTATGCAATGCCAGATGCTGAACCGGATGATCATACTCGGTGCGGTTGCCCACCTCGTGCTCCAGATCGAACACATTATACCCCATCTCACGCATAACGGGCAACTGTCCCAACACCCGTTCCCGGAAAGCCGGATAATCCTTATCTCCCCGCTGCACCCAGCCGATTTCGGCAATGGCCATGGCACGCGGCCAGATCATCATCTCGTTATGCTCTTGCGTAGGAATATACTCTGCCCAGAGGTTGCCTTGCACGCCATCAATCAGCTTACCCTCGGCCACAGACAATGAATCAGGAACCGGTTCGTATCCGTAGATGGATTTGAGTGGCAGGTAACCGCCGATGGCTGCGGGTTGGGTATGTGGCGCATCCTGGTATTTGTCCAGATACAGGTATTCGCCTGGAGTCATGATGGCATGATGACCCGCCTTGACTGTGGTGATGCCGCCCTGCTCACCCCGCCAGGACATGACGGTGGCATGAGGGGAAAGACCACCCTCCAGAATTTCGTCCCATCCCAGCATGTTGCGTCCCAGCTTGTTTACAATCTTCTCCACACGCTTGATGAAGTATGACTGCAACTCGTCCACGTCATTCAACCCTTCGCGCTGCATCAGCGCCTGGCACTTGGGACAAGTCTTCCAATGCTCCTTGTTGGCTTCATCGCCGCCAATATGAATATATTCGGAAGGGAAAATCTGTACCACTTCACTCAGCACGTTCTCTACCCATTCGTATGTCTTTTCATTACCCACACAGAATTCACCCTGTTTATAAGGCTCACCGGCACAACTCAGTTCCGGGAACGTGGCCATTACCTCCTCGGAGTGTCCCGGCATTTCTATTTCTGGGATGATGGTGATGTGGTGATCGGCCGCAAATGCCACCAGCTCGCGCATCTCCTGCTGGGTATAATAACCACCCGAGGCATCAGGATCACCCTCGTGCAGATATCTGGTGCCCCTGTCGCGCCATTCCATATAGGTCTTTCCGTCGCGCCAGGCAGCCACCTCGGTAAGGATAGGATAGCGCTTGATTTCCAGTCGCCATCCGGCCGCATCGGTCAGGTGTAGATGCAGGCGGTTCAGTTTATAGCGGCTCATGGCCACAATCTGTTTCTTCAGGTAATCCAACGGATAGAAATGGCGGCTTACGTCAATCATCACACCCCGGTAACCGAAACGTGGAGCATCCTGAATGGTGACATAAGGCAAACGGGCAGGAGTGCCCTGAGGCATGGCCTGTCGCAAGGTTTGTAACCCATAAAAAACACCCGCCTCAGAGTTGCCCGTAATGTGCACCCCCTTGGCATCGACCACCAGCGAATACCCCTCAGGGTTCCGGCTGTCGGGAACGATGGATGTGTGAATCTGTTTCTCGCTTTTTAGTAGATAGGTCTTTCCCGATGAATTAAGCTCAATATGCTGAGGCAAAGGTATGACCTGATAATCGGCACGTTGCTGGGCAAAAGCGGTCCCCAAAAGCGCCCAGAGAGTGCCCAAAAGGATAAACCGGAGTGTTTTCATGATATAAAGGTGTTAATTTGTGTACAAAGTTAGCAAAAAAAGCATCTATTTACGTTTCGACAAAAAGTTTTATTTGTTTTTTTTGTGGGAGAATAATTTTCATGGTATTTTTGCGAACGAGAAAAACGTATAAAAATTGATAAATTACTAATTTTAACTACTTATGAAAAATTATCTAACCCTGATCTTCTGCACCCTAATGCTGTTGCTCAGCGCTTGCTCCAGTGAAAAAGGCGGTGGTGGCGGAGGAAAAGACGACGGCAGATCAGAGGTTACCATTCAGAACTCAACTGTTGCCTTGACCTATGAGGTGGGCAAATCCGGAACCGTGACTTTCAGCAGTACGGGTGACTGGACTATCGCAAACAACAATCCTCAGGAATTGAGTATATCGCCAACATCGGGCAAGGCAGGCAACCAGACCTTGACGGTGAAGTCGCTGGCAACAAACAAAACCAATGCGGTGCGCTCGCTGACCTTCTCCATCAAGCCGAACGGCGGTACGGCCAAGACGGTGACGGTGAACCAGGACCCTGTGTTTGTGGTCAAGAATCTGCACTACGATATCAAGCCGGAAGGTGAGACCGTGACGGTGAGTTGGTCGGCCAACCTGAACGATGACGTATATATCCGCTACGGCGGTGACTTTGACTCGATGTGGGAGACGCTGGCAAATTCATCGCGTGCCGCCGGCACTGATAGCTCTGCCGATTTGAAGATGACCCGCGCAACCAATACATTCGATTTTACGTTCAAGATCCTGCCCAACAAGACCAAGAGCGTGAAAGAGGGTTTCTTCATGTTTGTGCATCACAGCAACGAGGAGTACCAGTCGGATGTGATTGTCTTTACCCAGATGCCTGCAGGAGGTGCCGAGGAATCGACCGATTATTCACGCGACGGTGAGGTGAGCACACTGCTCAAGCATTCCGGCGTGGAACAGGGTATTCCAGTGGTGCTGATGGGTGATGCCTATATCGATAAGCAGATAGAGAGCGGCCAGTATAAGCGCGACATTCAGCAGGCATGCGACTACCTGTTCAGCATTGAACCGATGAAGTCGATGAAAAACTGCTTCGACGTGTACAGCGTGGTGGCCGTGTCAAAGAATAATGTGGTGTCTCCTCAGACATCGACCGCATTTAAAACCGAGTTTGATAAAGAAGGCTCCACCTATGTGTTCGGTGACGTGAAAATCTGCGAGAACTATGCCAAGAAGGCTCTGAAGGATGAGAAACAGATGGAGAATGCCCTGCTGGTGGTTATCGTCAATGACGGCCGTCAGTCGGGAACAACCATGCCAGTGGTGACCAACCAGCCGCAGAACGGTGTGCCAATGGGTTATTCCATCGCCTTCATTCCGGTCTATAACGACTCGTTCGAGGTGATGATGCATCATGAGGCGGTGGGTCATGGATTGGGCAAACTGGCCGACGAGTACGGTTCTGAAAGTTCCATCTATGCCGCTAACGGCAGTATCCTGGATCATCCCGATGAACTGGATGAACTGAAGTTCTGTCAGGAGAACTTTGCCATGCTGAATGTGAGTTTGGAATCCGATCCGCTGAAGACCCCATGGGCCAAACTGTATGAGGACAAGCGCTTTGCTGCAGAGAAACTGAATGCTTACGAGGGTGCCTACACCTTCCCGAAGGATGCTTATCGCCCTACTTACGAGAGTATGATGCGAAGCAATAATTCCGGATTCAATGCCATCAGCCGCCAGTTGATCTACAAGCGTGTGATGAGTATTGCCCATAACCACAACTGGACCTTCGACTACGAGGACTTTGTGAAGTTTGACGAGCCTGCACGTAAGGCCACCAAGGCTGTGGTGAGCGTACCTTCAGGTTTGCAGAAGAGGCATGTGAGTCCTATCTGGAAGATTGAACACAAATAACATAAAAAAAGGAGCCTAGAACTGAGGCTCCTTTCTTTTTATATTCTTACTCCCTTCAGAGTAGCCGATGAGGCTTCTGTCACCCTTACCCGGACATACTGACCGATGTGTGCATCGCCCTTGTCGAACACCACCACCTTATTCTGCTCGGTGCGGCCAAACAGTTGCTCGCGTGAACGCTTGCTGAATCCCTCGACCAGGATTTCGTATTCTTTGCCCACACAACGTGCATTGCTTTCTGCGCTTAGCTCATTCTGTAGGGCAATCAGTTCATTCAATCGGCGGATTTTTACCTCTTCAGGAATGTCATCCGGAATGTTACGGCTGGCATAGGTGCCAGGACGCTCGCTGTACTTGAACATAAAGGCACTGTCGTAACCGCATTCGCGCATCAGCGAGAGGCTCATCTGGTGATCTTCTTCTGTCTCGGTGCAGTAGCCGGAGAAGATATCGGTGCTTAATCCACAATCAGGAACGATGCGGCGGATGGCAGCCACACGATCCAGATACCATTCACGAGTGTATTTGCGGTTCATCAGTTTCAGGATACGGCTACTGCCGCTCTGAACAGGCAGGTGAATATGCTTGCATACATTAGGCATCTCGGCAATGACACGCAAGGTCTCGTCGCTCATGTCCTTAGGATGAGAGGTGGAGAAACGGATGCGCATGTCTGGAACGGTTTCAGCTACCTTGCGAAGCAGCTTAGGAAAGTCGATAACCTCGCCTCCATCAGCACCGGTACCGTCATTACCCTCGCCCGATTCGTTGCGTTCCCAACGGTATGAGTTGACGTTCTGTCCCAGCAGGGTAACCTCTTTATATCCGCGTGCCTGCAGGTCCTTTGCCTCGTTCAGGATACTCTCGATGTCACGGCTGCGCTCACGGCCACGGGTATAAGGCACAATGCAGTAATGGCAGAAGTTGTTGCAGCCGCGCATGATGCTGATGAAACCGGAAATATGGTTTCCGCAGATACGCTCAGGAATCACGTCGCGGTATGTCTCGGTAGTGGAAAGCTCCACATTGATGGCCTTCTGTCCGGCTTCCACCTGGGCGAAAAGTTCCGGAAGAGTCAGATAGGAGTCAGGACCAGCCACGATATCCACACCATGGTTCTCAATCAGATCCTCCTTGACACGCTCAGCCATGCAACCCACAACACCTACAATCAGTTTCTTTTTCTTGCGCAGCGACTGGAAGAATTCCAAGCGATGGAAAATCTTCTGCTCGGCATTGTCGCGTACAGAACAGGTGTTCAGTAGCACGGCATCAGCTTCCTCCAGAGTTTCGCAGGTGTCGTAATCCTGCATCTTCATGATGCTGGCAATTACTTCGCTGTCAGCCACATTCATCTGGCAGCCGTATGTTTCAATGAGTAACTTTTTCATCTTTTGTGATTTTGGCTGCAAAGTTAGGAAAAAATCCGTGTAATCCGTGTAAACCTTGTTCAAAAAAGCACTAACTTTGCACCCCGGAATAAAAGGATGACAAATGGATATAATTCGTTTCGTGAAAAACTGGACACTTCCCATCTCCATGGTGACGGGTGCATTGGCGTATTTTATCTATGTGTCGATTCCCGCCCTGGATTTCACTCATCCTTTTGTCAGTGAACTGACCAGCGATATCCAGCCGGTGCTGATTTTCTGCATGCTGTTTCTGGCTTTCTGTAAGATAGCTCCCCATGAGTTGCGTCCGCATTGGTGGCAGTTCTGGCTGCTGCTCATTCAGATGAGCCTTTTTTGTGCCCTCTCTGCTGTACTCTGCCTGTTCCCGGACACCCCATATCGGCTGATACTGGAAGGAGCCATGTTGAGTATCCTTTGTCCCACTGCCACTGCCTGTGCCGTGGTGACTATGAAACTGGGAGGCAATGCCGCTGCTACCACAACCTATACTATGGCGGTAAATCTGGCTGTGGCTATTCTGGCTCCCCTCATGCTGCCTCTGGCTCATCCGCAGGAAGGAATAGCCTTTTTGCCTGCGTTCCTGATTATCATCCGCAAGGTGTTCCCCCTGCTGTTCTGTCCGTTGCTGGTCGCATGGTTCGTGCGGTATTTCATGCCTTCTTTCCATAAAAAGTGCCTGGCATACAAAGATCTGGCCTTTTATTTATGGGCCTTTGCTTTGGCCATTGCCATTGCGGTAACCTGTAAGGCCATTGTTCACAGCAGTGAGCCGTTTATCCAATTGTTGGGTATTGCTGTGGTTTCGCTGTTCTGCTGCCTCTTTCAGTTTGCCGTGGGCAAGTGGGTGGGAACCCGTTACGGTTGCCGCACTGAGGGCGGACAGGCCATGGGACAGAAAAATACGGTTTTCATTATTTGGCTGGGATATACTTTCCTTACGCCCGTTACTGCTGTGGCCGGAGGCTTTTACAGCGTATGGCATAATGTGATAAACACTTACCAATTATATAAAAAACGCAAGCAAGATGAGGCTCTTGTGAAATAAAAGCCGTATCTTTGGCGCAAATTTCGATTATTATGGAATATCCTTTGTTTATTTACAATACCTTGACCCGTCAGAAGGAGTTGTTTAAGCCACTTCATGAGGGTCGTGTGGGCATGTATGTTTGCGGCCCTACCGTGTATGGCGATGCCCATTTGGGTCATGCCCGTCCTGCAATCACCTTCGACCTGTTGTTCCGCTATCTGCAGAAGTTGGGTTATAAGGTTCGTTATGTAAGAAACATCACCGATGTGGGCCATTTGGAGCACGATGCGGATGAGGGTGAGGACAAGATTGCCAAGAAAGCCCGTTTGGAGCAGTTGGAGCCAATGGAAGTGGCACAGTACTACACCAACCGTTTCCATGAGGCCATGGAACAGTTGAACTGTCTTCCTCCAAGCATCGAACCTCACGCCACCGGTCATATCATCGAGCAGCAGCAGTTGGTTCAGGAGATTCTGAAGAACGGCTATGCTTACGAGAGCAATGGATCCATCTACTTTGATGTGGAGAAATACGACAAGGAGCATAAGTACGGAATCCTTTCCGGTCGTACCCTGGAGAACATCAAGGACGCCAGCCGCGAGTTGGCCGGAGTAGGAGAGAAGAGAAACCAGGCAGATTTTGCATTGTGGAAGAAAGCCATGCCTGAGCATATTATGCACTGGCCAAGCCCATGGAGCGAGGGATTCCCTGGCTGGCACTGTGAGTGTACCGCTATGGGTAGAAAATACCTTGGCGATCATTTTGATATTCATGGAGGAGGCTTGGATCTGGTATTCCCACACCACGAGTGTGAGATAGCACAGGCTGTGGCCAGTCAGGGCGACCAGATGGTTCACTACTGGATGCACAATAATATGATTACCATCGACGGAAAGAAGATGGGTAAGTCATACAACAACTTCATCACCCTGCCTCAGTTCTTTGCCGGTGAGCATGAGCGTCTGGAGCGTCCATACAGCCCTATGACCATCCGTTTCTTTATTCTGCAGGCACATTACCGCAGTACTGTAGATTTCAGTAATGAGGCATTGCAGGCAGCAGAGAAGGGATTGGAGCGACTGCTGGAGGGATGGAGCCTGTTGCAGAAAATGGCTCCTGCCGCACAGAGCACCCTGGATATTAAGGGCATCCGTGAAAAGTGTTTCGAGGCCATGAGCGATGACCTTAACTCACCGATTGTTATCAGCCATCTGTTCGATGCTTGCCGCATGATCAATATTGTGAACGACAAGAAGGGCACACTGACAGCTGAGGATATAGCAGAACTGAAAGACGTGTTCCAGATGTTCGCTTTCGATATCTTGGGTTTGAAGGCCGAGATGGGCAGCGACAACAGCGGACGTGAGGAAGCTTTCGGTAAGGTGGTGGATATGCTGCTGGAACAGCGTGTCATTGCTAAGCAGAACAAGGATTGGGCCACATCCGATAAGATCCGCAATGAGTTGACCGCTCTGGGTTTCGAGGTAAAGGATACCAAGGACGGTTTCAGTTGGAAATTAAATAAGTGATGATATGAAAGGTGCTCAGAAATTTCTGATGTGGGCCTTCCTGGTCCTTTCAGTCGTATGTGTATGTGCTACCGGATGGATGATTTCCGTCCTGGGGTTTGATGCAATCTCCTGTCTGATGCTGGTAATGTTTGCACTAGCGGCAGTTTGGGCAGGTGTACAGATAAAGCAGAGCCGGAAATAATCCGGCTCTTTTTTAACAGGAAAAGAGCATAATTCAGACATTCCTGCATGAAAGTAATCGTTGACGATAAGATACCTTATATAAATACAGCCATTGCACAGGTGGCCGATGAGGTGGTGTATGCTCCTGGAAGTAAATTCACTCCCGAACTGGTCAAAGATGCCGATGCCCTGATTGTCCGTACGCGTACCTTCTGTAATCAGGATTTACTGGAAGGAAGCCAGGTGCAGTTCATTGGTACCGCCACAATAGGGTTCGACCACATTGATACTGCATATCTGGCACAGAAGGGTATAGCATGGAGCAACTGCCCCGGTTGCAATGCCACATCCGTGGCTCAGTACGTGCAGAGCGTGCTGCTGCTGCTGAAACGTGAAAAGGGGTTGGTTCCCGGTGATGCCACTTTGGGTATAGTGGGTGTGGGACATGTAGGAAAAGAGATTAAGAAAGTGGCGGAGAATCTGGGAATGCATGTTTTGCTTAATGATCCTCCAAGAGCTGTGAAAGAAGGAAATGAAGGTTTCTCCCCAATAGAAGAGCTTATGGAGCGTTGCGATGTGATAACCTTTCACACCCCGCTGATAAATGGAGGTCCTCATCCCACCTGTCATCTGGCAGATTCAGGCTTTTTCCGCAAACTGAGCCGTAAGCCTTACATCATCAATTCCAGCCGTGGTGAGGTGGTAGATAATGAAGCCCTGCTGGAAGCCCTGGATACCGGTAAAATCCGTCAGGCAATCATTGACACTTGGGAAAATGAACCTTGTCTGTCGTCAGCTCTACTGGATAAAGTATATATCGGAACCCCACATGTTGCCGGATATTCGGCCGATGGAAAGGCCAATGCCACCAATATGGTGATGGAAGCCCTTTGCCGTCATTTCGGCTTGCCCCAAGCAGAGAAAGTCCTTCCACCCGATTTGCCGGCGGATATCATCCTGTCTGAAGACCCGGAAGAGCGTGCATTGCAATTGTATAATCCACATCAGGACAGCCATGCCTTGAAGCGTAATCCGGATAAATTTGAGGAATTACGGGGAAATTATCCGCTGCGCAGAGAGTAAATGCACACATTTTGGGATTTTGTGCACCGAAATAATCATTTTTCGCAGAAAATCTTATGCCTTAACCCAAAAAGTTATTATCTTTGCAGCCGAATTTGAAAAGAATTAAAATTTGTTGAACTATAAAAATTACAATTATGTCTGAAATTGAATCAAGAGTAAAGGCTATTATCGCTGACAAGTTGAGCGTTGAGGAAACCGAGGTTAAGCCAGAAGCAAGCTTCACTAACGATCTGGGTGCAGATTCTTTGGATACTGTAGAGTTGATCATGGAGTTCGAGAAGGAGTTCGGTATCTCTATTCCAGACGATCAGGCAGAGAAGATCTCTACTGTAGGCGACGCTATCACTTACATCGAGGCAAACTCTAAATAAGTTTACTCTTTACCAGCATATGGAATTAAAGAGAGTAGTAGTAACAGGTCTTGGTGCACTTACCCCACTGGGCAACACAGTTGCTGAAACATGGGAAAACCTTTTGAATGGAGTAAGTGGAGCAGGACCTATTACTCATTTTGACGCATCACTGTTCAAGACCCAGTTTGCATGCGAGGTTAAGAACTTCAATCCAGCTGAATACGGCATCGACCGTAAGGAAGGCCGCAAGATGGACTTGTATTGCCAGTATGCTTTGGCTGCTGCTACCAAGGCTATCGAGGATTCAGAAATGGATTTGGAGACCATCAATAAGAACCGTATCGGTGTGGTATTTGGTGTTGGTATTGGTGGTATGCATACCTTCGAGGAAGAGGCTGGTAATTGGGCAATCAATGGTGCCACCATGGGACCAAAGATTAATCCGTTCTTCATTCCTAAGATGATTGCCGACATCTGTGCCGGTCACATCTCAATCAAGTACGGTTTCCATGGTCCTAACTATATCACCAGTTCTGCTTGTGCTTCTTCATCAAACGCTTTGGCTGATGCCTTCAACCTGATTCGTTTGGGTAAGGCTAATGTCATCGTGAGTGGTGGTGCTGAGGCTGCTATCTTCCCATTGGGTGTTGGCGGTTTCAACGCTATGCACGCATTGTCAACCCGCAACGATGATCCTCAGGGAGCATCTCGTCCGTTCTCTGCAAGCCGTGATGGTTTCATTATGGGTGAGGGTGCAGGTTGCCTTGTTCTGGAAGAGTATGAGCACGCTAAGGCTCGTGGTGCTAAGATTTATGCCGAGATGGTTGGCGCAGGAATGTCTGCTGATGCTCACCACCTGACCGCTTCTCATCCAGAAGGTCTGGGTGCTAAGTTGGTTATGGAGAGCGCATTGGAAGACGCCGGAATGACACCTGCAGACATTGACTATATCAATGTTCATGGAACTTCTACTCCAGTAGGTGATATTTCTGAGGCTAAGGCCATCAAGGAAGTATTTGGTGATCATGCTTACAAACTGAATATCTCTTCTACAAAGTCTATGACCGGTCACCTGTTGGGTGCTGCTGGTGCTGTTGAGGCTTTGTTCTGCGTATTGGCAGTTAAGAACGATATCGTTCCTCCAACTATCAACCATGCAGAGGATGATCAGGATGAGAACATCGATTACAACATGAATTATACATTCAACGTAGCCCAGAAGCGCGAAATCCGTGCTGCATTGAGCAACACCTTCGGTTTCGGTGGCCACAATGCATGTGTAATCTTCAAAAAGTACGCTGAATAATCGTGTTTTTGACAGATTTAATAGATAGAATGCGACTCCCTTTCCGCAAGGATAAGGAGTCGTATTCTCGTTTATATCAGATTTTGGGATTTTATCCCCATAACATCGCTTACTATAAGAAGGCTCTGATTCACAAATCGGTAAGTAATGACAAGGACAAGAGGTCCAATCGCTTGGAAAATAACGAGAGATTGGAATTTCTGGGTGATGCCATTCTGGATGCCATAGTAGGTGATATTGTTTACCGCCATTTTGAGGGTAAGCGTGAAGGTTTTTTGACCAACACCCGAAGCAAGATTGTTCAGCGTGATACCCTGAATAAGGTGGCAAAAGAGATAGGTTTGAATGAACTTATCCAATCTTCCATCACTCCTCACACCTCACACAACAGCTACATGGGTGGCAATGCCTTTGAGGCACTGGTCGGCGCCATTTATCTGGACAGGGGATATAAGTACTGTATGCTTTTTATGCAGGATCGTATCCTGAAGGATTATATCGATATCAATAAGATGGCGTACAAGGAGGTGAACTTCAAGAGTAAGCTTATCGAATGGAGCCAGAAAAACCGTGTTGCTGCCTCATTTGAATTGGTGGAGCAGAATCAGGAGGATACTGGAAGCCCGGTTTTTGTGTCACGCGTACTGGTGGAAGGAATCGAAATAGGTACAGGAAAGGGTTATTCCAAGAAGGAAAGCCAGCAGAATGCGGCCAAGGAATCAATGGCTTTGCTGAAAAAAAGACCTCAACTTATTGAGACTATCTTTGCGGAAAAGAGCAAGAAGACAGCCATGGAGGAGGAACTAAGAGCCGTTCCGGATATAGAAGAAACAACCGCGGTTTCTGAAGATGCAGTTGTGGAAAACAATCAACAGGGAACTTTAGCGGACACAGGGAAAGATATGGAGATGGATCTTTCTCATATCAGTTTAAAACCTAAGCAACTGACTCGTGACGAAATCATTGCTGCCGCTGAGGAGGCAGCTTTTAACGGAGAGTGTTAACACACAATTATTAAATATTGTGTAATCTCCTTTTTTCTCAAAACTTTCCGCTAACTTTGCAAGTTGAAACCGATTTTAGCGGTGAGTATGAATACTACAAAACTTATAGGAAAATATTTTGCTTCACGGCAAAAGGCTGTGGAGTTATACGATACTCAGGCTGGTGCCATTCAGGAGAGGGTCATGAACCGATTGGTTCGTGAGGCGGCTCAGACAGAATGGGGCCATGCTCATCATTTTGAAAATATAAAGACTTACGAGCAATTTGCCAAGGCCATGCCGGTGAATACCTATGAGGAGCTTAAGGACTCGATAGACCGTATGCGCCATGGTGAAAAGGATATTTTGTGGCCGGGTCAGGTCCGTTGGTATGCCAAATCTTCAGGTACAACCAATGACAAAAGCAAGTTCATTCCTGTCAGCAAGGAAGGATTGAAGGATATCCATTACGCAGGAGGTACAGATGCAGTGGCATTATATCTCAAGCAGAATCCTCAAAGCCGTATGTTCTCGGGTAAGGGACTTATTCTTGGTGGATCACATGCCTCAAATTACAACCTGCCCAATAGTCTGGTGGGCGATTTGAGCGCGATTCTTATTGAGAACATCAATCCTTTGGTGAATTTTGTCCGCGTTCCAGGAAAATCAGTAGCATTGCTCAGTGATTTTGAGGTGAAGCGTGACCGGATAGCTCGTGAAACCATCAATAAGAATATCACAAACCTGAGTGGTGTGCCCAGTTGGATGTTGTCGGTACTGAACCGTGTCATGGAGATATCAGGTAAGAAATATCTAAACGAGGTGTGGCCAAATCTGGAAGTCTTCTTCCATGGTGGTGTGGCATTCACTCCTTACCGTGAGCAGTACAAACAACTGATTGCCAATCCTGATATGCATTATATGGAGACGTATAATGCCAGCGAAGGTTTCTTTGGATTGCAGAGTGATTTGAGCGATCCTGCCATGGAACTGATGATTGATTATGGCGTGTTCTACGAATTCATCCCAATGGATGAGTTGGATAATAGTAATCCGACCGTGGTTCCATTGACAGGAGTGGAAGTTGGTAAAAACTACGCTATGGTTATCAGCAGCAGTTGCGGTTTGTGGCGATACCTGATTGGCGATACCATCAGATTCACCCAGAAAGACCCTTATAAGTTTATCATCTCAGGAAGAACCAAACATTTTATTAATGCATTTGGTGAAGAGCTGATTGTGGACAATGCAGAGAAGGGATTGGCTAAGGCTTGTGAGGAGACAGGTGCACAGGTAAGTGATTACACTGCGGCACCAATCTTTATGGATGCTCATGCCAAGTGCCGTCATCAGTGGTTGGTGGAATTCAGTGTGGAACCCGATTCTCTGGAGAAATTTGCTCATGTGCTGGATTCCTATCTGCAGGAGATTAATTCAGATTACGAGGCAAAGCGCTACAAGGATATAACCTTGCAGCCGTTGGAATTGGTTAAGGCACGTCCTAACCTGTTTAATGACTGGCTGAAGGCCAAAGGTAAGTTGGGTGGACAGCATAAAGTGCCACGCTTGAGTAATTCCCGCCAGTACATTGAGGAGTTGATTCTAATGAACCAGTAATTTTTCGTTAACATGACAAAGAAGGCGTTTCATATTTTTATGGGTTGTATGTTGCTCTTGTTTGCAGCATGTGCCAGCATGAGCACACCTGACGGTGGCCCTTACGATGAGATGCCTCCTAAATTGGTGTCGAGCACACCGGTTGAACGTGCTACCAAAAATGCGATCAAGAAAATAGAACTGGTTTTTGACGAGTACGTCAAATTGGAAAATGCCAGCGAGAAGGTTATTATCTCACCACCCCAGATAGAACAGCCAGACATTAAGGCGGTGGGTAGAAAGGTAATCGTAGAACTGTTCGATACCTTGAAACCCAACACCACTTATTCCATTGATTTCTCGGATGCCATTGTGGACAATAACGAGGGTAATCCGATGGGAAATTTTGCTTTCACATTTTCAACAGGTGAGAAAATTGACAGTATGGAGGTTTCCGGAACTGTTCTGAATGCAGAGGATTTGGAACCTATCAAAGGCATTCTGGTGGGTCTTCATAGTGATGTGGATGATTCCGCTTTTGTCAAGAAACCGATAGAACGAGTTGCCCGTACCAACGGTAGCGGAAAGTTTGTCATCAAAGGTGTAGCTCCTGGCTCCTATAAGGTCTATGCATTGCAGGATGCCGATCAGAATTTCATGTTCAGCCAGAAGAGCGAGAAAATAGCCTTTCAGACAGAATTGATTGCCACCAGCAGTAAGCCAGACATCCGTCTGGATACCATGTGGACAGATTCAATCCATTATGATACCATCGTTCCTGTGCGTTACACCCATTTCTATCCCGATAATATCATCCTGCGCGCCTTTACAGAGGAGCAGACAAACCGTTATCTGGTAAAGAGTGAACGACTGGTTCCCAACCGCTTCTCGTTGTTCTTTTCAACAAAGTCTGACACACTGCCAATCATCAGAGGATTAAATTTTGATGAGAAGGATGCATTTGTTGTGCAGGAAACTCCGTATAAGGACACCCTTCAATATTGGCTGAAAGACTCTCTGATGTTCGAGAAGGACACCCTGTCTTTGGAACTGACCTATTATGCTTCTGACTCTTTGGAAAATCTGGTGTTGACAACCGACACTCTGAACCTGGTTCCTAAAAAGACCATGAAGAAGGTGAGAGAAGAACAAGCCCGTGCGCTGGAAGAGTGGAAGAAGGATTTGAAAAAGAAACAGAGAAGAGGAGAAGATACGGATACCATCCCGCCAGTCACTCCTCTGGATATGAGAATATCACCAAGTGGAAGTTTGGATCCGGATACATGGGTGACATTTGCGTTTCAGGAACCTATCGCTTCGATAGATACATCGCTTATTCATCTGCAACTGAAGCAGGATACCCTATGGACCGATGTGGATTTCGCTTTTGAACAAGTTCCGGAAAAACTATTAGAATACCGTTTGGCTAGTGAATGGAGATATGAGCAGGATTATCAGCTGGTAGTTGATTCTGCTTGTTTCCGAGGTTTGTACGGACAGGTAACTCAGGCTCAGAAACAGACATTGAAGGTTAAGAAACAAGACGACTATAGCGCATTGTTCCTCCGGATCTCTGGCGTGGAAGGCCCCGCTTTCGTGGAACTTCTGAATCAGGATAAACCGGTGAAACGCGTATCTGTTGAAGATGGCAATGCCGAGTTCTATTTTGTTAAGCCAGGAAAATATTATGTGAGACTTATCAAGGATTACAATGGTGATGGAAAATGGACAACAGGCAACTATGATGAAAAACTCCAAGCTGAGGAGGTTTACTATTATCCGAAACCATTGGAATTGAAACAACAATGGGATGTAACCCAAGATTGGGATTTGGAAGCTACGCCATGGGATAAACAGAAACCTCAGGAGATTACTAAACAGAAAGAAGACGCTGCAAAGACCATTAAGAACCGAAACGCTGAACGTGAGCGAAAGAAGAGAGAACAGAGATGATGACTGCTTATGATTTTTCCCGAATGTGCATCAGACATCTGTATAGAAGTGTCTGCATCTTAGTGCTGCTATTTATCCCTTTCTGGTGTATGGCTCAGTGTCCTATTCAGAACAAAGCTATTGCTCCGGGTGAGGATTTGGTTTATGATCTGCATTTCAACTGGAAGTTTATTTGGGTAAAGTGCGGAACAGCTACAATGAAGACTGTCTCCACCACCTATAACGGACAGCCAGCTCTGCGTACCTATCTGCAGACAAAGGGCAGCAAACAGGCCGATAAACTGTTCATGATGCGTGACACCCTGTTGTGCTATATGACACCCGATATGGTGCCGCTGTATTTCCGCAAGGGAGCATTGGAAGGTCATCGCTATAATGTTGACGAGGTGTTCTATCATTATAAGAATGGCAAAGTATCAATTGATCATAATTACCTGAACCGATTGGGTGAGTGGGAAAAGCATCATACCGATCTTACCCAATGTGCCTTTGACATGATTGCCCAGTTGAACCGTGCCCGTTCGCTCAGTGCCGATGGCCTGAAACCTGGTCAGAAGATCAAGTTCCAGATGGCTGAGGGTAAGCGTGTGAGCGAGAAGACTCTGATTTTCCGTCGTCGTGATACGTTCAAGGCCGATGACGGAACCAAATACAAGTGCCTGGTACTCTCGTTTGTGGAATACCCGGAAGGAAAGGAGAAGGAAGTCATCACGTTCTATGTGACCGATGATGGGAATCATCTGCCTGTCCGTCTGGATCTGAACCTGAAGTTCGGTTCAGCCAAGGCATTTCTGAATTCGGCCAAGGGAACAAAATACCCTATCTCAGCCATTATAAAGTAAACGGGAATTGAGAAGATGAAAAGTTTGGCAGCAGTTGTTGTTCCGATATATCGTACATCCTTGGATCCGTATGAGGAACTGTCGTTGCGAAACACCTGCAAGGTGCTGTCTGGCTATCCTATTATAGTTGCTCATCCCCAAGGTCTGGATTTACATAAAATCTCAGAAAACTATCCTCAATTGCAGTTTAAGGCATTTGATCCGTCCTTTTTTAAGGGAATAATGGGTTATAATCGTCTGATGCTTTCCTCTGTTTTTTACGAATCCTTCAGCGATTTTCAGTATATCCTCATTTGCCAGTTGGATGCGTATATTTTCCGCGACGAACTGAAGGATTGGTGCCTTAAGGGATTTGATTATGTGGGAGCACCCTGGTTGAGACGTAGCGTGTACGATTATCCATTAATTAAGCAATGGATGTGGCTGGTTCGGAAATATCAGCATGCATCAGGTAAACGCTCTAAGCAAGACCTGTATGACAAAATCGGTAATGGAGGCTTGTCCCTGCGAAAAGTGGAAAGTCATCGTCGGGTAGTGAATGAATACGCGGAATTGATAGAAAAGTATGTGTCCCGTGAAAAGAAAATGCATCTTTTCAATGAAGATGTGTTTTGGGCACTGGAGCCAAAGGATTTTGTTTATCCATCTGTTGAGGAGGCCTTGTTGTTTGCCTTTGACAAATATCCGGATCTCTGCTATAAAAAAACAGGAAACCGGTTGCCCTTCGGTTGCCATGCCTGGTATAAACGCAAGATGAAAGCCTTTTGGGATTCATTAGGAGTAATAGAATAAAAAATATCCCCGGAATTTTCCGGGGATATTTTTATTTAACGAAACCGTAAACAACGTTCATAATCTTTTGTCCTAAGGCATCTGCCTGTTCCATCGTAGCGGCTTCACTGTAAACACGGATGATTGGCTCTGTGTTACTCTTGCGCAAGTGAACCCAACTGTCGGCAAAGTCAATCTTTACACCATCAATGTCATTTACCTGCTCATCTTTGTACATTTCCTTAACCTGCTGAAGCAAACCGTCAACATCGGTTCCCGCTGTCAGGTCAATGCGGTTCTTGGCAATGAAATATGGAGGGTAGGTAGCACGAAGTTCACTTACCTTCTTTCCTTCATGTGCCAGGTGGCTCAGGAATAGAGCAATACCCACAAGAGCATCACGGCCGTAGTGACTTGCTGGATAGATTACTCCACCATTGCCTTCACCTCCGATAACAGCACCTACCTCTTTCATCTTGGTGGTTACATTAACCTCACCCACAGCAGCGGCACTATATGTACCTCCATACAGGTTGGTTACATCGCGAAGCGCACGGGTTGAACTCAAGTTTGAAACCGTATTGCCAGGTGTATGCTTTAATATATAATCAGCAACACTGACCAAAGTATACTCCTCGCCATACATGGTACCATCCTCACAGATAAAAGCAAGACGGTCAACATCAGGGTCAACAACAAAACCGATATCGTATTTCCCGCTCTTCATCAAATCCATGATGCCGGTCAGGTTCTTCTCCAATGGTTCCGGGTTGTGGGCAAAATCTCCGTTTGGCTCACCGTTCAGCACCTCGATTACCTCAACACCCAATTTATGAAGCAGATAAGGAAGCACCAAACTTCCAACACTGTTGATGGTATCCAGAGCAACACGGAATTTTGCATTACGGATAGCTTCAACGTCCACCAGATCCAAATCCAGAACGGCATTGACATGTTTCTCACCGTAAGTGTGATCCTCGATATATGTGCCCAGATTATCCACATCGGCGTAGCCAAAATCCTCAGCTTCTGCAATGCGAAGAACCTCTTGGCCTTCTGCCGCATTCAGGAACTCGCCGTGCTCATTCAGCAATTTAAGCGCATTCCAATGACGAGGGTTATGGCTGGCGGTTAAAATGATTCCACCGCATGAGTTACTCATGGTAACTGCCAATTCTGTAGTTGGGGTTGAGGCAAGGCCAATATCCAATACATTAAAGCCCATTCCCATTAAAGTACCGCACACCAATTGCTTTGCCATCTCGCCGCTGATGCGAGCATCTCGTCCGACAACAATGGTATTGGTTTCCTTCTGGGTGGTCTTGCGGATTAAGGTAGCATAAGCAGAAGTGAATTTTACCACATCCAAAGGGGTAAGACCCTCGCTCACTGGTCCACCGATAGTACCACGGATACCGGATATAGACTTAATTAAACTCATTCGTTCCTTGAATTATATTAATATTCATCCTCGTTGAAAAGGAAATCCTCCTTGGTTGGGTAATCTGGCCATACATCTTCGATGGTTTCGTAGATCTCGCCTTCATCTTCAATCTCCATCAGGTTTTCGATTACCTCCAAAGGTGCACCAGAACGTTGTGCATAGTCAATTAACTCATCCTTGGTTGCAGGCCAAGGAGCATCCTCCAATTTAGAGGCTAGTTCCAAAGTCCAATACATATTTTTATTATTTAATGTTTCTCAAAAATTAGGTCGCAAAAGTACAAAAAACGTAGTAATATTCAATGGAAATTAGTGTTTTTTTATCCATTTTTTTTCTTCCGTTTGTGTTAAAATATTTAATTTCCGCGATAGGATGAACAAATAATCACTTAATCGGTTCACGTACTTGCGGATAACAGCATCAATCGGATGTTGTTCATGCAACCTTAGCATCTGTCTTTCCGTTCTTCTGCATACGGTACGGCAGACATGAGCCTGAGCCGCAGCTTTGCAACCTCCCGGCAGTACAAAACAGAACTGCTTAGGCATGAGCTCTTGGGCAGCATCCACTTCCCTTTCCAAAATGTCCACGGCATCGTCGCTTAAGATAGAATACGCTTTCAATTCCCGGTTCTCCGTATTCGTGGCCAGATAACTGCCCACAATGAACAGGTCATTCTGAATATTTTCGATCAGTTGGATTTCATGACTGAAGTCGGCGCGAGTCTCCTCCTCGCAAAAACAGGCCAACAATCCTAATTGGGCATTCAGCTCGTCGATGGTACCGTAAGCTTCCAATCGTATGTGAGTTTTGGGTACACGCTCACCACCAACTAAACTGGTCATTCCTTCGTCTCCTGTTTTGGTATATACTTTCATGTTATACAAAATTTACTTTATAATGTTGTTTGCTGTATGTGGGATTGAAAAGGATAATTCCGACATCGTACAAATCGAAGGTCAGGCCTAAGCGTTTGTCTTTTTCCAACTGACGCCACCATGCTTTTTTCTCATTATCGGAATAAGGGTTATCAATCACAAACACAGAATTCTGTGCGGTCAGGGATAAAGCCTTTTCAAAAGCTACTTTATAGTTGGGTGTGTTGCACAAATAAAGCAGACCAATCGCCTTTTCCTGTGAGGATTCCCCAGAAAGGAATAGATTGGTATCCTTATAGGCTTGGCATTTGACTTTTCTGCAACCGGCCTGAATATATTTCAGCGACATGGCCCCACCTTCACCAATCAGGATAGATAAGTCTGGCTGACAGAAATTAGCCAGTCGGAACAGCAATTTGTCAACGGCGATGGGGGAGAGAGAACGTACGCCCTTACGGAGAGGCTTTAATTCATCGTAGGCATAGTAATGTCCTCTTTCATTAATGACTGTCCGGATGAAGTCGTATGCAAAAGGGGAGTGTACTCCATACCCCTTCCGTTTGCGGAAGCGGCACAACCATACCCATGTCTTTTTTAGTGTATTCACAGCCTTACCACTTTAAGTATGCAAACATACAATAAAAAACTCACATAATGGTTCAATCCGGATACAAATTTGCCCACCTTTGGGCGAATTTCATTTGTGAGAATAGGCTTTTTATCGTATTTTTGCACCAAACATAAAGAATATGAAGACATTTACCGAACTTAGCAACTCTATTTTTGTCCAGTCAATTGAAGATTATCATAAGACCGACAATGTTGATACTCCTATTCAGAACCCTTATCCAATACGTAGTATTGAATATTACTTATATTTGAAGAATTGGATTGATACTGTTCAGTGGCATTTCGAGGATATCATCCGCGATCCAAACATCAATCCCGAAGATGCTCTGGTACTGAAACGTCGCATTGATAAGAGCAATCAGGACAGAACGGATTTAGTGGAGTTGATTGACAGCTATTTCTTGGACAAATATAAAGATGTGGTTCCTGCTGGGGATGCAACCATCAACACCGAAAGCCCTGCTTGGGCAGTTGACCGATTGAGCATTCTGGCCTTAAAGATTTACCATATGCAGCAGGAGGTAAATCGAACAGATGTTTCAGCCGAGCACCATGAGCAGTGTTCTGCCAAATTGAATGTGCTGCTGGAACAGCAAAAAGATTTGTCAAGTGCCATAGATCAGTTGCTTGCAGACATTGAATCTGGAAAGAAATACATGAAGGTGTATAAACAGATGAAAATGTATAATGATCCAAATTTGAACCCTGTTCTATACGGTAAGAAATAATGAATGTCCTCGTCATCCGTTTTTCGGCATTGGGTGATGTGGCAATGACTGTGCCAATAATTCATTCGGTAGCTATTCAGTACCCTCAACACCGTTTTTTTGTGTTGAGTAGGTCGGGAATGGCGTCGTATTTTGAAAAACTTCCCTCCAATGTGGAGTTCAAAGGGGTAGACCTGAATCAATACAAAGGAATTGGTGGGTTAGGCCGGTTGTATAAGGAATTAAAGCAGCTTGATATTGATGCCGTTGCTGACCTGCACGATGTTTTGCGAAGTCAATACCTGAGGTTCCGTTTCTGTCTGGCAGGTAAAAAGGTATGCCATATCCGTAAAGGCAGAACAGAAAAACGGGCTTTGACAAGTGGCGACCCAAGCAAGCATCACCAATTAAAGACCTCTTTTGAGCGTTATTCCGAGGTCTTTGCCGGATTGGGCCTTTTAACCACTGTTTCTTTCTCGCCTGTGGGAACTCCTCAAAGGGGATGGGTGGGAATTGCCCCTTTTGCAGCTCATGCAGGAAAAGTATATCCACAGGAGAAGATGCAGGAGGTAATCCGGCTGATAGCAGGACATGAAGATTCCCGTGTGTTCTTGTTTGGTGGAGGTCCAAAGGAAGTGGCATTGCTGGAGTCATGGGCAAAAAATAGTCCTAATGTGGAGTCAGTAGCCGGAAAGCTGAGTAGAAAAGAGGAATTGGATCTTATTTCCAAACTCAAGGTGATGTTGAGTATGGACTCGGCCAATATGCATCTGGCCTCATTAGTGGGTACAGAAGTGGTATCGGTGTGGGGAGCAACCCATCCTTTTGCAGGATTTATGGGATGGAATCAGAAGGAAGAAAATGCGATTCAGACAGATATGCCTTGCCGTCCTTGTTCTATTTATGGTAATAAACCGTGCCATAAGGGGGATTATCCTTGCCTGAATTCGATTTTACCCCATACTATTGCAGAAAAAGTGTTGTCTATTGCGTTTGACGAATAATAGTACGGATGAAAAGCATAATCAAGAATAGTGGTGTTTGCCTTATCATAAACCTGTTCTGGGTTTATGTGTGCTATGCTATATGCCGATTGGTTTTTCTGTTTGAACATTGGAATGTGCTGTCCGGAAAGCTAAACGCTTCTGCTTTATCGGATATATTTAAGGGCGGATGGATGTTTGATACCTCTGCTATACTATATACCAATGTCCTGCTTGCTTTTCTTGTTCTACTACCCTTGCATAGGAAAGAAACCCACGTCTTTCATAAAATTTGCCGTTGGATTTATGTGGCAGTTAATGGCTTGTGTCTGGCTGTTAATCTTGGCGATGTGGTGTATTTTACCTATACTGGCCGCAGAACCACAGCCTCTGTTTTTCAGGAGTTCGGCAATGAGGGTAATTTAGGCCGGATTATTGGCTTGGAATTTCTGAACCACTGGTATCTGGTCCTTTTGGCCGGATTGATGGTGTATGGTTTGTACCGTTTGTACCGGATGCCGGATTACAGAATCAGCCGTCAGCGTCTTGTCCCTTATTATATCCGACAGAGTGTGGCACTCTTGATATTTGTCCCCCTGTGCATTTGTGGCATGCGGGGAGGAGCCACTACTGCTGTACGTCCGATAACCATAAGTAATGCCAATCAGTATGCCGATAGTCCTCAGGGTGCTGCTGCCGTATTGAATACTCCTTTCTCTTTGTTAAGAACTATAGGAAAGAATGTTTTTCAGGATCCGAAATATTTCTCGGATGAGGAGTTGGCTGATCTTTATTCTCCGGTTCATGAGTTTAAGTCTAAAGAAGAGAAGCGGAAAAATGTCGTAGTCTTAATTATAGAAAGTCTGGGAAGAGAATATATCGGTGGATTGAATCGGACATTGGATGAAGGGACATATAAAGGGTATACTCCGTTTGTGGATTCTTTGCTTACTCATTCCGTAACGTGGGAATACTCTTTCTGTAACGGAAGAAAAAGTATTGATGGAATGCCTTCGATATTAAGCAGCATTCCCATGTTTGTGGAGCCTTTCTTCCTCACACCAGCCTCAACCAATGATATCAGCGGCTTAGCCGGCGAGTTGGGCAAGAAAGGCTACTATTCGGCATTCTTCCATGGCGCAGAGAACGGTTCTATGGGTTTCCAGGCATTTGCCAGAGCTACGGGATTCAAAGACTATTTTGGTCGTACTGAATATAATAAGGATGACCGGTTCAATGGAGATCGGGATTTTGATGGAACATGGGCCATCTGGGATGAGCCATTCCTCCAGTTCATGGCTACAAAGATGGGGGAATTTCAGGAACCATTCGTAAGTGCCGTATTCACAGCCTCCTCACATCATCCTTATGCCATTCCTCAGGAGTACAGGGATATCTATCCTGAAGAGGGTATTGCCATCCATAAGTGTATCCGTTATACCGATCATGCCCTGAAACGGTTCTTTGAGAGGGCAAAGACTCAGCCTTGGTATTCCAATACCCTTTTTGTGCTGACGGGCGACCATACGAATTTGAGTGACCATGCACAGTTCCAGACAGATTTAGGGTTGTTCTGCTCCCCTGTCATTTTGTTTGACCCTTCTGGCGACTTAGAACCAGGAATAAGGGAAGGGATAGCCCAACAGATAGATATCATGCCCACTCTTTTGAATCTGCTGGGCTATGATGAGCCTTTTGTGGGATTCGGTATCGATTTGTTCAATACTTCAGCTGACGATACTTGGGCAGTGAACTATCTGAACGGCATCTATCAGTTTGTAAAAGGCTCTTATGTGATTCAGCATGACGGTCAACAGCTGCGCGCCGTCTATGATTTCCGGAACGATCCGCTGATGATGCAGAATCTGAAAGGAACAATCCGTGAAGAGGCTGATATGGAAAAACAGTTGAAGGCAATCATACAGAGTTATATGAACCGAATGTTAACTAACCGGCTGGTTGAGAATAAGTGATATGGCAAAACTTAATAGAATTGATCAGAAGTTATTGTATGGTATCCTTTTCGGAGGATGGCATTTATTCTCATGCCTTCCATTCTTTATTCACTATCTTATCTCTGATTTCCTGTATCTGCTCATCTACTATGTGGCGCGGTATCGCAGGAAAGTAGTCCGTAAGAATCTGATGAATAGTTTCCCTGAGAAAACGGAAAAGGAATTGCGTGCTATTGAGCGGAAATTCTATTTGCATTTCTGTGATCTCATGGTCGAATCCGTGAAATATTTCTCTATCTCACGATCCGGTATCATGAAGCATCTTCAGTTCAAAGGAGTGGATTCGATCGAGCGTTCGTGCCGAAACGGAAAATCGTGTGCGGTTTATTTGGGACATTATGGTAATTGGGAATGGATCAGTTCCTTGCAACTGTGGCTTGACCCTTCTATCGGTAAATGTGTTCAGTTGTATCATCCATTGGAAAACCCGGTGTTTGATAAACTTATCGGATACAGTCGTGAACGCTTAGGCTCAACCAATATTCCTATGGAACAGTCGTTGCGCCATATTGTAAAATATAGGAAAGAAGGAATACCGTTGGTTATAGGTTTCATCGCCGATCAGGTTCCATTACCCTGGAATATCCATTATTGGAGCAATTTCCTGAATCAGGACACCCCATTTTTTACGGGTGGTGAGCGCTTGGCCCGCCAATTGGACATGGATGTCTATTATATGGAAATCCAGCGTGTGAGAAGAGGATATTATACGGTAGAGTTTCATTTATTGACAGACAATGCCAAAGGATGTGAGGAATTTGCAATAACAGAGATGTATAGTAGGGCTCTGGATAAGAATATCCGTCAAAATCCTCCTTATTGGCTTTGGAGCCATAACCGTTGGAAAAGGACTCGGGCATCTTGGATGCAATACAAAAAAGAGGAACAGGAGCGAAAGGCTAAAGTATAAAAAGACAAATCCCATATACCAGTAAAGTATACGGGATTTGTCGAATCTCCTTCCAAATTATCGAACATTATTGAAGCATTTGAGTTGATACATGGTTTCGTTTCTTCTCAGTTAGAATGTGCCAACTTATGTAAAAGTATAAAAGCCTAAATCGTCCCTAACTCATTCAATTAGGGGATGTTGACTTATATAACCTCTGTGACTTTTCTTATTATTATAGTAAGGTGTAGGATAAAACTGTTTTTCATTTATCCTGCACTCTTTTTTTTCTGCAAAATGAGGTTACTATTCTGACTTTTTCCATGTTTCTTACTATTTATATTAAAATAAAGCATTAAATATTGTTAAAATGAGAACATATAGACAACTCAACGATGCAACGAAGCAGCGCATCAGCCAAAAATTAAGAGGTCGTTCCATGAGTGACAGCCATAAAGAGGCAATCAGTAACGGCATGAAGGCTTATTGGGCAACCATTCCAAACAAACCACAGGAGAACAATAACACGAGTACAAACCCTTCTAAAGATGAAACGAGTATGTAAGAGACCAATCCAAATAGACGCATTGCAAGTATGCTTTTCAGTTGTTAATCCATATCATTACGACCAACTAAAAGAGTTGGAACTAGGTGCTATCTACTCGCCTTATGAGTTTATTCTACAGCGTGTAGAAGGTAGATACTATAACAATATCTATAACATCATTGTGATTGATGCTGATGCTGAGGCTTACGAGTTCGGGCAGCTAAAATTCAATCTTAGCGATGGAAATGAGGATAACAACACCCACACAGATGGAACACGGAAGGTGTGGATTAGCCTCAATAACGAAACCCTATATTCCGATAGGTTCTTCTTTCTTGACTACATTGCAACATCATTAGGGCTTGAATTACACAATATAACTAAACTTGACCTTTGTCTTGACACCCCCTTTAACGTCAGTAAATTGGTTTGGAAGATGATTAAGGATAAAGGCATTTCAACCATTCTTAATGGCAAGAAGATAAAAGACCGTGATGAGGATAGGCCAGAACTT
Source organism: Bacteroidaceae bacterium (assembly GCA_045628125.1). Taxonomy (GTDB): domain Bacteria; phylum Bacteroidota; class Bacteroidia; order Bacteroidales; family Bacteroidaceae; genus Minthousia. Next base: position 79,334 of record JAZQPA010000199.1, read on the forward strand.
AGCCGAACAATTAGCGGAAGCCTCAACAAGGATAAGTATATGACCTTAAACATCAAGCAGCGAAACGCTATACGAGACAAATCGAAGGGTATTACCCTAATTTGTTATGACAAAGAGGCAGAGATAAGGAATGTGTCGGGCAAGCAGTACATCATGGAGCATTACGGCAATCCTAGGCGATTGTACCGTACAGAGGTGCACTTAAACAATGAGGACGTTGCTCGTTACTTAGAGACACATGACACTGATTTGACTTATTGGTTATTCAGTGATGAGGCTACCCTCGAAAACATGTTCTTCCATTTTCTAGGTTGCGTAATCCGTTTTCAAAAGGGGTATAGGGATATAGGTTGGAAAGAAATTTTGGGTAGGGTGTAGTCTTTCGTAGGTATATAACAACCACCCTTCCCATGATAGTATTATTGTTATTTATTGCTTTAATATCAATACTTAATGTGTCAAATTAAAAATGTGTTAATTTAATCTTATATAATAGGTATTGATACATGGTTTTTGTATTAATAATATTTAAAAGGTTATTTAGGACCACTGGATATTTAAGCAAAATCAGTGCCGCAGCAGGAAATATCGTACCTTTGTGTAAATTTAGCGACTCACATAGAGCGTCTTTGCCAAATTTTCGTTATCTTTGCTCCGTCACCAAGGTGGTGGCAGACATATTGAAGGAAGCGTTTGGCTTTGTTCCGTGTAAGATGAACCTCGACAATTCATTGCATAACAGGAATAGACTAAGACGCTCCCCTAGGTTGGAATATATGTACCCTTACATATACAGCCATGGGTGTGAGCCGTTTTTCTTTGTCCGTTATGCAGGCAGTCGAGGGCCTATCTTACAGGATGGAGTTAAATTGGCTCACACTTTTCTTTTCTATGCCTTATACTCTAATACTTTATTGCCGTTAGAGCCAATCGGTGGAGTTTATAATTACATAATGAGTTTGCAGGAAGAGTTATTGAAAGTAATTGACAACGCAACATGGGCAAACGAGAAAGATAAGGCATTGGCTGAATCTGTTGTTTGCAAATTAGTTGATGGTCTAGGCTTTAGCGCTTTGAAGCCAGATGAAATTAGAGCATTAAAGGAAGCGCAAATTTATAGTGAGTTAAAGAATATTATTACAAAAGGTCAAATGAATTTTTAAGTAAGTATGAATGTTATATTAATTATAATTACAATAGGAGTAGCAATTTATGCGTTTCGTCGCTGGGGTTGGAAAACATGGAAGTCTTGGTTCGCAATAGGTGTTATGGCTCAAATTTATTCATTTTTTACAGCCTATCCTTATTCGTCTGCTGACGAGGTTTTTGATAATATTCAAGGTAAAACTTGGGTTTATGCAGATAAGGATATGGATTATTGGTACAAGTTTGTGTTTAATTCATCTGACAAGGTAGATGTTTATGTGGCCAAACCATCTGCTGGAACATGGGGTGAAAAATATGCGACATTGCCATATAAAGTTTATGAGGATAGGTATAATGATTCAGGTAGTCGCTATTATAAAATAGATATAGCATCGGAAATGTGGATTATGTTTTTTCCTGGTGAGGACAGTGCAGGGTATAAGGTTAATCCCTTTCTGGGGAAAGATGATTTCTATTGCTCAACAGACCATGGGAAAACTGCTCATTTAAGTGGTGCTGGGGATAAGAATCCATGGAAGTGATTGCTTAAATCTTCTTATGAAGCAAATATATTAATTCCTCTTTGCTGTTAAATTCATGGATAACCCCATGAATTTTAATATAGCCCTCAATGACCTCTTCGTCTTCTTTGACGAGGAGGTCTTTTATTTTTACTCCTAATGCCGATGCTATTCTTTCCATGGTGTCGAGACGTGCATTCCCATTGATGGTACGTGTAAGGCTGGCAGGGTCAACTCCCATGTCAGCGGCTAAATCCTTCAATTGCTTGTTTTGAGCCTTACAGAGGCGTTTAACATTGGTGGCTAGTATTTTCTCCATTTGGTCTAGTTTTGTGGCAAAGATAGCCCAAATTGCCTTAAATAACAAATATTTTTAATGAAATTAAAAAATAAATCAATTAGAATTTTGTTTTGATTGATTTAATATGTATATTTGCATTGTTAATATTAACATATAAAACAATTACTAAAGAAGAGAACAATGAAGAAGGTAGTGATTTTCGCACGAGTATCGACCAACATACAGGATTATGACCGTCAGGTTAACGAACTTACAGAACTGGCAACAAAGCGTGATTGGGAGGTGAAGGCAGTCTTTACCGAAAAGGTTAGTGGAGTGAAGAAGAATACTGAGCGTACCGAACTGCTGAACATGGTTTCCTATGTAGAGAGCCACCAAATAGATAAGGTGGTTGTAACTGAACTGAGCCGTTTGGGGCGTGATACCTTGCAGGTCTTGGAGGTGATTGAACTGCTGAACAGCAAGGGAATTAGCCTTTTCATCGGCAATTACGGCATCGAGACCTTAACCGAAGACGGTAAGGTGAATCCGATGAGTCAGTTCCTCATTACTATATTGGCAGAGGTGGCACGCATGGAGCGAAAGACTATCAAGGAGCGCATGGATAGCGGTTACAACAACTTTAGAGCCAATGGCGGTAAGGTCGGCAGAAAAGAAGGTTATAAAAAGGGCGAGGAAGAAATAAAGGGGCAGTACACGGAAGAAATCAAGTTGCTGAGAAAGGGCTACTCGCTGCGTAACATCAGTAAGATTACTGGAACGTCAGTCAATACTATCAGGAAGTGCAAAGCCTTCATGCAAAATAGTTGTTGGCGGAGCGGTGCTCACTCCCGAATATGCTGAAAAGATAGGCGCAGATTTCTATGCAAAGGACGCAAAGGCAA
>JAZQPA010000200.1:0-1821 GCA_045628125.1 Bacteroidaceae bacterium
ATCATGATGTTCGGTTCAATCATGTTTGCTGGCTTTGGCATGCTTGCACGTTGCGGCTTCTCTGATCGTAACATGATCATTGTAGCACTCTCGCTCAGCATTGGCCTTGGTTTCACACAGGCTACAGGCATGTTCTCAATCTTCCCACAGATTGTTCAGACCGTCTTTGCTGAGAATTGTGTGGCTGTAGTATTCCTCCTTGCAGTTATCCTTAACCTGATCTTGCCAAAAGAGAAGGAAGAAAAGAAGGATTGATTTCTCCATTTAATAAAAAGAATTACCTATGAAAAAATTATTTATTCTGAGCGCCATGCTGATAGCCGGCATGGCAGCAAATGCACAGAACATTCAGCTTCATTATGATTTTGGTCGAAATATTTATTCTGGTGAAGAAGCTGGACGCCAGAATTTCACTATTACATTTGAACATTTCTCTGCCGATAAGCTCGGCTCATGGTACTATTTTGCAGACCTTGACATCAACCAGCACGGTATGGCAGGTGCATACACTGAGGTAAGCCGCGAGTTTAACATTGGTCAGAAAGGTTTTGCAGCACACATTGAGTATGATGGTGGACTCAACCTGGGAACGAGTTTCCAGACCTCAGCATTGATTGGTCCATCATGGAATGGCCACAATGAAGATTTCTCAACCACCTACTCTGTGCAGGTTCTCTATAAGCAGTTCTTCGGACAGAATGGTAACAAAGCATATGGCAGCGCTCAGCTTACCGGTGTATGGAGCACTACCTTTGCAAAAGGCAAGTGCACCTTCTCTGGCTTTATCGATTTCTGGCGTGGTCAGAAGTTCAACGGACATGGCCAGTTGGTAATCCTTTCTGAGCCACAGTTCTGGTTTAATGTAAATAGTAAGATCTCTGTAGGTACTGAGTGGGAGTTCAGTAACAACTTCGTCTATAACCCTGTTAACGACAAGTCTTTCTTCCTCAACCCAACTTTAGCGGTTAAGTTCAACCTCTAATGATTGGAACGCTTTTTTGCCGAACACCTAATATAATAATCGAACACCTATTATAATAATATAGAGAATACATGCTAACCAAACTCTTTGGATTTGATTCCAAGACCATGACCCTAAAGAAGGAGATCATGGGCGGCATTACCACCTTCCTCACCATGGCCTACATTCTGGCCGTGAACCCCAGTATTCTGGCCGATGCAGGAATGGATTCGGGTGCAGTCTTCACTGCCACAGTCGTTTCATCTATCATTGCCACACTGGTGATGGCTATCTATGCCAAGTTACCTTTTGCACTGGCTCCTGGCATGGGTTTGAACGCCTTCTTTGCTTATACCATCGTACTCACCATGGGATATAGCTGGCAGTTCGCGCTTACAGCCGTTTTCATCGAAGGGCTCATCTTCATCCTGCTTACACTCACAGGCTTACGACAGAAGATTGTGGACTGCATGCCTTTGCTGCTGCGCCGTTCCATCTCTCCTGGCATCGGACTGTTCATTGCCTTCATCGGGTTAAACAATGCAGGTATTGTAACTTCAAGCGATGCTTCTTTGGTTGCCTTGGGCGACTTGCATAGTCCTGCCGTACTTCTGGCTTGCTTTGGCATTCTTTTCAGTGCCGTATTGCTGGTGCGCAAAGTGACAGGAGCCTTGCTGATAGGTATTCTGGCCACCACCGTGGTAGGCATACCATTGGGTATCACCAACTTCACCTCCATCATCAGCACACCTCCAAGTCTGGCACCAATATTCTGCCAGTTTGAGTGGTCGGGCATGCTGAGCATAGACATGGTCATCTGCGTGCTTACCCTCCTCTTCATTGATATGTTCGATACCATT
>JAZQPA010000201.1:0-19866 GCA_045628125.1 Bacteroidaceae bacterium
TGCAAAATTACGCTCTTTTATCCAAATATGCAAATAAATCATGACTTTTTAGTTTTTTGCTTTCCAACTTGAGGGAATAGTTGTAACTTTGCTTTCAAATGGAATTGATTGACAAAATAGAGCATGTAAATTTGAGGCCGAGTGTAGCAACAATCGGTTTTTTTGATGGTGTTCATAAAGGTCATCAGTTTCTGATTCAGCAGATTAAAGATCTTGCTGAATCTAAAGGTTTGGCCTCCATGGCCATTACCTTTGCCGAACACCCCCGTAGAGTGATGCAGAAGGAATACCAGCCTCAGCTTTTGTCCACCCTGGAGGAAAAGTGCTCGCTCTTATCCCAACAATCCATAGATTACACCGCATTGCTGCATTTCACAGTGGAAATGTCGCACCTTACTGCCCGCGAATTCATGAAGCAGGTTCTGCTGGAGCAGCTGAATGTGAGAATGCTGGTTATCGGCTATGATCACCGTTTTGGCCATAACCGTGCCGAAGGATTTGATGATTACGTGCGTTACGGGCAGGAAATCGGTATTCATGTGGTATTGGCCCAGTCATACAGCATGGATGGTGTGTGTGTCAGCTCATCAGTTGTCCGCTCATTGGTCTCAGAAGGTGAGATGCAGCAAGCCGCCCGTTGCCAGGGCAGACCTTATCATCTGAAAGGTGAGATTGTGGACGGCCATAAGGTGGGGCGTCAGTTGGGATTCCCAACGGCCAATATTCTGGTAGATGACCCTTGCAAGCTTCTGCCAGCCAATGGTGTTTATGCCGTATGGGTAATGCTGGATGGTTCCCGCTACAAGGGAATGTTGAATATCGGTAACCGTCCTACGGTGGACAATGGCAGTGAAAAGAGTGTTGAGGTCTTTATCCTGCATTTCTCGGCCGATGTCTATCACCATCAGATTGAGGTGGAGTTTGTATCACGCTTACGTGATGAAAAGCGTTTCCGTTCCGTGGAAGAACTTACAAATCAGCTTCAGAAGGATGCCCAAACAGTAGAAACAATATTATAAAGTTAATCATAAATGTCTCAGTTTTCCTCTCATTTTGAACGTTGCTGGCGCCCGGGTTGTGCTGTTTTATGGTTCCTGTTCTTTCAGGTAATCTGTGGCCTTGGCATTTCGGCCTTATCCGTCATGATGGGCTTTTCCACCTTGTCCGGTGTGCTGATAACCATCTTTGCCTCTCTGCTCAGTTCCCTGTTCACCATTATCGTTCTGACGGGCTTGAATTACGTTCAGTTGGAGGACCTGAGAAACAACCAGCCCGCATTCATGCTGTTGCTTCTGGTGGTTTTATTGCTGCTTACCTCGGTAGGCATCAATGTGCTGGAGGAGATGTGCGAGATTCCGGATAATCTGGAGGAACTGATGATGGCTATTATGGGTAATCCGTTGGGTGTGCTTAGTGTAGCCGTGATAGGTCCTATAGCCGAGGAACTGACCTTCCGTGGTGCACTGATGGGCGGATTGATGAGGAAGGGCTACAGTGCCAGGACTGCCATAATCGCATCGGCCCTTGTCTTTGGCATTATCCATGCCAATCCGGTTCAGATTGTATTTGCCGGTATTGTAGGCCTGTTGCTGGGATGGGCTTATTGGCGTACCGGAAGCCTGTTGCCATCTATCCTGATGCATGTGGCCAACAACAGTTTCTCCGTGATCATGTATCATATCAGTGAAAATCCCCAAGGAAGAATTACCGACGAGATAGGATTGGCACCGGCATTGGTGCTGATGGTGGTCAGCCTTATTGCCGCCTATTATTTATATAAATGGATAAATGCCCGACTGGCATAAGCATAGTTAAAAAGGCCTCTGCATCACGCGGAGGCCTTTTTTCTAAAACAAGCTAGTATTTGTTTAATTAATTTGAGAGAATTGAAACTTCACAGTTTCATGTTTTAAAAAACGTGTTGTTTTAACACTATATGTAAAAAGCAATGAATTTCCTTATTTTTGTTCACTCTTCTTTTCAGTCATAACACTGTCACCGGTTTGCACCTGTCCCTCGTTTCTGCCTTCAGAAACCATATTCACAGCGGTTGTCACCTGCTGGAGCGGTGCTGACGGTTCTGTAAAAGTGGAGGTGTAATTCTCATTATTCATCTCCTCATCCGCATTGACGTTGAATGAACGCTGTGCTGCATTTCCAACGGTCAGTACAATGGCCACAATCGCTGCCGCACGGTAGAATGGCTGCAGGCGTGCCTTTAAACTGATTCTGCGGGCTTTTACCACGGGTTGTCCTACGGCTTCAAGAATCTTGGCGTCAAAGTCATCGCCCAATTCCACCTTACCGGCTTCGTGCTGATAGCGGAACAGGTCCTGATAGGGTTTCAGCTGAGCTGGCACATTCTCCTGACGGAAGAAACTGCGAAGAATCTGTTCCTCCTCCAGGGTTGTCTCGCCGTCAAAATAGCGGTCAACCAATTGCTCGATGTACTTATAATCCATAATTCTCAATATGTTTAAACCGTTCGCGTATTTTTTGCCTGGCTCGGAACAGGTTCACTTTCACTTGCTCTTCTGTCAGGTTCAAAAGGCTTGCAATTTCTTTATAGCTGTTTCCCTCAATATCCCTCAGGTGAATCACTTCGCGTTGCTGAATGGGCAACTCATCAAAGAGCCGTTTCACAATAGCCAGTTTCTCGTTGTTCACCAGATCTTCATGAGGAGAGGAATGACCAGGCTTATCGTGCAAGGCTTCATTCAGCTCTACCGTCTGCGATGCTTTCAGTGCCTGCTTGTCTAAGGCCAGGTTCCGGCAGATTGTCAGGCAATAGGCTTCGACAGATTCCACTTGAAGCAAATCCTCCTGCTTTTCCCAAACCCGAATCATGGTTTCCTGTACGATATCTTCCGCTTCCGCACTGTCCAGTGTGATACGAAGCGCCAACCTGAAAAGTTTATTCTTTAAAGGTAGTATATCGGTTCGAAAATTGATTCTTTCCATCCCTTTCTAATAGCAAGACGGGTGAAACTCGTGAAAGTTACACCCGCCCTATCTGATTTAACAATTATTCAATAATGGTGCCTGAATTGCCATCAATAGCGGTGGCCAGTGTGATGATGACTTTCTTTACACCGGCATCCAGTGCCTGAAAGGCATTCTCCAGTTTGGGAATCATGCCTCCCTGCACGGTTCCATCGGCCACATAGGCCTGGAACTCCTCGCGGGTGATGTGAGGAATCACACTGTCATCATCGTCTGCATTACGCAAAACGCCTTTCTTTTCGAAACTGTAGATGAGTGTGACGTCAAAATGCTTGGACAGCGCCTTGGCGGTTTCCTGGGCAATGGTATCGGCATTGGTGTTGAGCATGTTGCCCTGACCATCGTGGGTAAGGGGTGCCATTACCGGTACAATACCGTCTGCAATCAGTTTAGCCAGAATGTCGCTGTTGGCTTCCTTAACATCGCCTACAAAGCCGTAGTCAATGCCGTCTTTGATTGGGCGCTTGTCGCTGCGCAGCACATTCAGGTCGGCTCCGGTAAGTCCCAGTGCATTTACGCCGCGTGCCTGCAGTGAAGCAACAATATTCTTATTTACCAGGCCTCCATAGACCATGGTTACCACTTTCAGCATATCCGCATCGGTAATGCGACGGCCGTTGACCATGTGGCTCTCAATGCCCAGATCGGCGGCAATCTTGGTGGCAGAACGTCCACCACCATGTACCAATACCTTGTAACCCGGAATGGCGCAGAAATCTGTCAGCAGCTGCTGAAGGCTCTCTGTTTCTTCTACAATCTTTCCTCCAACTTTAATTACAGTCAGTTTTTCCATATGCTTATTATTCCAAATAGGTATAACCATAAAGTCCGGCACGGTAATTAGAGATGAACTCCTTACCCTCCGATTCGGTAATCTTTCCTTCCTTAACGGCCTTGCTTACCCAAATCTCCAGGCGGCGAACCAGTTTCTTCGGATCGTATTGTACATATTCCAATACATCGGCTACGGTTTCACCGTCAATAATCTGGTCGATGGTGTATCCATTGCCGTCAACGGAAACGTGTACCGCATTGGTATCGCCGAACAGGTTGTGCATATTGCCCAGAATCTCCTGATAGGCACCTACCAGGAATACTCCGATATAATAGTGCTCGCCACTCTTGATAGGATGAAGTGGCAGATAGCTGGTTTGCTGGTTGTAGTTCACGTAGGCGCTGATCTTACCGTCGCTGTCGCAGGTGATGTCCTGAAGCGTAGCGCTTCGGGTTGGTCGTTCATCCAGACGGGCGATTGGCATGATAGGGAACAGCTGGTCGATACCCCATGAATCAGGCAATGACTGGAACAGGGAGAAGTTGCAGAAATACTTGTCGCTCATCTGCTTGTCCAGCTTGCGCAACTCATCAGGAACATGCTTCTGGTTGTGACACAACTCAGAAACCTCACGGCTGATGCTCCAGTACATACTCTCAATCTGGGCGCGGGTCTTCAGATCGATGATGCCATGGCGGAACAGGTCAAGCGCCTCCTCACGGATATCCTCGGCATCGTGCCAGTCTTCCAGCATGGAACGGCTGCTCAGCTTGTCCCAAATCTCAGTCAGGTCATGTACCAGCTGGTGGTCATTAGGGCCTGGTTGGAAGTCCTCAGGCATCTGAGCGTGACTTACACTTTCCAGCACGTCCATAATCAGCACGGAATGGTGGGCTGACAGTGAGCGTCCACCCTCGGTGATGATGTTTGGGTGAGGAATGTTATTCTTGTTGGCTGCATCCACCAGAGTGTACACGCAGTCGTTCACATATTCCTGGATAGAGTAGTTTACGGAACTCTCGCTGTTGCTGCTTCGGGTACCGTCATAATCCACACCCAGTCCGCCTCCACAATCCACAAACTCGATATTGAATCCCATGGCATGCAACTGAACATAGAACTGTGCAGCCTCGCGCAGGGCGGTTGAGATGCGTCGGATCTTGGTAATCTGGCTACCGATATGGAAATGAATCAGCTTCAGGCAGTCGTGCAATCCCATGGCATCCAGCATCTGCAGGGCCATCAGCAATTCGGAAGAGTTCAAACCGAACTTGGATGCATCGCCACCGCTCTCCTGCCATTTTCCGGCTCCCGATGAAGCCAGCTTGATACGGATACCCAGGTTAGGACGGACACCCAGTTTCTCGGCTGTGCGTGCAATGATTTCCAACTCCGGCAGTTTCTCAATCACCAGGAACACGCGCTTACCCATCTTCTGAGCCAGCAGAGCCAGCTCGATAAAGTTCTGGTCCTTATGGCCGTTGCAGATAATCAGACTGTCGCTGTCCATATTGGTGGCCAGCACAGCATGCAACTCAGGCTTTGAACCAGCCTCCAATCCCAGATTGTATTTCTTACCGTGACTGATGATTTCCTCAACAACCGGGCGCATCTGGTTCACCTTGATAGGGAAGATGATGAAATGCTCGCCATGGTAGTTGTATTCCTTGGCAGCCTTGTTGAAGCAGTCAGCGGTCTTTTCAATGCGATTGTCCAGAATGTCGGGAAAACGCAGCAGCATAGGTGCTGTCACATGGCGGGAAGCCAAGTCGTCAACCACTTCTTTCAGGTCCACCTGTACCCCGTTCTTGTGAGGAGCTACATAAACATGGCCCTTGTCATTGATGCCAAAGTAATTTACGCCCCAACCCTTGATGTTGTATAACTCCTCAGAGTCTTCAATTCTCCACTTTCTCACTCTTTCAAATTTGTTAGATATTAGACATTAAGCATTTTGCGGATTTCTTTCACACAGTCGTCCACCTGATCGGCAGTGCCCATAAGGCGGATGTTATAGATGTTTTTGGCCTTGCTGTAGAACGGCTCGCGCTTCTCCAGCGATTCCTGTATGTATTCTTTCAGCTCTTCCTTGGTCTTGCCTTCCAGCAGAGGACGCTTGCCCTTGGCCATCAGTAGATGCTGATAAAGCACATCGGGTGTTCCTTTCAGGTAAATGGTGTCACCCTGCTGGTTGATGTATTCCATGTTGTCAAAGAAACAGGGAGCACCGCCTCCCAGCGCAATGACCACATTCTCAAACTCGGCAACCTCATGCAGCATGGCGCGCTCCTTTTTGCGGAATCCTTCCTCTCCCTCGGCGGCAAAGATGTCGGATACTTTCTTGCAGAATCGGGTTTCAATGTACCAGTCGAGGTCGTAGAACTGCAATCCCAACTCCTTGGCCAGTACCCGGCCAACGGTGGTTTTGCCTGCACCCATATAACCTAAAAGAATAATACGTATCATAAGACGTTACTTTTTACGGGTAGTAGCCTTGCGGGCAGTTGTCTTTGGCTTATCCGGAGCCTTGGCGATGATTTCCAGACACTCCTTATAGGTCAGGGCCTTTGGATCGGTAACACTCTTTGGCAGACGGAAGTTCTGTCCGTTGAATGCGATGTATGGGCCAAAGCGTCCGTTCATGATTTCCATGTTTGGCTCCTCCTCAAAGGTCTTCAGGTGTTTCTCAACCTCAGCCTTACGCTTCTCCAGAATCAGTTTGGCTGCCTCCTCAAAGGTGATGCTCAGCGGATCGATTCCCTTAGGGATGGTTACGTATTTGCCATCGTGCTGAACATAAGCACCGAAACGGCCGGCACCGATTACGATAGGCTTACCCTCAAAGTCGCGCAGGGTACGAGGCAAGGCAAACAGCTTCAGTGCCTCCTCCAGGGTGATGGTTTCCAGGCTCTGACCTTTCTTCATCTGGGCAAAACGAGGCTTCTCGGCATCGGTGGCAGAACCAATCTGCACGACAGGGCCGAAACGGCCAATCTTGGCAAATACTGGCTTGCCGCTGATAGGATCCTTACCCAGCTCACGTTCGCCTACCTTGTGCTCTGACTGGATGTGCATGGCACTGTCCACCTCTGGGTTGAACTTCTCATAGAAGGTATATATCAGTTTGTTCCACTCTACTTCGCCTTCGGCCACCTCATCAAACTCGCGCTCGATGCGTGCGGTGAAGTTGTAATCCATGATGTTAGGGAAATACTGCAACAGGAAGTCGTTGACTACAGTACCTACATCGGTTGGGAGCAGCTTGCCCTTCTCTGAATTGCAGGTCTCTGTACATTCCTTATCAGAGATTTCACCCTCTTTCAGTGTCAGCACATTGTACTGGCGCTTCTCTCCCGGTTTGTCACCGCGAATCACATATTCACGCTGCTGGATGGTGCTGATGGTTGGCGCATAAGTAGAAGGACGGCCAATACCCAGTTCCTCCATCTTGTGTACCAGGCTTGCCTCAGTATAACGGGGTGGGTGAGTGGTGAAACGCTCGGTCGCACAAATCTCTTTCTGGTCAACCTGCTGACCTACGCTTACTGCTGGCAGCAGGCTCTCATCCTCGTTGCTCTCTACCTCATCGTCCAGACTCTCACGGTATACTTTCAGGAAACCGTCAAACTTAACAACCTCGCCGGTGGCCTGGAATACAGGCAGATTCTCGCTCATCTGAATGCTGATGGTAGTCTTCTCCACCTCGGCATCAGCCATCTGGCTGGCAATGGTGCGCTTCCAGATCAGTTCATACAGACGGCGCTCCTGCAACTGGCCTTCGATCTGATTACGGCTCATGTCGGTAGGGCGGATAGCTTCGTGTGCTTCCTGAGCACCCTTGGTATGAGTGGCATACTGGCGTGTCTTTACGTAGTTCTCGCCCATGCGCTCTACAATGGCATCACGGCTCTGAGCCAGACACAGGGTAGAAAGGTTTACCGAGTAGGTACGCATATAGGTAATGCAACCTGATTCATACAGTCGCTGAGCCACCATCATGGTTTGAGCCACGGTGAATCCCAGTTTGCGGGCAGCTTCCTGCTGCAGGGTACTGGTAGTGAACGGTGCGGCCGGTGTCTTCTTCTGAGGACGGGTGTTGATGTCATTGATGGTAAACTGTGCATCGCGGCACTGCTCCAGGAATGCCTTAGCTTCTTCCTGGGTGTGGAAACGGGTATTCAGCTCTGCTTTCAGTTCCACAGCCTTGTCGCCGTCAGGAACCAGGAAGATAGCTGTCACACGGTATGAGCCCTCGCTCTGGAACTGCTGAATCTCACGCTCACGCTCTACAATCAGACGAACGGCAACACTCTGTACTCGTCCTGCACTCAAAGATGGCTTAACCTTCTTCCACAACACAGGGCTCAGCTTAAAGCCCACAATGCGATCCAGCACACGGCGTGCCTGCTGCGCATTCACCAGATTGATGTCAATGCTGCGTGGGTTCTCAATAGCCTTAAGGATGGCAGGCTTGGTAATCTCGTGGAATACGATTCGCTTGGTTGACGCCGGATCCAGATTCAGCACCTCGCTCAGGTGCCAGCTGATAGCTTCTCCCTCGCGGTCCTCATCGGATGCCAGCCAGATGGTTTCTGCTTTCTTGGCTTGTGCCTTCAGGTCTTCTACCAGTTTAGTCTTATCTTCCGGTATCTCATATTCGGGTTGGAATGTTTCCGTATCAATGCTGAATTCTTTCTTTTTCAGGTCACGGATATGTCCGTAGCTGGACATCACCTTATATTCCTTTCCTAGGAACTTTTCGATAGTCTTGGCCTTAGCCGGGCTCTCTACGATAACTAGGTTCTTTTGCGTCATCTTTTACAATTCATTTGGTTTTGGGCGCAAAAGTATAGAAAAAAAGAATACCACTATACCTTATATAATAAAAAAATGCATTTTTCTATGTTTTTTTATAGGCTTTATGGCTTACTGTGGAGGAAATAGATTAATTTTGCACCGCAATTTAAGCAATGAATTAATTTAAGAGAAAAGAAAAATGAAGAAGATTTTTATGGCAGCTGTTGCTGCATTTGCATTGACCGCATGTGGCGGTAACCAGGCTCAGAATACTGAGGCTACTGAGGAGGTTTCTATGGAGTCAATCCAGGAGATGGTAGAGCAGGCTAAGGAAGCAGTTTCTGCTGACCCTGAGTTGAAGGCTCTGGTTGAGAAGGGTGAGGACCTGACTCAGGAGGAGAAGCTGACTCTGATTCAGAAGCTGAAGAAGATTGGTGCTAAGGTGGTAACTGGCGAGCAGGGTGCTGCTGAGGGCGCTACCGAGGCAGTTGAGGCTGTTAAGGAAGCTGGTGCTGAGGAACTGAAGGAGGCTGCAGCTCCTGTAACTGAGAAGGTAGAGGAGGCTAAGGCTGCTGCTGAGGAGACCAAGGCTAAGGTTGAGAACGTTAAGGAAGCAGCTGGTGCTTTGAAGGATGCAGTAAAGGGTTTGAAGAAGAACTAATACTTTTATCCATACAAACAGAAAGAGTGCAGGTTTTGCCTGCACTCTTTTGTTTTATTCGTCCAGTGAACTTTTGATAACCTTACAGGGAACTCCCACGGCCACGCTGTAGGGTGGGATGTCGCGGTTCACCACACTTCCGGCTCCAATCACGGAACCTTTGCCTATGGTCACTCCGCCACAGATGGTGCTGTTGGCTCCTATCCATACCTGGTCTTCGATGGTAATGGGTGCAGAAACGCTGAGGCCCTGATGACGCCCTTCGGGATTTACGGGATGTGCGGCACAGGATATGCAGACACCGGGTGCAATAAACACCTCATGACCGATGTGGACAGGGCTGGTGTCCAGAATGACGGTATTGTAATTCAGTAAGGCAAACCCGTGGAAATGGATGTTGAACCCATAGTCGCAGTTGAATGACGGATTGATAACTGCTCCCTGACTGGTGCCCAATAACTCATTCAGAATGTCCCGGCGTTTGTCCATCTCGTCAGGTCCTGTCTGATTGTAGGTATGGCACAGCCGCTTGGCACGCAGTTGCACCTCAGGACTTAACACATCATAAGGCATGCAGTATGGTTTGGGCGAGGTAATGATTTCCAGCGCCTCTTCAGGGGTGATGTTCTTTTCCATTGGGAACGAATGGCTAGTTATTTGCTCTTTTTGTACACTTTTAAAAAAGAAAAACACCTCAAAATCAAATGATTAAGAGGTGTTTGCTGTACCCAGACCCGGGATCGAACCGGGATGGGTTGCCCCACTGGTGTTTGAGACCAGCGCGTCTACCGATTCCGCCATCTGGGCTCATAAGCTTAGTGCTTATTTGCGGGTGCAAAGGTAGCGTATTTTTCTTAATCTGCAAACTTTTTGGCGAAAAATTGCAAAAAAAGTTGTATTTGTTAGGCAGAAACGTCAGAAATGTTTACCTTAGCAACAAATCAAACACTGAATCAAAGCTATGAACAATAATCATAACTACTGCATGTTGCTGGCAGGTGGTAAAGGCATCCGACTTTGGCCTTATAGCCGCAGAGACGTTCCCAAGCAGTTCCTGGATTTCTTTGGAATGGGAATGTCGCTTTTGCAGATGACCTATCAGCGTATTAAGCCTATTTTCGATACCGATCATATTTATGTGCTGGCCAATCGTGATCATGCTGCATTGGTTCGTGAGCAATTGCCCGATTTGCCTGAAGAGAATATCCTGCTGGAACCCCAGTACCGCAATACGGCTCCGGCCATCACTTGGGCGGCATCGCATCTGTATGCCATGGATCCCAATGCCAATATGGCCGTACTGCCTACCGACCAGGTCATCCTGAATGAGGGGGAATTCCGCAACAGCTTATTGAAAGGTTTGGAGTTTGTGGCACAGGGCACCAAATTGCTGACACTGGTGATTAAGCCTACCCGTCCGGAAACCACCTATGGTTACATTCAGGTATCGGACGAGAAGGATGGTGATATGTTCCGCGTTCAGTCGTTCACAGAAAAACCGACTAAGGAATTTGCCCAGTTGTTTATGGAAACCGGAGAATTCTATTGGAACGTGGGTATTTTCCTGTGGAGTGTGGAGAGCTTGCTCACCACTGTGGTGGATTATATTCCGGAAATAGCGGATAAGGTAGAGATTGGCCGCCGTTCCGAGGATATTTATGCCTCATGTACCAACCTGTCTATCGACTATGGTATCCTGGAGCGCAGTAAGGATGTCTATGCCATGATTTGCTCATTCGGATGGATGGATATGGGTTCCTGGGAGCAGTATTATCAGATGTCGCCAAAGGACAGCAACGAGAATGTGACCGGAGGCAACCAGGTGATAGCTTACAACAGCGAGCGCAACCTGATTCAGACACCACACGAGAAACTGGTGGTGGTAGAGGATTTGAATGATTATATCGTTATGGAGCACCGGAACGTTCTGCTTATCTGCCCGCGTTCCAAAGCTGCCAATATCCGGAAATACGTCAATGACGTACAGATACATTTAGGAGAAAAGTTCGTTTGAGGCTAACCTCAAACGAACTTTTCTGCAATAGCTTCAGCAATGGCCTTGAACTCCTCGGGGGTGAGTTTCAGCTTAGGATTGCTGAACAGCATGTCTTTCTCTGATTGCATAGGTACCAGGTGGATATGTGCATGAGGCACCTCCAGACCTAAGACGGCCTGTCCCACCTTCAGGCATGGGAACGCTGCCTTGATGGCTGCTGCCACATGCTTGGCAAACACCTGCATAGCTGCAATTTCCTCATCGGTCAGATCAAAGAAATAATCCACCTCGCGCTTAGGGATAACCAGTGTGTGGCCCTTTGCCAGTGGGTTGATATCCAGAAAAGCATAGAACTGATCGTTCTCTGCTACCTTGTAGCTGGGAATGTCACCGGCTACAATCATACTGAAAATAGTTGCCATGGTGTGTCTGTTTTAGAATGTAATGTCCATAATCTCGAAAGAAACCAAACCCTGAGGGATGCGGATTTCCACCACGTCACCTACCTTATGACCCAGCAATCCCTTTGCGATAGGGGTCTCTACCGAAATCTTACCGGCACGCAGGTCGGCCTCGCGCGCAGACACGATAGAATAGGTCATCTTGGCGTTGTTCTTAACGTTCTTGATAGTAACTTTGCTCAGAATCTGGACGGTATCGGTATTCAGCTTGCTTGGATCAATGATCTTTGCAGTGTTGATGGCCTCCTTCAGCTGGTTGATCTTCATCTCCAGCATGCCCTGTGCTTCTTTTGCTGCGTCGTACTCTGAGTTCTCAGACAGGTCGCCCTTGTCACGTGCTTCTGCAATGGCTGCGGATGCGGCAGGACGGTCCACTTCTTCCATGTGTTTCAATTCGGCTAACAGTTTATCGTAGCCTTCTTGTGTCATATAAGCCATATTCTTTTTTATTTGTTGTTTCTCATGTGGTAGTAAAAAAGAAAGAATCCCGACATTACTGTGTCGGAACCCTTCTCTTATATCTTATATTGTCGGGGGCAAAGGTAGTGATTATCCCCGAAACTCCCAAAAAATCACAGATATTTGTTGATTTCTGCCTCCAGGTCCTTGATATCCTCGCTGCGTCCCTGTGGGGTGTTGGTGCGATCCAGCAGGAAGAAGGTTGGCACATTCACTACGCCATAGAGCGACAGGGTGGTGGAGTACAAGCCCTTGGCATCGCGCACGCAGATCCAAGGCAGGTTGTCGGCATTGGTCTTCCAGAAATGCTCGTCGGTGTCCAGTGAGACCTGATAGATTTCCAGACCACGCTCCTTGTACTTGCTGTACAGCTCGCGCAACTGCATGTTACGTGCAGCCGATGAGGCATGGTTGTAAATGGTGAAATCCAGCAATACCACTTTGCCTTCCAGGTCGCTCAGGTTATGAATCTTACCCTTGATGTCTGGCAGTGAGATGTTTACGGTATTTGACTCCTTGATTTTACTTGGGTCAACATCCAACTCGCGAACCTGAGGGCCACGCACGTTCTTCATACCGCGGATGGCAATGTTGTGCAGATTGCCCGCACGGTCAGAGTGAGGATACAGGTTGTCCCAACTGGTAGCCACGGCACCGAAGCAGCGGATATCACGCTTGTCGTTAACCGGGTCAAAAATCAGGTAGCCGTTTACTGTCTGGAACAGGGCAAAGTAAGCGTAAGGCTTGTTAGGACCTGCATAGATGTATTCCTTTTCAACCTGCTGCTTATAACGGTTGATGGTATTCATCACGCTATCCTGAATCTCGCCCGGAGCCAGTGCCTTTGACTGGCTGATGGTATTCACGGTACGCTGCAGTTCAATCTGCTTCAGTGACAGTTCCTTAATCTTCTGGTTGTTCTCGCCATCGATGCTGTACTGGGTAGCCATGTTCTCGAAAGGAGCGCTGACCTTGACGGTTTCGGTTGAGTCGATGGACAGGTTGATGATCTTGGAATCAATACGCAGGCGGTAGAACTCGGGTGCCTCTGGAGCCTTGGAAGAGAAATCAAAATTACCCTTGCTGCCCAGCTTGGTGGAATCCAGAACCTCTACGCCGTTCAAACCTACATTCTCAAAGTACAGCACCTGATCCTTAGCATCGGTAATGTTACCCTGTACGGTGAATTTAGGAGAGTTGTCGCAAGCGGCAAACAGCGCTGCAACTATGCCTAAGCCGAATAAAAGTTTCTTCATTTTCTAGCAGTTTCTATTGATGACAATCTTGCGGTAACGGATGAAAAAAATCAACGTTAACAACGGTTATCCACCCTCATTCCGCAAATTTGGGTGCAAAATTACGCAGAAAATATAAAAAATGCCAAATCTGAATGAAAAAAGTAGTCAAAACGATGTTAAATTACCTTATTATTAGTATCTTTGCGCGATTTTTGTGAAATACAAATTGTTATAAACATATTTTTAGATGAACGTTATTACCAAAACTATCGAGTTGGCTGATGGAAGAACCATCACACTCGAAACCGGGAAAGTGGCGAAGCAGGCTGATGGAGCTGTGATGTTGCGTATGGGCAACACCGTGCTGCTGGCAACTGTTTGCGCCGCAAAAGATGCAGTTCCCGGAACTGATTTTATGCCTTTGCAGGTAGAGTATCGTGAGAAGTACGGCGCATTCGGCCGTTTCCCTGGTGGTTTCACCAAGCGTGAGGGAAAAGCTTCTGATTATGAAATCCTGACCTGCCGTCTGGTTGACCGCGCATTGCGCCCATTGTTCCCAGGCAATTTCCATGCTGAAGTTTATGTAAACATCATTTTGTTCAGTGCTGATGGTGTAGATATGCCTGACGCATTGGCCGGCTTGGCTGCTTCTGCAGCTCTGGCTGTTTCAGATATTCCTTTCGAGGGTCCTATCTCTGAGGTTCGTGTAGCTCGCATCAACGGTGAGTTCGTTATCGATCCTACCTTCGCTCAGTTGGAGCAGGCTGACCTGGATATCATGGTGGCTGCTACCTACGACAACATCATGATGGTTGAGGGTGAGATGAAGGAAGTTTCAGAGCAGGATCTGCTGAATGCCATGAAGGCTGCTCACGAGGCTATCAAGGTTCACTGCAAGGCTCAGATGGAGCTGATGGAGGAGTGTGGTACCACCGTTAAGCGTGAGTACTGCCACGAGGTGAACGACGAGGAGTTGCGTGAGGAGGTGAAGAGGGTTTGCTACCAGCCAGCTTACGACGTTACCAAGCAGGCACTGGAGAAGCACGCCCGTGCTGCTGCCTTCGAGAAGATTGTTGAAGATTTCAAGGAAGCCTATCATGCTGCTCACGAGAACGATGAGAACATCGATCTGGATGAGAAGGACAGCTTGATCGACCGTTACTACCACGATGTAGAGCGCGATGCTATGCGTCGTTGTATCCTGGACGAGGGACAGCGTCTGGATGGCCGTAAGACCACCGAGATCCGTCCTATCTCTTGCGAGGTTGACGTATTGCCTGGCCCTCACGGTGCATCTCTGTTCACCCGTGGTGAGACACAGTCACTGACCTCTTGTACCCTGGGTACCAAGAGCGATGAGAAGATTGTTGACGACGTACTGACTCAGGGTCGTGAGCGCTTCCTGTTGCACTATAACTTCCCTCCATTCTCTACCGGTGAGGCTAAGGCTCAGCGCGGTGTTGGCCGTCGCGAGATTGGTCACGGTCACCTGGCATGGCGTGCATTGAAGGGTCAGATTCCTGCAGATTATCCTTACACTGTTCGTTTGGTAAGTGATATCCTGGAGTCAAACGGTTCTTCATCTATGGCTACCGTTTGTGCCGGTACATTGGCACTGATGGATGCAGGTGTTAAGATGGTTAAGCCAGTTTCTGGTATTGCTATGGGTCTGATCAAGAACCCAGGCGAGGAGAAGTATGCTATTCTGAGCGATATCTTGGGTGATGAGGATCACCTGGGCGATATGGACTTCAAGGTAACCGGTACCCGTGACGGTATCACCGCTACCCAGATGGATATCAAGTGCGACGGTTTGAGCTATGAGATTCTGGAGAAGGCGCTGATGCAGGCAAAGCAGGGTCGTGAGTATATCTTGGGTAAGATTACCGATTGTATTGCTGAGCCACGCGAGGATCTGAAGCCACACGCTCCACGCATCGAGATGATGATCATCCCTAAGGAGTTCATCGGTGCTGTAATCGGCCCTGGTGGTAAGATTATCCAGGGTATGCAGGAGGAGACCGGTGCTACCATCTCTATCGAGGAGGTTGACGGCGTAGGTAAGATTCAGGTAGCTGGTACCAACAAGGCTTGCATTGATGCTGCTTTGGCTAAGATTAAGGCTATCGTGGCTGTTCCTGAGATTGGTGAGGTTTACGAGGGTACCGTTCGTAGCGTAATGCCTTACGGTGCATTCGTTGAGTTCCTGCCAGGCAAGGATGGTTTGCTGCACATTTCAGAGATTGACTGGAAGCGTCTGGAGACCGTTGAGGAGGCTGGAATCAAGGAAGGTGACAAGCTGCAGGTTAAGTTGCTGGAGATTGATCCTAAGACCGGTAAGTTCAAGTTGAGCCGCAAGGTGCTGTTGGAGAAGCCAGCTGACTATGTAGAGCGTCCACAGCGTGAGCGCCGTCCTCGTCCAGAGGGCGAGCAGGGTGAGCGTCGTGAGCGCCGTGACCGTGGCGAGCGTCGTCCACGTCCTGAGCGTCAGGAGAAGAAGGAAGATTAATTTCTTATCCTAATATATAAAAAGGGTTGACCGTTGGGTCAACCCTTTTTTATTCTACATAGGCACTCCTGAAAGTTGAGGTTGGCAAGCGCTGGCCGTTCACCAGATTGGCCGTGGTGTAGGGCTGGAAGGCATACCGCACAAAATGCGGCTTTTCCACCTGCGGGCAACTGACACGCACCTCACTGCCGGTAATTACTGCTGTGGCCGGATAATACAAACCATCGTAAGTGGCCACCTCGAAACCGCGTACCGGCATGCCGTCACCGGTGGCTAACTGCTGTGCGTAATCAAACTGCACCCGGATGGCATTTCCTTCCCGTACGGCATTCCGGAATAGCGGGCCGCTGGGAACCACATCCTTCCGGCCGTAGTCGTTATGCAGGGCCCAGCGTACCAGACGTTCACCCAATGGCTTCTTCTGATGATAATGCACATCCAGCGAATCACCCAAATCGGTGCTGACAGCCATGCCAAGATGAGGAAGGGCATTCATCAGCCGGCGCTGGGAATCACGGAACCAGGGCCATGCGGGGCGGTTCAAACTGCTGAGCTGAACATAATAGAAAGGCATATCGGGCTGTTTCCATGCCTGTCGCCACGAGCGAACCAGCATCTGGAACATCTTCTCGTGCGATTCCACATTATGCGCGTTTGATTCTCCCTGGTACCACAACACACCATTGATGGGCAGGTGGGTTAGCATCTCCACATTGGCCTCGTACATATAGCAGGGTTCAAACGGATGTCGCTGGAATTTGCTGCGGTTCTCGCCCATGTTTACCTTGGCACGCTCGCGGTTCCAATCCATCAGGAAATCATTATTGCTCCAGTCGTTCAGAATGGCAGGCAGTTCCAGCTCCATGGTGGTACGGTCTATCCATGACTCGATACCCGATCCGCCCACGGCATTCTGGATGATGCCCACGGGCACCTGAATGGAATCCTGCAGCGCCTGGGCAAAATAATAGCCGATGGCACTGAATGCAGCAGCCGATTCAGGATTGCACTCCTGCCAGGTGGCGTGTGTCATGTAGCGCAGGTGGTTGATGCTATCCAACAATTCGGTTGGGAACGGATGGTTGTACGTGTCACTCAGCCACTGGTAGTTGAGCAGGCGTATCCGAGGGTTTCCTGCTTGGGGGATATCCTCTTTTCCTGTGGAACAATCCTTCAAGGCAAACTGCATGTTGGATTGTCCCGAGCACAGCCATACCTCACCCGCCAGGATATCCTTCACGGTCACCTGCTGCTTGTCTGTCTTGACGCTCAGGGTATAAGGTCCGCCTGTTTTCAGCGGCTGAAGGGTCACTGCCCAGGTACCATCGGCAGCGGTGGTGGTGCGGTGCTGCTGTCCGGCAATGCTTACCGTAACCGGGTCGCCCACATTGGCTGTTCCGTCGATGGTCAGTTGGCGGTTGCGTGGCAGAACCATGTGGTCGGAGAAACACTCTGCCAGTTTCAAACCTCCGTAGTTTCCCGTTATGGCACTGTACACCACCTGAGCCATGATTCGGCTTCCCTCCACATTGGGGTGTACATTGTCATGCAGCAACTCGGGATGGCGGTGAAGTGGGGTATAAAAATCAATCAGTTCGCAGTTGCCGGCTTGCGCCACGGTGGCAATCGCCTCGCGGATCTGCAGGTTCCAGTCGCGTGTACCGCTCTGAAAACGGTAATGGGTATTCCGCTGGGGAGCAATCTTAGCCACCAGAATACGGCACTTGGGATTAAGGCTGCGCACGGAATCAATAAGGCTGAGATAATCACGCACAAAATCCTCCCGGTAATGCGGCCAGGAACGGGGGTCGGTGTCATTCACACCCAGATGAATGACGGCGATATCGCAAGGTCGCTGCATGGCCAGATGATACTCCTCACTGGCCATATAAGGACGGAAGGCGCGGTTGATAAGGGTGGCTCCGGGCTTTCCGTAGCGAATCACCTCATAGCCGTCTCCCAGCATCTGTTGCAGGATGGCCGGATAGGATTCGGTATCGGGGTTTTCCAAACCGGTGCCGTAAGTGATACTGTTGCCCAGGCAACTGACCTTTATCTTGCCCGATTGTGCCATTGCGGGTGTGGCGGGCAATAGGAGCAATAGCATGCCCCATAAAGCCAACAGCCGGAAATTGATCATTTGATGATGTGGTTTCATTTGCTAAAGTTTGCCGCCTTACGGAACCGTGATTCCATATCACCGAACAGCAGGCGGGTATCTACACTCTTATATACAATAATGTCACGTCCCTTCTTGGAGAAGTCATACAACCCCTCATCGGTGATGAAAGGGGCAGGAGTGGTTTCATAGAAACAGCCGGCAGCACCGGGTTCAAAGGTAGTGGTCAGTGTACTGATCAGGCACAGAGGACTGTCACCAAGCACGTAGGTGTCGGCCATGCGGGCAAAACCGCCCAACTTGCTGGTCAGGTATTCGCCAATCTTCCCCAGTGGGGCAATCTTATCATCCATCTCGGCCATGCTGTACATGCACTGGCGGTACACATCACGTGGAATCTGCCACAGGGTCAGGTCGCTCTGATTGAACACCACCTTGGCTGCATTCACATCCAGACGCAGGTTATATTCCACTAGGTTTCTGCCTACATTATGCTCGGGAGGAAACGGATGACCGAAACGGTATTCCTGGCCACCAATCCATAGTAATATCACATTCTTAGAGATGCTGGGGTCCATCAGCCATGCCGAAGCAATGTCGGTCAATGGGCCTCCGAACAACAGGTACAACGGCTTCTCGGGAGTGGCTTTCTTGGCTTCGGCAATAATCAGTTTGGCACCTTCCGAAACCACCGGCGTATGGTCATCTGTCATCGGCTCAGGGGCACCCGGCTGAATGTTAATCTGTCCGGCCTTACCGCACAGTTCGGCAATCTCCTGGGCACGGCTCACCGAAATCTCGGCATTGTTTTTCTTCGCCTCATTCTGCTGCCGGTTCCATGAACTCTGGTTGCCCACATGCGCTCCCACTATACCTTTCACGTCGGAACTGGTGCAAAGCAACTGATGCACCAGGTGGAATAGGCCGTCGCCATCGCCACACAGGTCGTTATCCACCAGTACGGCGGTTCTTGGGCTACGGGCAGCACCAGGTATCTGTGCAAAAGCGGTACTGAAGGTCAGTGCTGCAGCTACGGTAAGTACAAATTTCTTCATAGGTATTACATTATTTTATTCCCGGACGAAATGCGGATAAAGCTCCTCGCCCAGGTTGGGGTTATACATGAAACCTTCATACTCAAAGGCCTTGAGGTCGTCAGGGTGAATGAGTTGCTGCTGAAGGATGAACCGCACCATGGCTCCACGGCATGACTTGGCCCAGACGGCTTGCATCTTAAGGCTTCCGTCCTTCTGGCGCACATAGAACAATGGATGAATCACTTTCACCTCCTCGCACACCCGTTTCCAGTCGAACAGATGCTCGTATTCTTCGGTAGAGAGGTGTACCAAAATGCCGTCATCGGCCTTTACACTATTGATGAGTACATCGGTCAGCTTGTCCTTCCAATACGTGTTGATGGGTTTACCGTCGGTAGCGGGCAGTTTCACGCAGTGCTCCATCCGGTAGGGCACAATGGCATCCATAGGTCGAAGCATGCCGTACAGAAAACAGGTAATCCACAGGTGGCGCTGAGCAAATTCCAGGGCCTTGGGGGTAAGCGATTGGGCACGCAGATGCTTGTATGCCTGACCGTTGTACGCCAGGATGGCAGGAAGTTTTTCGGCCGTCAGAAAGTCCTGATATCGTTTCCAGTTCTCGGCAGCCAGTTTGCGGCTGCAATCCAGCTCATGTGCCAGGGTATCGATGTCGCATGCTGCCATCTCCATAGCCAGTCGGTTGGCCGTGGATTGGAACAACGGTTCGGACAGCGGTTGCACGTCCGATTGCCCGTACATGATTTTGGCATTCGCTAGAAGTATCTGCATGGTGCAAAGATAGTGATTAAAG